>RFVF01000077.1 GCA_009922615.1 Pseudomonadota bacterium
CGAGCCGCCGCAGGATCTGGAATTGGCGAAGGTCGGCCAGAAGCTTATCGGCGTGGACGGCGGCTTCTCGTGCATCTCGTGTCACTCGGTCGGTCCGGTGAAGGCCACGCAGGTCTTCGAGAGTGAAGGCATCAACTTCGCCTACACCGTCGAGCGCATCCAACGCGCTTATTACGAACGCTGGGTGCGCAACCCACTGCGCATCGAGCCGCAGACGAAGATGCCAGTGTATTTCCAGGAGGATGGCTCCAGCCCGTTGCCTGATGTGCTGGGCGGCGACACCGCCAAACAGCTCGATGCCTTCTGGCAGTTCTTCCGCTTCGGCGACAAGACCCGTTCGCCGGCTGTTCCGTAAAGTCCGTTGACAGCGCCGACAACAGAGCGTGCGCGATACGGGAGCTTGCAATAATTCGGCCACCGCGTTGCCATCTCGCCATGTTCCAATACCTCGCGCGAGCGGATGACAAACCGTGGCAGTCCGGCCCCTACGCCGGCGTTGAGTTGAAGATTCTCCATAAGAATGCGGCCACCGGCGGGCTCGTCGTTCTGCGCAAGTTTGCCGCCGGCACACATGTCCCCGCGCACACGCATCCGGTCGCTAACGAGTGGGCTTACATTCTCTCCGGCGAGTGGGTGGAGTCCGAGGTGACCTACGGACCCGGCACGCTCTTTCACGCACCGAAAGGCGAGCGGCACGGCCCGCACTTCGCCCAGACGGAAGTCATCAGCCTCACCGTCTTCGATGGCCCGCTGATGGTGGCGTGAAATCCGTTTCCATGAACAAGCTCTGCCCCGCCGAGTCGGCCGTGAAAGAACGCAAAGACCACAAAGGATTTTTCTCCCTCGCCTACCTCTGTGCGCTTTGTGCCCTCTCGTGGCAAATCCTTCTCCTCGGAGCATCCGCAGCCGAGCGTGGCATGGTCGCCTCCGTCCACCCGCTCGCAACGGACGCGGCCATTGACGCGTTGCGTCGTGGCGGCAATGCAGTGGACGCCATCGTCACCGCTGGTCTCGTCCTCAGCGTCGTGGACAGTCACAACTCCGGCATCGGCGGTGGCTGCTTCCTGCTCATTCGGCGCGCAAACGGCGAAGTCGTTGCGATTGATGGCCGCGAGACCGCCCCAGCGAAGGCTACGCGCGACATGTTCTTGCGCGACGGCAAAGCCGTGGCGGAACTCAGCCAGACTGGCGCACTCGCGGCGGGTGTGCCCGGAGAAGTTGCCGCGTTCCACCAAGCCGTCACGAAGTTCGGCAAACTCCCGTGGCGCGACCACTGCCACACCGCCGCTCGCATTGCGGAAAACGGTTTCCCCGTGACGCGCAATTACGCCAGCCGCCTCGCGGGCGTGGCAAAGGACCTCGATAAGTTCCCCGCCTCGCGCGCCGTTTTTCTCAAGCCTGATGGTTCGCCTTGGAATGCTGGCGACACCTTGCGCCAACCCGACCTCACGACAACTTTCCGCTCGTTGGCAGAGCAGGGGAGCGACTGGTTTTATCGCGGGCCGTTCGCGCAGCGAACCGCCGCCTGGATGCGCGCCAACGGCGGCCTGCTCACCGAAGCTGACTTCGCCAACTACGTCGCCAAATCCCGCGAGCCCCTCCGCACCACCTATCGCGGCCACGAAATCATTGGCTTCCCGCCGCCCAGCTCGGGTGGCGTCCACGTCGCGCAGATTCTCAACATCCTCGAACATTTCGACCTCAAGGCGCTCGGCGCGAACTCGCCGGACTTCGTCCACGTCGTCGCCGAGGCGATGAAGCTCGCCTTTGCCGACCGCGTGCATTGGCTCGGCGATCCCGACTTCGCGCCCGTTCCACGTGGCCTTGTGGACAAGGGCTACGCCGCGCAACTCGCCAGGCAGATTGACCTGAAGCGCGCCACGAGCGTCCAGCACGGCACGCCCCCCAACGCGACCAGCGACGTCTTCGGCAAACACACCACGCACTTCTCCGCCGCCGACACCGTGGGCAACTGGGTCGCCTGCACCGCGACCATCAACACGAGCTACGGCTCCAAGGTTGTCGTGCCCGGCACCGGCGTCGTGCTCAACAACGAGATGGACGACTTCTCCGCGCAGCCTGGCGTGGCGAACTTCTTCGGCCTCGTCGGCGCGGAGGCCAACGCCGTCGCGCCCGGCAAACGCCCGCTTTCCAGCATGTCGCCGACGATTGTGTTGAAGAACGGCAAACCCATCCTGAGCGTCGGCGCGGCAGGCGGCCCAACGATCATCACACAAACCTTGCTCGCGATTATCCACACCGTGGACTTTGGGCGCGATCCTGCCGACGCGCTTGCGCAGCCTCGCTTTCATCAGCAATGGAGTCCCGACGAACTGCGCATCGAGAAGAAGTTTTCCACCGAAGTGCGCCGTGAACTGGAGCGCCGCGGGCACAAGCTCAACGAATTGAACTCCATGGGCGCCTGCCAGGCCGTGGGCCTCGCGCGCGACGGCAAAACCTTCCTGGGTGCCCACGACCCGCGCGTGAGCGACGGCAAGGCAGCGGGCTTTTGAGTGATTGTCTGCTCTCTTTCTCGCAGCTACCTTACCGCCATCAATCGCACATGAGCACGCGCCTCGACGTCCGCAAAACCTACAAGCTCTACATTGGCGGCAAGTTTGTCCGCAGCGAGAGCGGCCGCTGTCTCGAAGCCAAAGGCCCCGACGGCGCGCACCTCGACAACTACTGCTGGGCCTCCCGCAAGGACTTCCGCGACGCCGTGGTCGCCGCCCGCGCCGCGCAACCGGGCTGGGAGAAAGCAACCGCTTACAACCGCGGCCAAATCCTCTACCGCGCCGCTGAGATGCTCGAAAGCCGCCGCGAAGCCCTTGCGGCCGAGGTCTCCCGTTCCCACGGCGTCACGCTGGAACAGGCCCGCACCGGCGTGGGCCGCGTGTGCGACCGCCTCGTCCACCACGCCGGCTGGACGGACAAGTATCAGCAAGTCTTCGGCAGCGTGAACCCGGTCGCCTCGCCGCACTTCAACTTCACCACTGCCGAGCCGATGGGCGTCGTCGTCGTGCTCGCGCCGGACCTGCCGGTGTTGCTGCCGATGGTGTCGCTGCTGCTGCCCGTGATTCTGAGCGGCAACACCGCCATCGTCATCCCTTCCGAGCGCGCGCCGTTGCCCGCGCTGTCCTTCGCGGAAATCCTCGCCACGAGCGACCTGCCCGGCGGCGTGGTGAACATCCTCGCCGGCCAGCGCGCCGAACTCGTCCCGCACATCGCGTCGCACATGGACGTGAACGCCATCGTAGACGGCGCGGGAGTGCCGGAAATCTCCGCGCAGCTCCGGGCCGGCGTCGCCACGAACCTCAAGCGCTACTTCAACCACGCGTTGCCCGAGGCCGACTGGTTCACGGAGCGCGGCGAAGACCCGTATTGGATTCTGGACACCGTCGAGATGAAGACGGCGTGGCATCCGATTGGGCTGTAACCCTTGTCACTTGGCTGACTCGTCGTCTGGCTCCTCAGACCGACATCGGAAAAAAACGGTCGGTTCAGTTTTTGTCTCCCTATTTAGAGGAAACATTTTGCAATTTCAGCCAGTCGTTCACCGCTGGTTGAGCGGCCATGGCGACGTTCAATGGAACCGTGGGTGCCGTTGGCGAACTAAACAACCCCACTTGCTGCAGTTTGTAGCTTTCCGAGTGGCCATCAGCAAAGTTGAGCGAATAAGCGCCACCGTGACGGCCCGTAGGCAAGTCGAGCCAGGTGCGACCACCGCCCATGTCCACAGCGAACCACCCGTCGTTGATGCCGCTTTCGTGCTCGTCAATCATTACCCAAATACCGGAAGGGCTAGCTGCGGTGAAATCTCCCTCGCGGCGGAATTGCGTAAAGCTCGTGTTATTGCCCAAGGGGCCCGCTGCCCCACCGACACGGACTTCAGAAACCCAACTATTCACCGAATAGCTTCGGTTCTTGTTAACGCCATTGGCCACGCGTTTGTCGGCGGGATCTTTGTAAGATTTCGCGGACCCAACATACCGGTATAGCTGGCCATCGATAATGCACTGGTCATTCGTCGAGTTCAGGGTCGGAGGAGGAAGGTAGGGCGGGTATGGATTGGCTCCCGTGTCTTTCTGGTCGCCCATGACCCAAGCGCTGCCGTTGATTGTGCCTGCGAGGGTAGCGGTCCCTGCGGCGTTGAGTTGGTTGTAGTGGGCATACACCAGCTTGTCATCCCACTCGCTCGCATAGAGCTTCCACCCTAGTCCCAACTGTTTGAGATTGTTCAGACAATTGGTGTTCTGAGCTTTCATCTTGGCCTTGCTCAAAGCTGGCAGAAGCATGCCCGCTAGGATCGCGATGATGGCTATGACCACAAGCAATTCGATGAGCGTAAACGCGCGACGGGCGTTTATCGCTGGGGTGGAGACCGGTTTGCGCATATTGCGTAGTTCGAAATTCACAATTCTATGTTGGGACAGTATCGCCGCCGCGTTGTGAGGCAAGCCGGGATATGATTTGTGAAAACAGTTTGAGATGAAGACAGCATTTCATCCGATTGGCTGTCATTTCAATCTTCGGGTTGCGGATCCCCTATGAGGAAGCTTAAGCGCGCGGCTGCGGTCAACGGCGGGCGTAGAACGCCAGTTCGGAATACTTCTCCACTGCCAGTCTCGCAGCTTGGGCTTGGACTTCAGCCGTTAGCGAAATCTGGCGGTGGCCTGACGGCGCCATCTCCTTCTCCCATTGCTTGCGCTCCCAACCTACCGGCGGCGGTTGCACGGAGCCTTGGATGAGCAGGCCCTGCTTGTTCCGGCGCTGCGCTGCGCCGGCGATTTTGCGGCCCTGCCAGAGCACGTCGAACTTCTCCCAGCCCACGAAGCATTGCCCCGGTGTGGACTTGCGGCAGCAGTTGGCCAGCTCCGTCGCCACGCCCAGGCGGGTGAAGGCGGCGCGAATCCACTCGTGCATCCGGCGGTAGCTATCCACCGCGTTGAGCGCGTGCCACGGGTGCGTCGGCGGGATGACGACGCTGTAAGTCCAGTCCGCATCATGCGGCACGAGGCCACCGCCGGTCGGGCGACGGATGAGCGGGCGCAGTTGCGTGGTGCGCGCAATCTCCGCGTAGTGCTGGAAGTAGCCGAAGGTGGCGGCTGGCTCCGTCCACGAGTAGAAGCGCAAGACGGGCTGGCCGAGGCCGGCGACGGCTTCGAGCAGGGCTTCGTCCATCGCCATGTTGAAGGCGGGAGGGCAGGGGCCGGAGTGGAGGAGGAGCCAAGGCTCGGCGTGGGCCTCAGACGTGGGGACCCCCGCAGCATCCTGGGAGTCTGGAGTTCGGCGGTTCATCCGGTCTTTCAATCCATCTTCCCGTTCGTCCCCGGCCACGCTTCCTTCGGCCACGCAGGCAGCTTGGCGATGCTTGCGAGCGCCGCGTCCGTGACCGGCAGGCCCCACGCCTGGAAGAACGGACCGAGATTGTGGTTTACCGTTTTGCTGAAGCGCACCATCCACTGGTCAATGCGCTCGTTGGCCTTGGGCCGTTCGCCGGCAGGAAGCGCGCGATACTCGGCGAACACTTTCTTGTAAGCGTCCCAGCCGAACGCGTGCTGGAGCTGCACATACATCGCGAGCGCGAGGAACGGGTCCGCCTGCCACTTGGCGAAGTCCGGTTTCCCACCCGCGGTGTATTTCGCGAACTTCTCCGCCACGACTGGAAGACCGACGCGGCCGTTCGCGGGCTTCGTGCCGCCGATGCGGTCAATCACATACATCGTGAAGAGGTTGCAGGTCACTTCGCCCGTGCCCTCAAACGTCCACTCGCCGACTTGGTGATTGTGGCCCAACTCGTGGCCGATGCCCCAGTCGCCTTTCCGCATGTGGGCCTCGCTCACGAGGCGCGGCGGCATGTCCATCCATGTCATGATCGGGTAACCGCTGTGCATATAGCCGGCGGAAATCTGCTCATCGCACACGATGCGCTCGGCCCGCGGGCGGTCCTTGGGAATCGCCGCGAGATCTGCAATGAGGTCCAGCGTCTCGTCCCAAACTTTCATCAGTGCGACGGGGTCTTCGAGGTCGCGCAGCACCTTCGACGGCAAAGAGAGAACAATCTTTTTCGTCTCCAATTCGCCCCACGGCGCGGGTGCGGCGCGCAGCTCTTTCCACTCGGCCAACGTCGTCTTGCCGTGGATGTAGTGCGGCGCGCGCACGGCACCGGCGAACTCGACCTTCACCGCCGCGCCGTCGGCAGCCTTCGGCGTCTCGACGAAGAGCAAGCCGCCGAATGCGCTCGCGACTTGCGTCTCCGCCGCCTTCACCGCGTAACTGCGGGAGATGGCCGGGAAGCGTTTCCAACTGTCCAGGTGCCAGAGCGAATCCGAGTGCGCGCCGATGCGAATCTTCCAGCCGGCATTGGCGAAACTCGCCGGGACGCTGACGGTCACGACTTCGCCGGGAGCGGCGTAGAGGCCGGTGGAATGCCAGCCGGGAACTGTCGGGTCCACGTTCACCGTCGCCGTCTCGCGCTTCGCGTCGGCGGGCACTGAACCGGGGAAACTTGCGGCGCTCGGATGCGCCTTCAACTGCGCGGGCGACAACGTCTCCAGCTCGCGGCCATCGAGCGACACAAGCACGCGCGCGGCGAGTTGGTCGGCCTTCACCGACGATTTCGCGGTGGGCGCGGTGTTCACGCCGGGCTGCGAGCGGAGGGCTTTGAGCTTGGGCAGAAACGTTTTGTCATCCGCTGGCAAACTCTGCGCGGCGAGCGTGAGCGCGACGCTGGCTTGGGTGAGGTCGTCCTTCGCGAGCTTGGTGCCCGCGCGCGCGGCGTCGAGCGCCTTGCCTGCGTGCAGCAGCGGCGGAACGGGCTCAATGGCGTAGCCCTTAGCCGTGGTCTTGCCCGTGAAGCCGCCGCCGAAGACGAGGCCGAACGGGGCGAGGAGTTTGTTGCCGGGGAATTCGTTCGCGAGACTGCGGCCGCCTTGCGCCCAGCCCCAGCCGGTCGAGGCCGTGATGAAGCCGCCGCCGTCCGCGACGAACTTGGCGATGACTGGCACGTCGGCTTCCGCGAGCGAATGCGCGGAAAGCACGAGGACCTGGCTGGGTTGGAGTTGTGCGAGTGGCGTGGCGGCGACGGTGAAGCCGCGCTTCGCCAGCGCGTCCGCGAGGGACTTCGACTTGGGCACGACGAGCGTGGGCCTCGGCGCGTTGCCGGCCCACGCGATGGCGTTGTCCATGAACTTGCCGGTGTCGAGCTGTGTAAGAAGGTCGGCGTCGAGGTAGCTTGTGTGCCCGAAGGCCACAACGCGGCCCTTGCCCGCGTGCGTGGCGGCGACGAGGGCGGTCTGCGCGGTCTTGCCCTCTTTGCCCGCAACGACGGCGAAGGCGGTTGGGCCAAAGACACAAATATTTCCCGGCGCCCCCGGCGCAGCGATTTCCTTCACGCCGTTGGTGAGCGCGGCGAGTTCGGCGTCAGCGGCCCCGGCCGGGGAGGCGAGGAGGAGGCCGAGGAGCGCGGCGAGCGCGAAGGAAGCTCGGATGCCCGCGTCCGCAGCAGCCCGGGAGGAAGTGCCGGCGATATGCCATCGCCGAATTGCGGTTGGATTGCTCGAAGCCGGGTTAGCTTGAAATACAAAATTTCCCCTCTCCCTGGCGGGCTTTGTTGCAATTGATTGGTGCACTTTTTCGGTAGTTGGTCGGTTGAGAAGTTAACTTCGAGCGCCCGCTGCGGATGATAGCCATTGGGATTTATGCTCACAAACCTGCGCATTTCGTTTACCATCATCAGTAATGAACGGTCGTTAAGCGCGGTCGCTTCGGCAAGCACTTCTTCGCTGCTCTGTTCGCACAGGGTGCTTTCGCTTAAACCAGCGGGAGCCAATGACGATGCCTGCTTGGGCCGATGTTGCCTGCCCGGCCTGCTCACGCTTTGCTTCTCTCCCATGCAGCCGCTACCGATAAGCCTTCCTGCCTGGCTATGAGCAACTTCGCGCGCACCAGCGCCTGTTGCGGCCTGATCCTGAGGCGGAGATTTCCGTTGCGGTGGCCTGCGAAATTGCGTGGCTGCCAGCAAACCATCATGCGCCAGGACCACGATTTATTTGTCCGAGGCCAAGGCACGGCTGACCACTTCCAGCGCGGACGCTTCATCATCGACCATCAAAATCTTTGCCATGCTAAAAGGTTCAAGTCCTCCTAATGTAGAACTTCAAATCACACATCCTCACGCGATGGGGAGGACCAAGGGAAACGCTGATCTAATCCACGGGTTTACGATTTATTAGAGACGGCGAGGCGGGTGTTTTTTAAACTGTAAGGCATGACCCACCAGGCCAGTTTTGCCCGAGCCGAGTTTGCGGATAAGAAGAAGGTCTCGCGGCGCGAGAAGTTCCTGGCGCGCATGGAGGGGGTCATCCCGTGGGTTAAGCTGCTGGCGGTCATCGAACCGCACTATCCCAAGGGCGAACGTTGCCGCCCACCCATCGGACTGGAGCGGATGCTGCGGGTGAATTTTCTCCAGCAATGGTCGTCACGGCGGCGAACGTGGCAGACGTGACCAAGACGGCGGAACTACTGCACGGGCAGGAGCAGTAAGTGCATGCCGACGCCGGCTACACCGGCGTGGAGAAGCGCGCGGAGATCGTGGCGCTGGAACGCCAGATTGACTGGCAGGTCGCGTGCAAGCGCAGGCTGATCAAGGCGCTGGCCGAAGGCTTCGGAGAAGGCCAAGGCCTCCGTGCGTGCGTGCGCGGAGCGGTTGCGAACACGCAGGATGGTTATTTCCATCTGGCGCTCTGGGTGGTGTCGCTGGTGGGGATGGCCATGTTGTTTCTGGCCGCACGTCATGCCGGCCCAGTGGAGAATGGCCGGGTTCTGTTCGGCTCAATGCTGATGGGCTGGGGCCTCTTCCAGTTGGTGGAGGGCACGGTGGACATCATCTGCTCGGGATTCATCACGTCCTTCCCGGCCATCCGCAGCAGTTTTGGCTCGACATGCTTTTTCTGGGGGGGGGCGGCGTGGTTCTTCTGCTGATTGGTGTGCGGCTCATTTGCTCACCGAGCTGCAGTGTGCCAGAGACCCGGAATTGAATCCATCGAGGCGCGCAAAAGGAGCAGCACTCGTATTACAGAAATGAGGTATTCATTAACGACAACAAACCAGGGAACCGGCAACGGAATCGCGAAGTGCGGGTGGCACCGGCAGCCCGTCGGCTGCCGACCAAGGCTAGCGTGGCCACACGGCGCTGAGCGCGGCATTCACTCCGCAGACACGGGTAAAAACGAGGCCTCGATTGAGTGGGCTGGAGGGGAAAAGTGGCCAGGATCAAGGTTCTGTTGTTCAAGATTTTGGCCAGCGGCTTGAAGTTGCTGACCTGGGATTCATTTACGAGTAACTCACTGAGTTTTTAGCTGTCGGGTGAAAATGCGGGTTGTGTTTCATTGTTTCTAAGCCGGGCATCGTGATTATCAGTGAGGTAATGGTTCAAGGGATGCGAAGCGTGTCAGATTCCGCTGAGCGCCTTGAGGTAGGCCGCCACACTGCGGCCCAAGGCGTGAAGCTCATACCCGCCTTCGAGAATTGATACGATGCGTCCTCTGGCGTGTTCGTCGGCGACGGCCTTCAGTTGGTGCGCCACCCATGCGAAATCTGCCTCGACCAGGCGTAAGCCCCCCATGTCGTCATCACGGTGCGCATCAAAGCCGGCGGAGACAAGAATCATTTCCGGCTTGAATCGTTCGAGCGCTGGCAGCCAGTGCTCTTGAACGGCAAGCCGAAATTCCTTTCCCGCGCTGTAAGCTGCGAGCGGGATGTTGACCATGCGCGCTGAGCGGGTTTCGGCTCCGCTGAAGGGATAAAAAGGATGCTGAAACGTCGAAACCATTAGGACCCGCTCATCAGCACGAAAAATGTCCTCCGTCCCGTTGCCGTGATGCACATCGAAATCAACAATCGCCACCCGTTGCAGTCCGTGCTGGGCCAGTGCGTGAGCCGCCGCGATGGCGATGTTGTTTAAAAAACAGAACCCCATGGCGCGATTTCGCTCCGCGTGATGGCCCGGAGGACGCACACTGCAAAACGCGGTCTCCGCCGTGCCACTCATCACCATGTCAACTGCCAGCACCCCGGCACCCGCCGCGCACAAGGCTGCCTCCAGCGTGCCGGTGCACATGGCCGTGTCCGAATCGAGCTGAAGTGTTCCGGTCCCGCCCCCCGCCGCTTCGAGCATGGCAATGTAGCCAGCATCATGCACGCGTTCGAGATGCTCGTGCCGAGCCGGTCGGGCATCCACATGCAGGAGGTAATTACTCAGTCCCGAGGCAACTAACTGATCCTCGATGGCCCGCAGCCGTGCCGAGGACTCGGGATGCGAGGCCCCCATTTGGTGCAGCAGGCAGGCGGGATGGGTGATGAAAGCAGTGGCCAAATTTCAGTGGATTAGAGGAGCAACGCCGCGTGGAATTCGTTTGCCTCCGGCTCGTGCCGCACGGTGAAGCCGACTTTCTGGGCGACGCGCTGCATGTCGAGGTTGTCCGCAAGCATCGTCGCGGTGATGCGCTCCAGCTTTTCATCACGGCCGACCTGCACCAGCAGTCGCAGCAGTTTCGTGCCCAGACCGTGATGCTGCCATTGGTCGCTGATGGTCAGAGCAAACTCGCCCTCGTTGGCGTTGTGCTGCTTGCTCAGCCGGCCCACGCCGATAATTTCCGTCGCACAGGTGTCCGGGTCGCGGCGCTCGACAACCAGCGCCATCTCGCGGTCGAAATCCACGAAGCACAGACGGCTCAGGCGCGCATGCGCGACGCGCTGGTCGAGTTTCTGCGGCGTGAAGTAGCGCAGGTATACACTGCGCTCCGATAGCGCGTGATGGAACTTCACCAGCAGCGGTTCGTCTTCGGGTCGGATCGGACGGATGGTCACTGGTGTGTCGTCGCGCAGCTTCCACGGCACCACATAGTGGGTCGGATAGGGACGGATGGCGAGGCGGGGAAGCTGGTCATCGGCGATGCCGCACGCATGCAGGACGATACGCGCGTCGAGCGCGATCATCCGGCCCGAAGAGACGAGCAACGGGTTCAAATCAATCTCGGCAATCGCCCGCTGTTCCGCGACGAGTTGGCTGAAGCGCACCAGGAGATGTTCCAGCGCGACGAGATCAACGGGCGGGCGTCCGCGCACGCCCTGCAGTGCGTTAAAGATTCTTGTCCGTTCCATCAAGCGGCGCGCCAGCGTGCCGTTGAGTGGAGGCAGGCCGAGGGCACGGTCTTGAAGAACTTCCACAAGCTGGCCGCCCGCGCCGAACAAAATCACCGGGCCAAATTGCCGATCAATGCTGCTGCCCAGAATCAGCTCATAGCCCTCCCGCGCGACCATCGGCTGCACCGTCACGCCAAGGAAGTGCTGGCTGCCGGCCTTCTGGCTGACTGTGGTGCGAATGCGCTCCCACGCCCCGCGCACCGCATCTGCGTCCGGCAGGTTGAGCTGCACGCCGCCCACGTCGGTTTTGTGCGTGAGCGTCTCGGAGAAAAGTTTGAGCACGACCGGGAAGCCGAGCTTCGTGGCGTGCCGCACCGCGTCTTCCACTGTCAGGGCCGCAATCGTCTCCACGGTGGGAATGCCGTAAGCGGCGAGCAACTGCTTAGACTCGACTTCTGTGAGAAGCGTGCGACCCGACTTGCGGCCCTCAGCGATGATTTGCGCAACAACACTTCGTCTCCCGTCCTCTGCGTCCGTAGTAGCGGAAGGCGTCTCGTAAAGCGTGCGCAGGTTGTCGCTGTAACGCCACATGAGCGCGAAGGCCCGCGCGGCGGTGTCGGGATAGTCGAAGGTGGGAATGCCAGTGGCGTTGAGCACGGCCTTGGCGGAATCCAGTCCCGCGCCGCCCATCCAGCTCGTGAGCAGCGGCTTGTCAGCGGGCCGCGCCAGCGAACAGATCGCCTCGGCGGTGCCCTTCGCATCAGTCATGGCCTGCGGCGTGAGGATAACCAGCACGCCGTCGGACTGTGGGTCTTGCGCGGCCAGCGTCACTGCGCGGGCGTAGCGCGCCGGGTCGGCATCGCCGAGCACATCAATCGGATTGCCGTGGCTCCAGTGGGCCGGAAGGAACTTGTCCAGCTCCCCAGTGGTGTTGCCGGACAGCGCCGCCAGATGTCCGCCGGCGGTGACGAGCGCGTCCGTGGCGAGCGCACCCGGGCCTCCGGCGTTGGTGACGATGCTGAGGCGCGGGCCGCGCGGATTCGGCTGCTTGGCGATCAGTTCCGCCAGATTGAACAGCTCGCCGATGGTGCGCACGCGCAGCACCCCCACGCGACGGAACGCGGCATCGAGCACGTCATCGCTGCCGGTGAGGGCGCCGGTGTGTGACGCTGCGGCCTTGGCGGCGGCGGACGTGCGGCCCACCTTGAGCACGATGACAGGCTTGGTGAGGGCCACCTCCCGCGCAGCGGAAAGAAACGCCCGCGCATCGCCAACGGACTCCATGTAGCAGACGATGCTCTTGGTGCGCGGGTCGTCGCCGAAGTGCGTGATGAGGTCGCCCCAGCCAACGTCCAGCATCGAACCGACCGACACGAAGGCGCTGAAGCCGACGTTCTCGCGCAGGCTCCAGTCGAGCACGGACGTGCAAAGCGCGCCGCTCTGGCTCAGAAAGGCGACGCTGCCTGGCTTGGCCATGCCTGCAGCAAAGGTCGCGTTGAACCCGGCGTGTGGCACCATCAGTCCGAGGCAGTTTGGCCCGAGCAGCCGCATCTTCCCTCGCCGAGCTTCCACGAGGCATTGCTGCTCCAGCTCCGCGCCGGTCACGCCGCTCTCGCGAAAACCGGCGGAGATGATGACCGCCGCCGGAACACCGGCTTCGGCACACTCGCGGATGACGCCTGGAACCGTGGGCGCGGGCGTAACGATGATCGCGAGGTCCACCGGCTTTGGAACTACCCCAATGGCTGGGAAGGTCTTGGCACCGCCGATGGTCGTGTGCTTCGGATTGACCGGGAACACGCGTCCCGCGAATGGTCGAAGATTCTCCCAGATTGCCCGGCCCACACTGCCGGTGCGCTCCGTGGCCCCGATGACGGCGATGGTGGCCGGAGCGAAGAGCGCCTCCAGCGCCAGCGGGCGCGGGCGCGTGATGTCGTGGGCCGGCTCCGGGTGGATCGAGGTGCGGGGATTCATTTCGGCAAGGATGCTGCGCAGCCGGGAGACAGCGACTTCACCGCCAGCGCGTCGATCGAAGAATTCGTCGTGACACGGGAGTGCAGCCATTTCTCGAACTCGACAACGCCATGCGCCACAAGCGCGACACCGAAGATGCGCAGCCACGCTCCGGCGCTGATCGGCGCACTGTGAAACAGCCGGTTCATGACGGGTGCGCAGGTGAACAGCCATTGCAGGCCGACCATCCCGGCGGCACCGGCAAGCACCCACGGATTCGAGAAGAAGCCGGCCGAGAAGGCGGGGCGTGTGAGTGACCGGCAGTTCAGGAGGTAAAAGACTTCCACCATCACGATCACGTTTACCACGACGGTGCGAGCCTGTGCCAGCGTCGCGTTTTCAAATTGCTGCTCCCAGAGGAAGAGTCCAAACGCGCCGGCCAGCATCAGCAGCGAGACGAGCACGGTGCGCAGCAGCAGCGGGGTGTCGAGAATCGGCCGGCCCGGCTCGCGCGGCGGGCGCGACATGAGGTCCGCCTCCTTCGGCTCGAACACGAGCGCAAGGCCAAGAAGCACCGAGGTCGTCATGTTGATCCAGAGGAATTGCACCGGCAGCGCCGGCAGCGCGGTGCCGAGGAAAACTGCGGTCATGAGAATCAAAGCCTCGCCCACGTTCGTGGGCAGCTCGCACACGAGAAATTTCGTAAGATTGTCGAAAACCCCGCGTCCCTCCTCGACCGCCGCCTCGATAGTTGCGAAGTTGTCGTCCGTCAACACGACGTCCGCCGCGCCCTTGGCGACATCGGTGCCCGCGTGGCCCATCGCAATGCCGATGTCCGCCTGCTTGAGCGCGGGCGCGTCATTCACTCCGTCGCCGGTCATCGCCACGACGTGGCCACCGGCTTGCAGGGCCTTAACAAGGCGGAGTTTTTGACCCGGTGTGACGCGCGCGAACACCGTGGTGCGGCCGGCAAGTTCGGGAAGTTCCGCGTCCGGAACCCGGTCGAGTTCGCGCCCGGTGACAATGCGCAATCCGTCTTTCGCTGCCGGTGAAACCAACCCAACCTGTTCCGCGACGGCGCGGGCGGTGGCCGCGTGGTCGCCGGTGATCATCTTCACCGCGATACCCGCGTCTCGGCAGCGGCGCACCGCGGCGATGGCTTCGGGGCGTGGCGGATCCATCATGCCTTCAAGGCCGAGGAAGGTCAGCCCACCGGCGACGTGGCCGTGTTCGAGCTGCGTGTGGTTCGCGTCCACGTGACGCCTCGCAAGCGCCAGCACGCGGAGTCCCTTCGCCGCCATCGCTTCGGCGGCGGCTCGCGCGGCGGCCGGGTCGAAGGGAACGAGTTGGCCGTGCGCGTCGAGCGCGTCGACACAGCGGTCGAGCAGGCGCTCTGCCGCACCGACTTTGTAGATGACATGGCCGTGTCGCGCGCGGTGGAGCGTCGCGCGGAACATGTGCTCCGACTCGAAGGGAATCATGTCCACGCGCGGTGAGTCGCGGTGCGTGTCCGCATGAACCAGCCCGCCCTTCGCGGCGGCAACAAGCAGCGCGGCCTCGGTGGGGTCCCCGTGGACTTGCATTCTCCCGCGCTCCGGCGCGAGGGAGGCTTCGTTACACAGCAGGCCCGCGCGTAGGCACTCGGCCAGCGCAGGTTCAGACGGTGCGGCGACGGGCAAGCCTGCACGGCGCACCTCCCCAGCCCCCTCGTAGCCGATGCCAGTCAGTTCGTAGAGGCGCCCACCCGCAAAAACTTCCTTCACCGTCATTTGATTCGCGGTGAGCGTGCCGGTCTTGTCCGTGCAGATAACGGTCGTGCTGCCGAGTGCCTCGACGGCGGGTAGCTTGCGGATGACTGCGCGGCGGCGGGCCATGCGCGCGACACCGATGGCGAGCGTGATAGTGACGGCGGCGGGCAGTCCCTCAGGGATCGCGCCGACCGCAAGCGCGACCGAGGCCATGAACATCTCGGCGGGGTTTTCGCCATGCAAAAGGCCCGCGAAGAAGGTGAGCGCGGCGAGCCCAAGGATGACCCACAGCATCAGCCGGCCGAAGGCGGCGAGCTTCCGCGTGAGCGGTGTGGAAAGTTCGACGGCTTCGGAAACCAGCCAGGCGATGCGGCCCGTTTCCGTCTTGTCGCCCGTGGCCCACACGACGCCTTCGCCCTGGCCGACGGTCACGAGGGTGCCGGCGTAGGCGAGGTTTCGCCGGTCGGCGAGAACCGTTTCTAGCGCTAGCGCGTCGCAGTGCTTGTGGACGGGAAGGGATTCGCCGGTGAGCGCGGACTCGTCCACTTGCAGGTTTTTCAGTCGAAAGAGCCGCACGTCTGCCGGCACGCGGTCGCCGGGCTGGAGCTGGACGATGTCGCCGGGAACGAGCTGTTGCGAGGGGAGGCGGAGTTTGCGGCTGTTGCGGCGCACGGTGGCTTCGGGCACGACCAACCGCAGGAGAGCGTCAAGGGCCTTCCCGGCCTTGGCTTCCTGTATGAAGCCGACGAGGGCGTTGACGATGACAACGCCGAAAATCACCGAGGCGTCCACGCGCTCACCGAGCCAGAGCGTGACGGCGCCCGCCGCAATCAGGATATAGACAAGCGGTTGGGCGAATTGGAGCAGAAAGCGCTTCCACGCCGGCATACCGGGTCGTGCGGTGATCTGATTCAGCCCGAATTCGGCAAGTCGCCGCTTTGCCTCGGCGTCGGAGAGGCCGGTCTGGAGGTTGGTCCGCAGCAGTTCGACGGCTTCCTCGGTTTGGAGCTGATGCCACGAGATGTCGGGGGAGGATTTCATCGCGTGCTTCCAGTCTGCTTGCCGGCGTCCCTGCCCTCCAGTAGCGCGCGCGCCCGCTTCAGCCAGCGGCGTGCCCAAGCGAACTCCAGGGCGAGCACCGCCAAGGCGGCGGGTATCACGACAACCGCCGGCCCCGGCAGCACGATCAAGGCGACACCGACCACCAGCATTGTGCCACCCACCACGGCGATCATGATGCGTCTGATATGTTTCATCGTGGGAAACGCGCCGCGAGCGGGCGCTGTTTGTGGTTCAGGAGCGGCTTGTTGGCATGGTGGCGGTTGAATCGAGCGCGCGCTCCTTTTCCAGGATCGCGACCGTGGTCTTCAGCACCGTGTCCGGGTTGAGCGAGATACTGTTGATGCCTTGCTCGACGAGGAACTGCGCGAACTCCGGATAGTCGCTCGGGGCCTGGCCGCAGATGCCGATCTTGCGTCCGCGCTTTCGGCAGACGGCTATGACCTGCGCGATGAGCTTCTTCACCGCCGCGTTCCGCTCGTCGAAGATGGGCGCGACGATCTCCGAGTCGCGGTCTACGCCCAGCGTAAGCTGCGTGAGGTCGTTCGAGCCGATGCTGAAGCCGTCGAAGATGTCCGCGAACTCGTCAGCGAGGATTACGTTGCTGGGAATCTCGCACATGACGTAGAGCTCCAGCCCATTCTCGCCGCGCACAAGCCCGTGCTTCGCCATCTCGGCCTGCACGCGGCGGCCTTCCTCGACCGTGCGGCAGAAGGGAACCATCACCTTGAGGTTGGTCAATCCCATCTCCTCGCGGACTTTCTTCACGGCCTTGCACTCCAGCGCGAAGCCGGCTTGGTAGCGGGGGTGGTAGTAACGGCTCGCGCCGCGGAAACCAATCATCGGGTTTTCCTCGTTCGGCTCGTAGGCGCGGCCGCCGATGAGGTTCGCATACTCGTTGGTCTTGAAGTCGCTGAGGCGAAGAATCACGTCCTTCGGGTAGAAGGCGGCGGCGATCATCGCGACGCCCTGTGCGAGCTTGTCGACGAAGAATTGCGGCTTGTCCACGTAGCCGGCGGTGAGCGCGTCGAGCTGTGCCTTGATGGCGGCGTCCTGCTTGTCGTAGTCCAGCAACGCCAGCGGGTGGGCCTTGATGTAGGTCGTGATGATGAACTCCTCGCGCGCGAGGCCGACGCCGTCGTTCGGGATGAACGAGAGCGAGAAGGCTTCCTCGGGATTGCCCACGTTCATCATCACCTTCGTGCGGGGGGGGCCGAGGTTTTTCACGCTCATGCGCGCCAAGTCGAACGGCAGCTTGCCGTCGTAGACGAAGCCCGTGTCGCCCTCGGCGCAGCTCACCGTGACCATCTGGCCGTCGGTGAGTAACTCGGTGCCGCGCTCAGTGCCGACGATGGCTGGCACGCCCAGTTCGCGGCTAACGATGGCCGCGTGGCAGGTGCGCCCACCGCGGTTCGTCACGATGGCTGCGGCCTTCTTCATGATGGGCTGCCAGTCCGGGTCGGTCTTGTCGGTGACGAGGATTTCGCCGTCCTTGAACTGGTTGATGAACTCCGCGCTCTTGATGACGCGCACCGGACCGGCGGCGATCTTCTCGCCGACGCTGCGGCCGGTGACGAGCACCTTGCCGCGCTGCTTGAGCTTGAACGTCTCGATGTCTTCGGCGGCCTTGCGCGACTGCACGGTCTCGGGCCGCGCCTGCACGATGAACAGCTCGCCCGTGCGGCCGTCCTTGGCCCACTCGATGTCCATCGGCGTCGGGTGGCCGCGCTTCGCCGAGTAGTGGTCCTCGATGACGCACGCCCACCGCGCGAGCTGGAGGATTTCGTCGTCGTTGATGGCGAACTTCACGCGGTCGCTGGGCGCGACGGGGATGTTCTTCACCATGCGCCCGCCGCCCGTGTCATAGACCATCTTGAACTCTTTCGTGCCGACGATTTTCTGGAGCACGGGGCGGAAGCCGGCCTTCAGCGTGGGCTTGAAGACGTAATATTCGTCCGGGTTCACGCTGCCTTGCACGACGTTTTCGCCGAGGCCGTAGGCGGCGTTGATGAGCACGGCATCACGGAAGCCGGTCTCGGTGTCGAGGGTGAACATGACGCCGCTGGACGCGAGGTCCGCACGCACCATGCGCTGCACGCCGATGCTGAGGGCAATCTTGAAGTGCTCGAAGCCCTTGTCCGTGCGGTAGCTGATGGCGCGGTCGGTGAAGAGCGAGGCGAAGCAGCGCTTGCAGGTCTCTAGCAACGCGCGCTCGCCCTGCACGTTCAGGTAAGTCTCCTGCTGCCCGGCGAAGCTCGCGTCCGGCAAATCCTCCGCCGTCGCGCTGCTGCGGACGGCGACATCGGTCGGTGCGCCGGAGGTGCCGCCGAACTCGCGGTAAGCGGCGACGATGGCGGCTTCGAGGTCGGCGGGCAGATGCGCGGCAAGGATGGCGTGGCGGACGCGCTGGCCACGGTCGCGGAGGTTGTCCATGTCGCGGGTGTCCAAACCGCGGAGGATGCGGGAGATTTCCTCGTCGAGTCCGGTGGAGCGAAGGAAGTGCCGGTAGGCATCCGACGTGATGGCGAAGCCGTCGGGCACCTTCACGCCTTTGGGCGCGAGTTCGCGGAACATCTCGCCGAGCGAGGCGTTCTTGCCGCCGACGAGCGGGATGTCCCCGATGCTGAGTTCACGGAACCACTTGATGAACGGATTGCGTGCCGTCGAGGTTGGAGCGGGATGCACGGCGCGCGGAGCGGGAGCAATGGCAGTCATAGTGATTTCTCCTTTCCAAGTTCAGTGATCGGGACAAATTCCGGCTCGTGTTCGCGCACGACAAGCACGGGGACGGAGGCGTGCTGCACGAAGTGCTGCGCTGTGCAGCCCAGCAGCAAGTAGCGCAGGCCGGTGCGACCATGCGTGGAGACGATGATGAGGCCGGCGCAGACGCGCAGGGCTTCCTTGTCAATTTCCAGGAACGGGTTTCCGCAGAGCACCTTAGTGACAACATGCAGGTCAGCGGGCAGTTCCTCAGCGCGCATCCGGGCCAATTCGAGCATGGCGGATTCTTGCAGCGAGGTCTCTTGCAGAATCGACGTGAGGTGGCTCACGTCCGCTGGCAGCAAGGTGGGCACGACATGGACGAGGTGCAGAGAGGCATCGAATTCGCGAGCGAGAACGCCGCCGTAGCGGATAGCCTTGCGCGACTCGGCGGAGAAATCCGTCGCCACCAGGACGCGGCGCGGCGGCAACAAAACAGCTTGGAGGGCGGCATCACCGCTGGTCACGCCGGGCACGACCCAGACCGGGCAGGGCGCGCGGCGGACCACCGCTTCCGCCGTATTGCCGAGCAAGCAGTGCGGCACGAGCGATTCGCCGTGCGTGGCGATGACGATGAGATCGGCAGCGGATTCGCGCGCGGCCTCGGGGATTTGAAGGTGCGGATCACCGGCACGCACGTGCAGTCGCTTCACGCGCCCAGCAGGGGGGCTTTGCGAGCGCACGAAGGCTTCGAGTCTGGAGCGCGCGACGGACTTGAGCTGCTCGTCCCGGCGCGTGAGGTGCGCGTAGCCCCACTCTGGCAGCAAAGAGGGCGGAATGACATGCAAGAGAGACAGCTCGCCACCGAAGCATTCGGCCAACGCCATTGCGTAGTGATATGCGTGGAACGACGAGGCAGAGAAATCCAGCGCTACCAGCAGCCGACGCAGGCGCACGGAGCCCGGTGCAACCTCAGGTGCAAAACCTGACGCGACCAAAGTGACCGAGTTGGACAGCGCATTCATATTCCGGCCTCTACGGGGAACATGGTGCAAACCACTTAGGGAACTCGCCGGGACTTGCCCATTGCTGGACGGGAATTGGGATAGGCACGGCGATGCACGCGGGCGGAATCTTAAGGTGCGGACGGATGCAGCGTATCAGATGGTATTGGCTGCGGATGGATACCATGGCCTGGCATTTTCGCTCATAGATTACACCGGATGTTTCGGCAGAACCTGTGAACCGTTCGAGGGCACGGAGGCGCTTTCCGGGACTGGTTGCCCTTACTGCGAGCGGCTTTCGCCTTTCGGCGCATGGGTAATCGCACCACCCAAGTTGTAAGCCAGTGGGGAATCAGCTAGCTTTAACAACACGGCGCTGGTCGGGTTACCAGCGCCCTTGTCCCGTCTACGAACGGCAGGCATCTTCAGGAAACCGACGCCCCACAGGGCGTAGGCCGATCATGACCGGAGCTCAAAAAATAATCGGCACGGGGGTCGTCGTGTTGACCCTTGGGGCCATCTGCTACCAGCACCGCCAAGTTACGGAGCTGCGCGTGGAAAACCACACCCTGCGGGAACAGACAAAACCCTTGGCGCAGCTGGTGCAAACCCTCCAACAGGAACGGCAGCGCCTGCACACAGAGCTGCACCAAGCCAAAGAGGAAATCAAACGAACGGCTGGCGACCAGAGCGAGCTGATGCGGCTGCGCGGCGAGGTGACTCCCTTGCGTCAGGCCGCTCAGGAACTTCAAGCGATCAAGGCGGCCACGCCCCGCCCCGCTCCATCGACTCGCACCGCTGCACTGCCTCCGGCGGGTGTGCCCAGCAACTTGGATGTGGATCACATGATCACCCTGCGGTCGCAGGATCTGTGGCAAAAGCTGAATCAAGCCCCCACGAACTGGATTCCCGAACTGCAATTCCTCAAGGACGAGGACTGGCGCAAGGTTGCATTAGGGCAACGCTGGGAGACCGATGAGGAAACGCGCAAGGCCTTCGGCCAGTTGCGCAACGCCGCCAAAGAGCGGTTCATCGAACAGTTGGGCACCGCCTTGCAGAAGTATGGCCAAGCTACCGCCGGCCAAACCCCTGCCAAGCTGGCCGACGTGGCCAGCTACTTCAGCCCGCCGGTGGAGCTCAATGTGCTGGAGCGCTATGAGTTGATCCCTCAGCGCGACATCCCTAACGTGCGCCTGAGCCAGAATCCCGATGAGCTGATTGTCCGGGAGAAGCGAGCACTGGATCCAGCTGCCGGTGAGACGGTGCAACTAATCAACCTCAAGGGCACGGCCCGCGGCGCAATTGGCGACACCCGGACCCTCGCCACTCCTAAACCGTGACGGTTCCAGGCCGCATCGCGCGTTTGACTCCGGCCCGCTGAATCCGTGCCGCGGGAAAACTCGCGGGAACCTCCCGCCAGAGTGGCACTCCCACGGAGGGTGCCCACCCACTTTCCGGATGCGCGTATCGGTCTATGTGCTTGGGCGTTCATCGCCGCCATCAACGCCTGCGCCCAGCCCCAGCTCACGTATGTGCCGGCTCACTACGAGGCCCTCTGCGGAGGTGTGGGGGGCCCGTGTTTGGTGAAGCGAGGGTGGAGGTGGACCAGCCAGCTAAAAAGGAGCCGGCCCTGGCGGGTCGGGTCGTTTCGCGGTGCTACGCCGCCAGGCGGCGCTCTCCCCGACACGTCAACTGCTCACGCAGGGCGGACAGGTTTTCGCGCCACTGCGGCGGTCGCTGAATCTGGTGCAGGACATCGGCCCCCATGAACGTGCGCACCGTCGCCCAAGGTGAGCGGCTCGTCCGCGTCCGGGGCTCCCACCGCGTCATCCAAGTAATCTAAGCGGCTGTGGCCCACGAGCTGTGTGCGGCTGCCCATGACGTCGCTGCGACTCGCACTGTGGCTGCGCCGGCCAGAACGAAGGTGCAGCAGGGTGTAGTAGGCGATGTTGCCGGGGGTCACGGTCTTGCCGTTGACCCGGGCGCGGGCGAGCAGGCGGACGGCGATCAGCGTGGCGTCCTGGAGCAACTCCTCGGGGTCTTCCGAACCCAC
>RFVF01000078.1 GCA_009922615.1 Pseudomonadota bacterium
TGCCACGAAGTATCACGCGCATCTCCTCGACTAGATATCTGAGCGAGACAATTTGGCTGCTCCCGTCCAGCCCTCGGGTAAACGCGAGTAGGTTCTCGACGAGCTTGGCACCACGTGCCGCTGAATTGAGAGTGGACTGGAGCAGGCGTTGCTCAGGTTTGCCCTCCAGGGCGTTAAGCAGAATATCGGCACCGGCGATCATGGGTGTGAGGAGGTTGCCGAAGTCATGGGCGATGCCGGCGGCCATGCTGCCGACGGCTTCGAGGCGTTGCAGGCGCAGAAACTGCGACTCAAGGCGGCGGCGATCCCGGAGGTCGTGTAGGTGGATCTGAAGGCAGGCTTGGGATTCCCACACTACAGGGCGAATGTTCAGCTCCACCGGCACGCTCTGGCCCTGCGCGTCCACCAACTCGGTGTTACAAGTGGTCGCCCCGGAGGAACCATCCCATGCTTCCTGCAGAAGCCGGAGGGTCTGGTCGCAGTGCAGGGGGTGAAGTAGTTCGCGAAACTGGCGGCTGGCGACGGGCAAGGCCGAATTGTGCCCCAGTAGGCTGCGGGCAGCTAGGTTCTGGTATTTGATGCAATAATCCGTATCTATTATGAGGATGCCGTCCGGGGCAAGCTCGGAAATCTGCGCCACCCGTTCGCGCTCGGCAATCAGGCGGCGGAAGCGGTTAAGCCGGGCAATGTTGCGGACGCGCAAGCGCAGTTCCTCGGTGTCCACCGGCTTGGTGAGGAAGTCATCCGCGCCGGCCCGAAAGCCGTTTAGCCGGGTGTTGCGGTCATTTAGAGCAGTTACGAGAATGATGGGAATTTCTCGGAGCGTCTCATCAAGGCGAATGCGGCGGCAAACTTCAAATCCGTCCAAGCCAGGTAGCATTACGTCCATGAGGATAAGATCAGGCAGCCCGTGGGGCCTGCCCGGCTCAGGCTCGGCCGGGGCCAACTTGTCTTGCATTAGGTGGTCGAGCGCAGTGGCCCCGTCCCCGAAAGTCTTGACGTCGCATTCCAGCCGAGAGAGGAACTGGCATATGATGTCCTGCCAGTGAGCGTCGTCCTCGACAACCATGACGCGCAAAAGATTGTTCATAGAAGGTGTGTTGGGCGGCGGTGCAAACGAAAATAAGACCGTGCGGCAGGGGGTAAGGTTACACCGTGCCCGGATGTGATTCCTCCGCCGGCCCGGGCGGACCGTTAAAGGGAAGCGTTACATGAAACTTGCTGCCCACCCCCAACTCGCTCTCCACGGAGGTTGTGCCGCCATGCAGAGCTGCCAGTTTGGCCACCATCGCCAAGCCAAGCCCGGTGCCGCTGTAGGCACGGGCCAGCTTGGAATCAACCTGCACGAAGGGCTGGAAGAGGCGGGAGATGTTCTCGGGGGCGATGCCAATGCCCGTGTCCGCGATGGTAAATCGCACAGAGAGGAAGTCTGGCGTGCTGTCTGCAGTGAGTGTGACCGTGCCGCCCGCCGGGGTGAACTTGATGGCGTTGCCGAGCAGGTTGTAAAGGATCTGGTTAAGGCGCTGAGGATCGCAGCGAAGGGTGGGAAGGCCTGGGGCTAGGTCCCCCGCAAGCCGGATTTGTTTGGCCCTAGCGAGGGGTTGCAGCATCTCCAAGCAGGCACGGCCGACGATGGTTATGCGAACGGTGTCAAGCTCAAGCCTCAGCTTGCCCGCTTCAATCTTGGCCAGATCTAGGATATCGCCTATTAACGCCAGCAGGTTCTGGCCGCTTTGCGTGATGGTTTCGAGACTTCTGCGCTGGCGTTCGGTGATATCGCCGTGCGTCCCCTCGATCAGCAGTTGGGCGTAACTGAGGATCACCGCCAAAGGCGTGCGCAGCTCGTGACTCATGGCGGCCAAAAAGGCATCCTTGTGCCGGGCGGCTTCGCGGAGCTGCTCGTTGGCGGTCTGGAGGCTTTGGAGGAGTTGGTAAATCTCCTCCTGCTTGGACTTCAGTTTGGCGGCCGCGGCTTGCGCATCAGTCATGTCCCGCACCACGGCCGTGAAGCCCCGTTCGGTGGGCGCAAACCATGAGCTGAGACTGATTTCCGCCGGGAATTCACTTCCATCTGCGCGTTTACCCGGCAAATTGGTCCGCATCACAGTGCTTTGGCTAGCTTCCTGATTACGAGCTCTAGCCATGCCGGCTCTATGGGCTTCCTGCATCCGGTCAGGCACCAAGAGGTGCACAGGCTGGCCCATAATGGCTGCGGGTTCGTAACCAAAAATCCTCACAGCGGCTTTGTTTAGGCCAATGATCTTCCCATCCAAGTCGCTGGTGATGATGGCATCCGCGACGGAGTCAGAGACCCCGCGCAGTTGATCAGTAAGGGCGCGGAGCTGGCCGGTGCGGTGCTCTACAGCCCACTCCAGCTCTTCGGTGTGCGCATGAACTAGGTCCCGATTGCGCCCGATGACGAAAGCCAAGGCAGTTAGCAGAATAGCAGCAAACGCGTAAAAACCGTAAAGGCTCTGCAAAGACCGCTGACGCATGTCTGTGAGTCCAACTATCAGCATCCAGTCAAGCTCATCGACATTCCGATTCAGTTTATCAAATTCAGCGTTGAATTCAAGATCCTCCAGGGCGCCTGCCCGGGCTTTAGACTTTTCCCTGAGTTGCGCCAGCACAAGTAGTTCAGAGGCGCACCTTGCCACCTCCTCGGCGACTTTGTGGGCGCTTCTTTGACCTTGACCATTAGGGGCCGCGATTTGCCTTAGCGTGGGATGCTGGGCGATGGTGGCGAGATTTTGTTGGGCACGGCGGATTGGGTTCAGCACCTGTAGGTTGTAGTTAATGGCCTGGTTCCCAGCATGATATTCCTCCATCCAGAGGTGTGCCCGAGCAACGTCTTTGTCTGCAGAATGCGCCCCTTCGAGAAGCAATTGGACGTTGGAAAAATCACGATGTAGGCCAGCGGTAAGCCTTGCGATGGCTGCGCAGAGTAATAACGCCGCTAACAAGGTCAAGGTGACAGGGTTCGCAGCCCTAAAAAATGCTCTCATGTTGAATCTGGTGCAAGCATACCGGCTTCCCAAGCATCAGCCTAGGAGGTCGGGCTAAAGCGAAGGCGACAAGCCAAGTGCTCGCTTCGAGCACCTGTAGCGGAAGCCGACGTTCGGGCTTGGGTAATAGGCAGATAGAAATACCTATCGTTTCTTAGCAATAATTGCGCCACAAATTAGCTGGTTTGGCGTTAACTGCTCCCCTTCAGCTAGCGCAGTGGCGATGTTTGGGATGACTTGAGAAGGAGCGCGGCAGAATGAAAGGCATTTAAGCTGGCCTGCAATAAATACATGCCTCCCGCTTGATCAGTAATTCTTGGGTGTAAATTTTACAAAATCGGCCATCCCAGCAAGGGCTGTCGTTGGCACTGCGGAATGCCGAATTGAACCTTAGAAACTGCAATGCAGCTGCAATCTAAGCGATGGCACAGATCTGGTTGTGAATTTCGAAAGCAAAGAAAAAAGCGAGGCGGAACCAGGTGGGCACATGGCATTACGGATGCTAAGTCGATGCAACAATTGGCCCAAAAACGCATTGTCCTGATTGAAGACCATGACGAATTACGAGCGCAACTGCACCAGACTCTGGCGCTGGCCGGTTATGAAGTATGGGCGGCCGAAAATGGTGGTAGAGGAGTGGAACTGATTCGTGAACGCCGACCTGACCTTGTGATCACTGATCTACAAACCCCGGGCAAGGATGGTTTCCATGCTCTGATTGAAATGCGCGATGGTTTCCGCGCCATCAAGTCCTTGGTGATTAGCACTGGTGGTGTGTTCGGCCAGATGGACAGCATTGAGTTGGCCCAAAAACTTGGGGCGACCGATGTGCTGCACAAGCCATTCGCCATAATTGAGCTACTTGCGCGGGTGGCACGGCTAATCGGTCCCGCCCGGGAGGTCGCAGAAATGGCCCTCCCCTTGCAGGCCCCACCCTCAACAAATGGTCCAGTGGGACTGAAATTGTGGAGAACTCGATGAACCTCACCGCATGGCTGGAGTTGGATCAAATCGAACGCTTTCCATTAAAGGATCGGGTGATTGTGGGACGTCACCCGAGTTGCGACTTGGTGCTGCCGTATCCCAAATTATCCCGGCAGCACGCGATGCTTTTTAAGGATGCCCAGAACTTCTGGCTGACGGATTTGAACAGCCGCAACGGAACTTGGGTGGGACATCGCAAGATTTACCAACCGCAGCGGCTGCGCAGTGGGGACACGATCAAATTCGACGACTACTCCGTAGTATTCTACCAACGCAGCCCCAGCCAGAGCGACTTGGAACTCAAGCTATCCTCGCTTGAGGCCGCCAAAGCCACAGCATGCACCGACGCCTACGTGACTGTGGCCATTGGACGAATCGCGCTGGGCTTCGCCCATGTGCTCGAACATCAAGATGCCGCAGCGGAGCGGCTAATGGCTGATTATTTTGGAGCCCAGAATGAAAACCAGGCGACTTTGCCCCCCGTAGTTGCCAAGTGGCTGCGCAGCGGCAGTTCGGAGCGGCACCCGTTGTGCGTCGGGCTAAAGCGCTCGCGATTGGTGATAACACATATTGTCTTGGGAGATAAGGCGCAGCTGATCATGAGCGATGAGGTGCACTACATGAGCAGCAAAGCATTAAACTCTCTGGGCCTTAGCCTGGATGAACAGCGGGCAATGAAGATGGTGGCAGAGGATCGACCAGCCGAGGAAATCTGTTATGCCCTTAGGATCGTGCCGAATAAACTGCCGGGGCTCTTGCGCGAGTTGGCACACAAGGTTAAAGCCCCCTCCATCGACAAGCTGATACCGTCGCTCATGCTCACGCTGGGAGTTGAAGGGCAAAGCAATCGGCCACCCGTCTTCAACGTAGAGTCGCCGATTGCTTCCCTTAACACTGAGGACAAACCTCATGCCAGAGCCTGCAATCGCTTCCGCGACGAATCAGAGCAAGCATCACCTTTCCCGGCATGACTCACGCTGCGCAGCACCCGTGCTTTTTCTAGCAACTAATCCAATCTTGGTCAAAATGGCTGCAAACTACGGCTACCGCACAGCCGCACAGCTTGAAAACCTATGCCTACTGACGCCTTACCCAATTCATTCTTAGCGGGACCAATCCAGAGCGTGGGTTCAGCACATGCCGCCCGGCGGTTGTTGTTGGTTGAAGATCACGAGCCAGCGCTGGTCGCAGTATGCGATTATTTGATCAGTAAGGGCTTCCAAGTCGAGGTTGCCCGGAATGGCGCCGAGGCGGTCGGGGCATGCGAGCGGAGCCTACCCGAAATGATCCTGATGGATGTGCAAATGCCCCAGATGGACGGTTTGGAGGCCACAAAAAAGATCCGTGACTTACCCGGCGGTAAGTCCATCAAGATTCTGGCATTCACGGCACTGGCGATGCGGGACGACCAGGAGCGTTGTCTGGCGGCAGGTGCGGATGCTTACATGTCCAAACCTTTCAGGTTTTCCGAACTGCTCAGCGTGATCAACCGCTTCATCCCGCCCCACGATCAATCCTTGCCTGAGAAATAGCAATCGGTGCCAGCGAGCCACCTGAGCCGCAACCCTCAAATGGAGCCAAAACACGAAATTCTAGTCGTAGAAGACGATCCACATCTTCAGCAAGCGGTTGTCGATCTTTTCTCCGCCGAGACTCAGATCAGGGTCAGGACGGCTGATAGCGGCGAATCAGGACTGGCAATGGCCGTCCGTTACAGGCCTGACTTGATGCTTCTCGATGTAATGATGCCCGGTTTGGACGGGTTTGAAGTGTGCCAGGCGATACGCAGCCACAGTGATTTGCGGGAAATGCCCGTAGTCATGTTAACCGCCCTGGCTGATCGGGCATCTCGGCTGAAGGGCATCGAGTCCGGCGCGGACGATTTTATATCTAAGCCTTTTGACTTCCAAGAGCTGAGGGCGCGTGTTGGGTGCATTCTTCGGCTGAACCGGTATCGAAAGCTGATGCAACAGCAAGCAAGGTTCCAGTGGCTGGTGGAAGGGTCTGAACATCCAACCCTGCTGGTGGATTCGCTGCTGGAGGTGACCTATTCCAACGCAGCGGCAAAGCGCCTGCTCACGAACACTGATTTGCCAGGTGGGCACCGTAATTCATTGGTAGGCTTGCTTCGGACAAACTTCACCTTGGAGCCAGTGCAGGCGTGGGAGAATTGGATAGCCCGCCCAGAAAAAGGTCCGGAGGAACCGCTCTTGATGGCGCGGCGCGGCGCGGGGCAGGGCATACGACACTGGTATCGCTTTGCAGTCCAAGCTGACCAGAGTCTGCGGGGAGAGACGGAGCGGGCCGTGCACCTCGTCGATATAACCCACCAAATGGCCGAGAATATCAGCCGGTGGTCCTTTGAGCGGATCATTTCCCATAAGCTACGAACGCCGTTGACAGGTTTGCTAGGGTGCATGGAGCTGCTCAGTGATGATTATTGCGCTAAGGCCACGACGGAGGATGCCGCTCTTTGGCGCAGCATGCAGCTCAGCGGCCAGCGACTAGCCGACGCGGTTGCAAATGTGCTTCGCTATGTCGAAGTTTCCACCACCAAGGCAGTGGACGGGAGCTTTGTAATCAGTCGTTTTGCGCACTTGGTGGGCCGGTGTGCGGAGTCGGTGCAGATCAGGCAAGTGCAGGTGGAAATCGCCCCGGAGTTGCAGGCGGGAGCCTTGCACGTTTCGGAGACAGCTCTGAATCTGATCATCGGCGAGCTTTGCGCCAATGCAGCAAAGTTCCACCCAGAGCGAAATCCCACCGTGCAGATTTCGGTTCGCCCGCAGGGCAGCGCGGGAATGGCGCGGATCGAATTTATGGACGATGGCGTTCACTTGGCTCCCGAGGAATTATCCAATATCTGGCGACCGTATTTCCAAGTGGAGCGCCACCTGACAGGCGAGGTTCCGGGAGTCGGCCTGGGGCTGCCGTTGTTAGCCGCGTATGCGCTCCAATTTGGCGGAGCTTACGAGATCCACAACCGCATTGATCGGCCCGGACTGGTGATTTCCTGCACTCTTCCATGGTCACCCAGCCACGGTCCAAATTAGCCTACATGCCTACAGATGACACCCACGATCTAGGCCGGATGGGAATCGCAATCCGAGTAAGTTTTCCAGCTGACGCCGGCCTGCATGCCATGCATGCTTCCGATTAACCGATGATCAGGCGTGATAACCCCCAGCTACTGGTAGCCGACGACGAAGATGCCATCCGTCACCTCTGTGACTTCATTCTAGAGAAGGCAGGGTTCGATGTTCACACCGCAGCAGATGGTAGAACAGCGCTGGAGATGATCAGCGAGGACTTTTCCGTGGTGCTCCTTGACCTGCGTATGCCGGTGATGGACGGGATCGAAACCCTGAAAGTGATACGCCAGCGCCATCCGGATCTGCCGGTGCTGATCATGTCCGCCCATGGGGATGTCCGCGACGCGGTGCGCGCGATGAAGCTGGGGGCGTTTGACTACATCCAGAAGCCGTTCGAAGCCGACGAGCTGTTGGGCTTGGTCCGGCAGGCCAGCCGGATGAAGGCCGCCTTCGACCAAAACCGCACGCTCAAGGCGAGTCTGGCGGAAGTGACCGAGTCAGTCGCCTTCGTCAGCCAATCCCCCGCGGGGCAGGAACTGTTCACCATGGCCGGGAAGGTGGCGGACACCGAGTCCACGCTACTGCTGACCGGGGAAAGCGGGGTAGGCAAGAGCCTGTTGGCCCGAACCATTCACCAACTCAGCCGGCGCCGGTCCGGCCCGTTCGTATCGGTGAGCGCACCCTCCCTGCCCCGCGAGCTGCTGGAGGCTGAATTGTTCGGCCACGAGCGCGGGGCCTTCACGGGCGCCCATCAGCGTCGCCTGGGCCGGGTGGAGCTGGCCGATGGCGGCACGCTGTTCATCGACGAGGTGGGGGAACTCCCCCTGGATCTCCAGCCGAAGCTGCTGACTTTTCTTCAGGAGCGCCGCTTCCAGCGCATCGGTGGCAGGGATGAAATTACGGCCAACGTGCGCGTCATCGCCGCGACGAACGCGAATCTGGAGGAACAGGTCCAGTCCGGGGAGTTTCGGGAGGATTTGTTCTTCCGGCTCAACGTCATTCCCATACCGATTCCCCCGTTGCGCGAACGGCAGGCAGACATCCTGCCCTTGGTGAAGACGACGCTGGACCGGATCGCGCGGATGCGCGGCCTGCCCGTGGCCAGCCTAGCCGATGATGCCCGCGAGGCCTTGCTGCGCCATAACTGGCCGGGCAACATCCGCGAATTGGAGAACATCATGGAGCGCGCCTCGGCGCTCTGCACAGCCGGCGTCATTCGCCGGCAGGATCTACGCCTCCGCGAAATCGCCCGCCGGCCCCAAGGTTTCTCCGGGCTTGAGAGTCCCTCGCAGCCCCCGTTCGGAACGCCCGCATCAGCCCCGGCCTCGCCGGAGGAAATCATTCCCCTGGAGCAGCAGGAACGCGCCATCATCGAGAGTGCGATCCAGGCCTGTGGGGGCAACAAGGCCGTGGCCGCCCGCCGCCTGGGCATCAGCGAGAAAACCATTTACAACAAGATCAACCGCTTCCGGGCGGAAGATCAGACGGAGGGCTGACGGCCAAGGCGGCCTGTCCGGCGTTGTGGAGTCTGGTGAATTTCAGCCCGGGCTGACCGGCGGAACAGCCGGTGGCCCGCCGGGACCTTTCAGGGGCAAAACCACGGTAAATGTGCTCCCCTTGCCGACCTCACTTGTCACCAGAATCTCTCCCTTGTGCAGCAGCACGAGCTTGTGCGCCAAGGCCAGACCGAGCCCGGTTCCCCCAAAACGCCGGGCCAGACGGCCGTCCACTTGTGAGAAAGGGGCAAAAAGCCGGGGTAGAAAATCCGACGGTATCCCGATGCCGGTGTCGGCCACCGTCAGGTGGATCAGTTCCTTGGCCGCACAGGCGTTGACGATAAGTTTCACGTGGCCGCCCGGTTCGGTAAACTTGATGGCGTTGCCGAGCAGGTTCAGGAGCACCTGCCGCAGACGGCGCTCGTCGCCCCAGACCGGAGACAGGTTTTCCTCCATCTGCAACTCCAGATGCAGCTTGCGTTCGACCGCCAGTGGCCGGACCAGCTGGACGGTGGCCCCACACAAATCCATCGGTTGAACCCAGCCGGCGGCAAGCGCCTCGCGCCCGGCATTGATCTTGGAAAGATCCAGCAGGTCGTTGATGAGCTCCAGCAGGTGGCGCCCCCCTTCGTCGATGAACGTCAAAGCCTTGATCTGCTTCTCGTTCAAGGTGCCGTGGGTGTTCGCCAAAAGGACCTCGGAAAAGCCAAGGATGGCCGTCAAAGGGGTGCGCAGTTCATGACTCATTGCCGCCAGAAATTCGTCCTTCAGCCGGGCCGACTCCGCCAGCTTCTGAGCCATCGCCTCCAGCTCCGCGGTCCGTTCGATGACCTTCTCCTCCAACAGTTCGTTGGCCGCCGTCTGGGCCGCCCGCGATCGTTGCCGCTCGAAGACCCGACCAAGCAGCTGTCCGATTTGGGTGGTGGCATCCATGACTGTTTCGTCTGGTGCCAAGGCGGCCCGATTCAACAGCGCCACCACAGCGACGACCTCTTCCTGAACGCGGACCGGAAAGGCGAAGACCGTCTCCAGCCCGGAACCACGGACGGGGTCCTCGGGGTGACTATGGGCGCAGTCGGAGGCCCAGATAGTGCGGCCATTTTTCCAGACCCGGCCCAGCAAGCCCTCGCCGATCTGGAGCTGGGTGGCTCGCAGCCGCTGGTCGTAGTCAGCCAGATCAGCCGTGGTGGTGCCCCAGGCGATCTGTGCGTGGGCGAGCCGCTTGCCGGCGGTCGTGTCCGTGACCAGAAAGGCATGACCCAGAGGCCATTTCAGGTAACTGCCCAGCGCGTCCAGCACCGTCCGCAGGGCGCCTGCCGGCGTTTCCGCCAGCGCACTGGCTTCCGCGCTGGTGCGCAGCAGGCGATCCAGCTGCTGACGCTCATACAGCCGTAGGATGCCCCGCTCGGCGATATCTTCAGCCTGCCTGCGTGCGAGGCGTTCCCGCTCCAGTTGCCGTTTAAGCAGGTCCAACTCTTTGAGAGAAACGACCGCTTCCATGCTAGCGCCTCGCCCCCTCGTGTATACGCACTTCTAATCGGCATTTAGCGTGACCTTGGTGCATGCATTCCGGATGGGTGAGATCGATCGGCGTGTGATAATGCGCAGCGGCGCCGACCATGAGGCCCTCCGCCAAGGCGCACAGCCGCCGCGGAGAGCAATACCTGATCACTAACTGATCGTGCGCCGGCTCCTCGAACTCAAATTCCGGCACATGGGCATCAGGGTAAAGCTTGCGCACCTCTGGATGTATCAACGTGTTTAGACTGAGCAAAAAGGAACGCAGATTGTTATGTGCAGCGAAAAGCCCCGGCAACCGACGCGCGAAGGCTCGGATCATGTGGGGGCCGAACCAGCGCAGCACTTCGGCTGGTTGCAAACCGCGCCCACGGCCGTAAACCTCTACCAAGCGAACCAGCTCCGAGTCGGGATAATTGCCAAGGGAAGTGTAACTACCCACAAGATTCGCCTCTCGAAGGATTGCATCCCAATAAGCCTCATCATGCGCGGCCGTGACAGCTTCTTCCAGCAAGTTAAAGACGACCCCTTTCATGGCTGATTCTTGATACTTCGTGAACTCGCCCCGCAAACTGTGCAATACCGTTGCGGATAAAATTCGGCCAACCACCGCCAGTTAACTTCCGCAAGGACGGTGTAACAATTGACAGAATTTTTTTCTGCGTTCCTGTAATTGTTACCGAGGCGTCCCCGTCGGGCAATACGAATTTACAGCAAGGAATCCTCGCGATTCCTTGATGGGGAAAGGGTTAAGGAATTGCTTACACTTCAGATTCGGCTGGCTTGATTTATGCGTGGTTGTGCCATTTATCTGAACCAGCATGGAACCAACATCAACTGAGTTCGCTTCCAGGGCATTGCCTGAAGGGGGGCGCAACAAATCAGCACAGCCCCACACAACTGCTATGGAGATGATTGGGACGATTCCCGCCACACCCAGCGGCCCGGCGCGAGTCATCCTTGTGGAGGATAATGCCGACCTGCTAGAGGGACTACGACTGACCTTGGAAAGCTCAGGAAAGTTCCGCTGCTGCGCGGCACTGACAGCCATCCCCCCCGAATTAGACTCCCTCGCCCTCCTACGAGCCGACTTGGTGCTATTGGACATTCATCTCAATGGGGTCAACGCGCTCGACCTGCTGCCCCGTCTCAGAGCCCTCATGCCCAAAGTCCGCATTGGCATCTACAGTGGGGATGAAGATGCAGAGCAAGTGCACAAAGCGGTGGCCTTGGGAGCCGATGGCTACCTCATAAAAGGACTTCCCCGGGACGCCTTGCTTGCCACACTCGATGACATCCTCCGTGGTGCACCGGCGCTTTGCCCACGGGCTACGAAGGGACTGTTTCAGTTTCTGCGGACACCGGCACCAACCCTTAGCGGCTTGGATAATCTGACCCCCCGGGAACGAGAAATCCTAGAGCTGCTAATGTGTGCCCAACGGGCCAAAAAAATCGCGACCTCCATGGGCATTTCCGCCGATACCGTTCGCACTCACATTCGCAACATCTACGCCAAGCTGGATGTCTCCAGTCGAGCCGAACTGATCATACGCGTCAGCCCGCAGCCCATAACCCTAGCAGGGGGGACATCCAACCGCAGCCAAAACCGTCCCGATGAGAGTCGCAGAAGGCTCTCTACCCACTCGTAATCCCCCGCCAAAGGGACCCAGTTGAGTCACAATGGGGCAATGGAAGTAATACTTTTGGAGTATTTACGGAAACCGGTGAAACCATGTATTTGTCCGTGTCATGCCTAAACCAGCCTCTAAACATGGGCCCATCTGAGCCTCCCGACGCCGCGAATTCCGAATCTAATTCACACCACCATGACAAGCAGCCAGCCTTCATTTCCAACCCGCCTAGACGCCCTCCGTGTCTTGGGCAAAGCCGAACGCCTCTCACGCGCCCGGCTCCGATTGACAGCGGTATGGACAGGGGCCGAGTGCGCCAACGCGGACTGGTCCGTCAACATCGCGAATTTGCGGCGCCAGTTGCAAGAGACTGAATCTATGGCCAAGCTGCTGGAAAAGGAGGAGGCTAAGATTCGCGGGGCGCTAGAGCGGCAAAACGCGCTCGTGGATGAGTGTCTAGCCGCAGCCCTAAAGGCGTTTCCCGCCCAAGCCGGTCGGATCAACCTCGTCAACCGGGCGTTCTCCAATGCCGGAGCGCTGCGGCGCCTGCAACTGCGCGCAGTCTCATGGGAAAAAATCTGGGAAACTCTGGACCCCAAATGGGAGCCCACCCCCGGGCTTACCCTGCTCGGATTTCGGGAACGCCGACTTGAATTAGAGAGGGAATCCGCTGAGGCAGGCAAGGTGTGGATGAAGTGGCGGATGGCGGATGAGATATGCCAAGGCATCGCAGGCCGAATTGAGCGAGATTGCATGGCGTGGACAACCCAAGCGCAACGCCAATTCCCCGTCAACAGCGACCTTGGCAGGCTGGTCGCCGAGTTAGTCACCGCTGTTTAATCCCCCTTCTGGAACATTCTTACGCCCCCAATGATCAACCCAGCAGAAGCGCAACCGAACGAATGGCCTTGGCTGGTTGGCACCGGCAGCATCAAACACCCCGTCACTCACGGCGGTGCGACCCGCGTAGGGCGCTACTGCCGCTGTTTGCGTTGCGGAATGACGGCATTGTGCAGTCCAGAACGTGACTTTTACACCACGGATGATCCCGCCGGACCACTTTACTGCGAGTGCTGCATGTGGGCAGTCGCCGCCGAAGTGATCAAACTCGCGGATGCCGGACTAGTCCCGGGACGGTCCCTGCCGATCAACAATTGAGTGCGCGTGAAACTTCCCGCCCGCACCTAAGCACTCGTCCCAAGACAATGACCAGCTTGGCTGCAGACCTTTCTAACTTCACGATCTGAAACATCCCCATGCCCGACTCCAAAAATCCTGCCCCATCGAAACCGCCGGTAATCAGTCTGCTGCCGAAATGGCAGGTGTTTGCGGCCCTGCTGGCCATTACCATCCTGTGCGAGTGGATCACCAGCCAATTGCTTCCGAAAGTTGTCTATTTAAGTGGCTTCTGAAAAATATGAGCGGCAACGGATCGATGCCGAGGAGCAGCACCGAATCATCCTCCAGTCGGCGCAGGACGGTTTTTGGATTGCCGATGGCCTTACAGGCCGACTGCTAGAGGTTAACGATGCATACTGCCGGATGAGCGGCTACACGGAGGCGGAACTTCTCCAAAAGCACATGTGGGAACTAGACTCTGACAAGCCCTCGAAGCCTAAAGGGAATGAGCCCCTCATTCAGGTGAATGCCTCAGGCTATGCGCGTTTTGAACGCCGGCAACTACGCAAGAACGGGGAGAGCTTCCCCGTCCAGATTTCGGCCCAGTATTCCAATTTGCGTGGCGGCGTCTTTCTGCTTTTCCTCCAGGACATTTCCGAGCGGCTGGCGGCCGAGGAGGCCTTGCGGGTCAATGAGTCCCGCTTCCGTAACCTGACGGACAACGTCGGCTCCGCCATCGTGACCGCCGATGAAGGTGGCAAGATCGTCTCGTGGAACCGCATGGCCGAGACGATCTTCGGCCGGCCTGCGGCCGAGGCCATCGGCATGCCGCTGGTTACGATCGTGCCGGAACGGTTTCGCGAGGCCCATAGGGCCGGCATGGAGCGCTTTAGGCGGACGGGAGAGAGCCACGTGCTGGGCAAGACCATCGAATTGCCTGGCTTGCACCGTGACGGGTCCGAGTTCCCCATGGACATCACACTGTCCATGTGGTCAGACGGCCAGCAGAGGCTGTTCACCGGGCTGATGCATGACATCACGGAGCGCAAAAAAGCCGAGCAAACCCTCCGCGAGAGCGAGGACCGGCTGCGTGACCTCTTCGAGCGGATGAATGACCTCGTCCAGATCGTCTCGCCGGAGGGGAAGTTGCTGTTCGTCAACCGCGCGTGGCGGGAGGCGCTGGGCTACACGGAGGCCGAAGTTCAAAACGTAAATGTCTTCCAGCTCATCAGCCCGGACTGCCGGGAACATTGCGGGGCCATATTCCAGCGGCTCATGCGGGGGGAAGATGTGGGCATGGTGGAAGTTCAGTTCGTCAGCAAAACCGGGCAGAAGCTCGACCTGACGGGCCACGTCAACGTCCGGTTTGAAAACGGCGTGCCGGTGTCCACGAGGGGTATCTTCCGCGATGAGACCAAACGGAAACAGGCCGAGCTGGCGTTGCACGAGCTGAACGCCTCCCTCGAACGGCGGGTGGAGGAGCGCGCGGTGGCCATCCTGTCCCTCGAAGCCAAGCTGGAACAACTGCTCAACACGGCGCCGGTGGTGATCTACAGCCTTGAGGCAGAGGGCAGCATGGCGGTGAAATACGTCAGCGAAAATGCGCGGCGTATCCTGGGTTTCGATCCCCAGGAGTTCCCCAAGGCGGCCGTGTTCTGGGGCAACCGGCTTCACCCGGAGGACCAAGAACGGGTGTTTAAGTCACGCCAGCGACTGCTCCAAACGGGGCACGAGGAGCTGGATTACCGCATCGAGGCAGCGGACGGTCGATACCGATGGTATCGCGACCAGATGACGCTGGGGCGTCACGCTTCCGGCGCACTGCATGAAATCGTGGGCTGCCTCGTGGACATCACCGAGCGTAAGGAAGCCGAAACCGCGCTAAAGGCCAGCGAGGCGCGACTACTCGACGCCCAGCGGATCGCTAAATTCGGCAACTGGGAGCACGACCACAGAACCAACCAGCTCTACTGGTCCGACGAAGTGTATCGGATTTTTGGGGTTGAGCGCGCCGCCTTCAACGGCACCCCAGAAGGATTCTTCACCCTAGTTCATCCTGAAGATGTCAGCAAAGCAAACCAAGCATATCAGAACGCTATAGCTGCGGGACTACCCTCATACCACTATACCCATCGAATCTGTTTGTCGGGCAGTGAGGTAAAGCATGTCGAGGAACAGTGTCAAATCACTTACTCTCCAAGCGGCACCCCCCTGCTTTCGCGCGGGACCGTTCAGGACATCACCGACCGCATTCAGTCCGATCACGCCCTCCGCACCAGCCAGCAGCGCTACGAGAGCGTGATCCGGCATATCAGCGATGCCCTCATGGTGGAAAACGTCGAGGGCGAGGTGGTGTTTGCCAATCACCGGTTTCTGGAGCTCTTTGACACCCCGGCGACGCAACTCCGGGAATTTCGCCTGGCGGATCATGTGGACGAGCAGACAGCCAGTCGGCTGGCCGACTATCGCGACCGGCTAAAGCACAATGTTGAGAGCGCAGCGCGTCTTGAATTTGAGTGCCGCCTATCCAAAACACGCCGCATGTGGCTGCAACTGAGCATCGCAGCGGTGCTGGAGGAAAAAACCGTCACCGGCATCCAGTATCTGATGCGAGACGTCTCCAAGGAACGTGAGGCGCAGCGTCAGTTGCAGCATTCCCAACGGCTCGAATCCATCGGCACGCTCGCAGGCGGCATCGCCCATGACTTGAACAACGCTTTGGCCCCAATCCTCATGGGAATGGAGTTTCTCCGGCACCAGGCTGGCGGCGATTCCAGCATTATGGATACCATGGAGTCCAGCACCCGGCGCGCCGCAGACATGGTGCGCCAACTGCTGACTTTCGCGAAGGGAGCGGAAGGCGCCCGGGTGTCCGTGAATCTGAAGCACCTCATCAAGGAGATGCAGGGGATTATCAAGGGCACCTTCCCCAAGAACATCGACATCAGCGTGCACTACAAGCACGATCTCACCCCCGTGCTTGGCGATGCCACACAGCTTCATCAGGTTCTTCTGAACCTCTGTGTAAACGCTCGAGATGCCATGCCTCATGGTGGTAAACTTAGTATCGAGGCAGAAGAGGTGGAGGTAGATGCTCTCTACGCCGCTTCGGTGCCCGGGGGGAAATCCGGGCAATATGTGCGGGTGAGGATACGAGACACAGGCACAGGCATTCCCGCAGACATCATCGACAAGATTTTTGATCCGTTCTTTACGACCAAAGCTCCCGACAAAGGCACCGGTCTGGGACTCTCCACGGTCATGGGCATCATCAAAGGTCACGGCGGGTTCATTCAAGTCTACTCGCAACCCAACAGCGGCGCCTGTTTCACCATTTACCTGCCTCCCGAGCGCACGGGAAAGACAGTCGCGGAGCCGCCGACCAAGGAGAATACCGTGACCTTTGCCGGCAACGGGGAGAAGGTGCTTCTGGTGGACGACGAAGCCGCCATCCGGAGCGTGGGTGCGGCCTTGCTCGAGGGGCTCAACTTCACACCCATGTTGGCCTGCGACGGAGCCGAAGGGCTGATGGAGTTGGCCTGCCACAAAGCAGAGCTCCACGCCGTGCTCACGGATCTGCACATGCCCAACATGGACGGGATGGGCTTCATCCGGGCCGTGCGCCGGGTGTTGCCCAACATCCCCATCATCGCCATGAGCGGCCGATTCGACGGAGCCTCCCTGCATGAGCTCAAGAACCTCAAGGTCAACGCCACCATCAACAAGCCCTTCACGGCCTTCGAACTGGCATCGGCCATGCAAAAAATCCATCAGTGACGGGATGTTCCAGGCCAGCACCCAACCGGAGCAGCCGATCCCTGCGCGACGCCCCGGCCCAATCCTCACCGTCGGCCTTGCCCGGGTTTCCCGTCCGCCGCATGAGCCGGCGGTCACCACCCGGGCGTGGACGCCGTCCGGGGCTGTTGCTAGCGTGTTCCTCGTGATGACCATGGCCCTGCTGCCGGGTGCAGCCAGCTCCGGTGCGCCCAGCCTTCCCGCCCCCCTCCCCGCTGGATGAACGCCTTGGCCCGGAGAAAACCTCACTTCCTTCTCACCACCGGCCTGCTCGCGCTGCTCGTGGGTCTGGGCGCTCTCTTCTGGCGCGCAGAGCGGCGCCACGCCACGGTCTCGGCTTTGGACAATACCGTGCTGACGCTGGCGGAGGAGGCGGATTTTGACCGACGCCTTTTGGATGGCAGCGTTGATCAGATGCGCGCCCAGGCGCACTTCTTTGCCGAGCTGCCGGCGGTGGGGGATGCCATTTCCGGCGAGGGGCAGGAATCCGTGCGGCAGCGCCTCCAGCAAGTCTTTGCCGTTGCCATCCAGCACGGCGATGACATTGCCCGGATGAGCTACATTGAAGTCACGGCGGGTGCCCGGGAGCTGGTGCGCGTGGAGCGCAATGCGGCCGACCGTCTGCCGCGGGTCGCCACACCGGGCGAACTCAACGCGACCACCATCGCCCAGGAGCTGCCACCGGCCTTGGCGCTGCCGCCGGGGGAAATCCACCTTTCCCTCCGGCACGATCCCACCCGGCCGCAGCTGCGGTTCCTCAAGCCCATCAGGAACACGGCCGGCAAAGTCACCGGCATGCTCCTGATGGACCGCGATCTGAATCCGTTGCTGAGCCAGCTTGGCCAGCCGAGCTCGCACCCCGGTGCGAACCGGCATGAAACCTGTCTCACCGACCTTCAGGGTCATTACCTGCTCCATCCGCAGCACCCGTCCTTCGTTCCCCCTGCGGACCCGGCGCGGGGGAGCAACTGGGATAGCGATTTCAAGCGGGTCGATGACCCCGCGGCCCGGCTGGGCTCGCCGCTGCCCAGCGGGCTGCAGGCACTTACCGCCTGGGACGGAAGCCTGTGGCTCGCCCGCATGGATGAGCTCCCCCTCAGCGGGGTGGCCGGCACCGACGCTTTGCGTTTGTGGCAGATGATCCCATGGACGTCCGTTCAAAGCACAATAGGGACTGCCCTTGCCGACCAGCTGAAGCTGGGCGCGGCCATGGGCGGGTTGCTGGCGGCCGGCTTGGGGGTGGGGATGACCCTGCTGGCCCTCACGAGGAGCCGCCCACCTGCAGACCGTGGCTCCAGTGAGCTGCCGGCCGGCAGCCCTGAGCGAAGGGGTGCCCTGCAAGCCGGCCTGCTCGCCACCTTGATGGGGCTTTTGGCCGGAGGCGGAGCCGTCTTTGTGATTGGCCGAATGGATGCTGAAGTGGCCAACTCCCATGCTGAGTCGGCGGCCACCATCGCCATTGAGCGCGTGGCTGATGCCCTGGACGACTCCGAGCATCTCCTGGAGGCCCTGCGGCAGCTGCCCCTCCGGGATATTCGTAACCAGGAGGAATTCGCCCGCCGCGTGGCCGGATTGGCACGCAAGGCGGGGCAGGGCGTAACCCTGCTGTGGTCGCCTGAAGGAGTGGTGCGCTACAGCTTTCCGCTGGCCGGCAATGAAGCCGCCATCGGGCACGATCTGCGTGCGGATGCTCGAGTGGGCAAATTGGTTCAAGCTTCCATCCAGTCAGGGCTGGCGCACTGGGATGGGCCCTACGAGCTCCGTCAGGGCGGCATGGGCATGGTGCTGCGCATGCCGGTTTACCGGGACGACGCCCCGCCCGGAGAGGCGGCCTTCACGGGGGTGGCTACCAGCGTGGTGAACCTGTCCCTGCTCATGCGGCGGCTGACGGCAGAACGTCCTGCGCACGAGCTGCGGGCTTGGATTGCCAACGGCGACCGGCCAATGACCCAGGTGTGGGGACTCGCCGAGCAGCCCGCTGGCGAGGTTCGCACCAGCCGGGCCCTCACCAGCACCAGCGGCATGGCCCTGCGGGTGGAAGTGGCGGCTTGGCCGCGCGAGGCGGCCTCGGCCTGGCGGCTGGTGGCCCGGGCACTGGGCTTGGGGCTGGCCGCCGGCCTGCTGGGGGCGCTGGCCTTCGCGCTGGAAAGCTGGCGCTCCGGCCTCCGGGAGCTGGGCAAGGAAAGCCTCAAGAATCAGGTGCTCCTGCAAACCGCGACCGACGGCATCCACATCGTCGACGACCAAGGGAACCTGCGGCGTTTTAGTGATTCCTTTGCCCGCATGCTGGGTTACACCGGGGAAGAGATCCGCCGGCTGAAGATTCAGGATTGGGATACCAGCCCGGTGCCCGACGGATTTCCCCAACTGCTCAAACGCCTGGCGGGTGCGCCGGAAGGCGTGCGGTATGAGTCCCGTTACCGGCGGAAAGATGGTTCGTTGATCGAGGTCGAGATTGCCTGCCGCCTGGTGTCGATCGAGGGCCGGACGGTGTTCTGCGGCGCGGCGCGCGATGTCTCGGAGCGCAAGCAGGCGGAGGCAGCGCTGCGCGCCAGCGAAGATCGCCTGCAACGGATCTCGGACAACGCTGGAGTAAGCCTTTGCTCGTTCGACATGGGACGTCGCTATCGCACAGTCAACCGCGCGTATGCTGGACTCGTGGGCATGCCGACGGATCAAATCGTTGGCCAGCGTCTTGATCTAATCATAGGAGAGGTTTCCGCGAGGAGGCTCGAACCGGCGATCGAACGGGTTTTACTCGGCGAAAGCCTAACCTTCCAAAGCTGGATGGAGTATCCGGTAGCCGGCCGCCGCTTTGTCCAAATAAGTCTCACCCCCGACCTAACGCTCGAAGGCCGGGTGCAAGGCTGGTTTGCCGGCATTACGGACCTGACCGAACGCGAGGAGGCGTTGACAGCGCTGCGCCGGAGCGAAGAGGAGTTTCGCACGCTCGTGGAGTTCGCCCCGAGCGGCATCGTCATGGTGAACGCGGAAGGCCGGATCTGCATGGTGAACGGCCGGCTGGAGAGCGACACGGGCTATCTCCGGCAGGAGTTGCTCGGCCAGTCCGTCGAGGTGCTCGTGCCGGTTCGCCACGTCCACGCCCACGCCGCCCACCGGCAGCGCTACACGGGCTCACCGGGAGTCCGGCCCATGGGAGCGGGGACGGATCTGCACGTGCGGCGCAAAGACGGCAGCGAATTCCCCGCTGAGATCGCCTTGACCCCCATCGAGACGCCCCTCGGGCGGATGGTGGTTGCGTCCATCCAGAACATCAGTCTGCGCAAAGCGGCCGAGGCGGCGCTGGCCGAGCAATTCGCCTTCCAACGCACGCTGCTCACCGGCGCGGGCGCGGCCATCATTGCTACCACGACCGAGGGCACGATTACCCTCTTCAACCCCGCGGCAGAAGAGTTGATCGGCTACCGGGCCGACGAGATGGTCGGCAAGCTCACCCCCGCCGTGTTCCACGATCCGGCCGAGGTCGTCGCCCGCGCCGCCGAGTTGTCGGCGGAGCTGGGCCGGACCATCGAGCCAGGCTTCGAGGTGCTCGGGGCCAAGACCCGCGGTGGCAATCCGGAGACGCGGGAATGGACTTACGTGCGCAAGGACGGCGCGCGCGTGCCGGTCCTGCTCACCGTCTCCGCCCTGCGCAACGATACGGGCGCGATCACCGGCTTCCTCGGCGTCGGCCGCGACATCACCGAGCGCAAGGCGGCGGAAGCCGCCCGCCTCCAGCACATCCGGACCCTGGAGTGCGTGGACAAACTCAACACGGCCTTCCGTCGTGTGAACAACCGGGAAGGCACGCTGGAGGCGGCGCTGGATGAAATCGCCGGCATCATCCCGTGCGGAACCGCGTTCCTGCTGGCCCCGTCCGACCCCTCCGCCGCGGAGTGGGGCGTCACCACCCATTCCGCCTCCGACCGTTCGCGCCGGCGAATCGTGCAAGGCCTGCGAGGCCCGATGACTCCCGAGACAGCGGCGGCGTTCCGCCAAATCCATGCGGCCAGCGACCCGATCGCCTTCGGGCCCGCGGAACCCGCCGCCGTGCCCGCCGCCCTGGCGGGGACGCTGCAGAGCCAAGCCGGCCTCGGCATCTCGCTCCGCACCCAGGGGGCCCCGCCTTGGATCTTGTGGCTCAGCCAGGACAACACCGGCGCAGGTTGGGACACCGAGGCGCGCTGGCTGCTCACCGCCCTTGCCCGGCGGATGGAAGACCTGCTGGCCGTGTGGTTGTCCGCCCAGGAGATTCTGCGGCTGAACTCGGAGCTGGAACAACGGGTGGACGCTCGTTCCATGGAACTCGAGGTGACCAACGAGATTCTCAAGCGCTCCAACCAGGATCTCGCCCAGTTTGCCTCCATCGCCTCGCACGACCTCAAGTCCCCGTTGCGCGCGATCGACACGCTGGCCGCCTGGATCAGCGAGGACCTGGGCGAGAACCAGTCGCCGGCCATCCGGGAGAACCTCCGGCTCATGCGCCAGCGTGTCCGCCGCATGGAGCGCCTCCTAGCTGACCTGCTCGCCTATTCGCGGGCCGACAAGGTGAAGGACGCGGTCCGGCCGGTGCAGGTCAGGGAAATGGTGGCCGAAATCACCGCCCTCATCGAAGTGCCGCCGGGCTTCCGGGTCCAACTCCTCGGCGAGCCGGCGGGATTCACCACGGCCGCCACTCCCCTGCGCACCGTGCTGCAGAACCTGGTAAACAATGCGGTCAAACACCATGACCGCAAGACGGGGCTCATCGAGATCTCCGTCCTCGAGCGGGGCGACTTTTACGAGTTCCAGGTGGATGATGACGGCCCCGGGATCCCGCCGGAACATCACGAGCGCATCTGGGGCATGTTCCAGACCTTGCAGCCCCGGGACAAAGTCGAGGGCAGCGGCATCGGGCTCGCCCTGATCAAACGGCTCGTGCAGCACTATGGAGGCGTCGTGGGGGTGCAGAACCGGACGCCGCGCGGCGCTCGATTCTCCTTCACCTGGCCCA
>RFVF01000079.1 GCA_009922615.1 Pseudomonadota bacterium
CGTGGTGCTCGAAGGCCCAGGACTGGCTCGATGCGCGCGGCATTCCGCTTCCGTTCCAGCCGTCGCTGCGCTAGCTTCCCGCCGTGAAAACGCTCTTCGACTACCATGTGGTCTGCCACCGGGACGACAACGGGAGCTGCGTCGCCTACGTGCCGGCCATCGCGGGTTGTCATGCGGTCGGCAACACGCCCGAGGCAGCCCAGCAGGAGCTTCACAACGTCTTCGAGATGATCGTCGAGGAGTTCGCTGAACGCGGCCAGCCGTTGCCCGAGGACGTGGAACTCACAGTGGCCCATGCCCGCTAAGGCGAGGGAGTTGATGCGTGCCGCCGCGCAGCTCGGCTTTGTGCAGACACGGCAGAAGGGCAGTCACGCGCGCTGGCAACACAAGGACGGCCGCGCGACAACGATTCCCGTCCACCCCAGCACCGAGATCGGCGGCTGGCTCTTCCGCGAAATCCTGAAGCAGCTCGGCATTTCGGAAGCCGAGTTCCGCAAACTCAAGTAGGCTTTCCATGAAACCCAGCCGCGTCCGCCTCTTCATCAAACCCTATTGCCCGTGGTGCTCGAAGGCCCAGGACTGGCTCGACGCGCGAGGCGTGGAGTATGAGGTGCTCAACGTCATGGCCGACGACAAGGCTTACGACGAGATGGAGCGCCTCTCCGGCCAGACCCTCGCCCCCACCATCGAGGTGGACGGCCAGGTGCTCGGCGATTTCGGCCCGCCGGAAATCGAGAAGTGGTGGAAGAAGAATGGGTGGGAATGACTTCTCCGATGGAAATCCTCACTGCCCCGCCCAAGCCCAGCACGCGCCCACGCCTTCCCGAGTGGCTGCGCCTCTCGCTGCCCACGAGCAGCGCGTTCACCAAGACGCGCGAACTGCTCAATGACCTGCGCCTCCACACGGTCTGCGAGAGCGCGAAGTGCCCGAACCATTGGGAGTGCTGGAGCAAGGGCACGGCGACTTTCATGATCGCCGGCGATCGGTGCACGCGGGCGTGTGGGTTCTGCGCCGTCTCCACTGCCAAGCCGCTCGCACTCGAAGCCGACGAGCCGCAGCGCGTGGCCGAGGCGACCAAGCGCATGGGCCTCAAGCACGTCGTCATCACGGCGGTGGCGCGCGACGACCTCGCGGACGGCGGAGCGGAGCACTTCCGGCAGACCATCGAGGCCACGCGCGCGGCGAACCCCGGCATCGTCATCGAAGTGCTGGTGCCGGACTTCCTCGACAAGGACGACGCCATCAAGTGCGTGCTCGCGGCGAACCCAGCGATTTACAATCACAACCTCGAAACCGTCCGTCGGCTCACGCCGTCGGTTCGCCATCGTGCGACTTACGACCGTTCGCTCTCGGTGCTGGCGAAGGTGAAGGCGCGGCGGCCGGATGTCTTCACCAAGTCCGGCATCATGCTGGGCCTTGGCGAGACGGAGGCGGAGGTGCTGACCACGATGGAGGACTTGCGCGCGGCCAACTGCGACATTCTCACGCTGGGGCAATACCTCCAGCCGACCTTGAAGCATCTGCCGGTCGTGGAGTTCGTCCACCCGGACAAGTTCGCGGAGCTGGGCGCGCGGGCGGAGGCGATGGGTTTTCTCCATGTCGCCAGCGGCCCGATGGTGCGCAGCAGCTACCACGCGGAGGAGTTCTCACTGAGGAGTTGAAGGGTGAAAGTTGAAAGACGCGAGCATCGAAGGCTGCCTTTCAACCTTCATCTTTGAACTGAGCGGCCTACTTCTTCCCGAAGAGGCTGCCGAAGAAGGATTTTCCTTCGAGTTCCTTCTGCTTGACCTTGAGCTGGCCAAGGATGCCCTGCCAGCCGAGGAAGATCTTGTGCCACTGGTTTTCGAGCCCACGCAGAGAATTGTCCGCCAGCTCGCTCATGTAGCGGATGGAGGGGGCGTTGGAAAGCAGCGCGTGGATCTCGTCGCGGGGCGGGGTGGTGCCGCCCTCGACCTGGCTCATCAGCATCTCCAACCCTTGGGCGATGTTGCTCTTGACCTCGAGGAATTGCTCCTCGTCTTCAGGCGTGAAGGCCTTCGAGCGGGCGAGGGTGAGAAAGTGGTTGAACTGCTTCCAACACTCGACGTGCGTCTCGAGTTCGAGGATGAGCTGGTCCAGTTTCTTGTTGCGCATAAGCCGCGTCCGAGCGGCGATTTAGGGCGCGTCAGCGGATGGGGGCAAGGAAAATCATGGCCCCACCACGTTGTTCCTTGGCGGTGATCTTGAGACCGCTGTAGTGAATGACCAGCTCGGTGAAGGGGACGTTGGCCGCGCGCGCCGTGACCATCGCCTCGACGACAACCCGGCCAATTTCACGCAGACTGGCCTCGGGAAAACCACTCGGGAGCGTGGAGGTGAGCACCTTGCCGTCGCGATCCACCGTGAAGCTGCCGCTGGGCAGGCGGTCGAGCGCCGGGGCGTCCTTCTTGCCGGAGAAAAAGTCTAGGAGGCCCATTGCGCTGCCATTTTCTTGAGGGTTTCCATGATTTGCCCGCTGGTGCGCCCGCGTTGGAAGCCTGCGCAGAGCACGCGCTCGCCCTTGACGGCCAAGCCAGTGCCGCGTTGCGCGCCGGAGGTGACGAGCTGCTGGAGCGTGCCGGCGCGAATTTTCTCGCCAAGCTGGTTGAAACGCTCGGCGGTGCTGGCAGCCCATGCCGCAGTCAGGTCAGGCGTCTCGCACCCGAAGTGCTCGAACTCCTTGCCCTTGCCGAACGCCGTGGTGACCACAAACTCGACGCCCGGATGCCGGCTCAACTCCGCGAGTGGTGAGGTGGTTTTCGCCTTTTCACCGCCTGAGCCGGGCACTTCACCGGCCGCCAGCTCGTCGAGCATCTGCGCCGAATCGAGGAGCAAACCCTGCACGGAGTTCATGATGCGCCGCTCGTGCGTGGGATCACCCGGGAGGCTTTCGAAAGTTCCGGATTTCCAGGAAATGATCTTCTTGAAGGCATCCTCGCCGGTGAGCTCACCCACTTCGGCATCCATGAGGTCGCCATTGACGAGCCAGATTTTGCCGACGAACGGACCGTTGGTGAACTTGAGGGTGACGGATGATTGCGAGAGGCTCTCCATCTGCACGATGTCCGTGATGGTCTTGCTCTGCACGCCCCGGAAGCCGCCGGCTTCCTCCCGGAGCAGCAGCGACTCGATGCAGTCCACGAACATCTTGATGTCCTGCGCGGTCTTGGGCTTTTCCAGATAAAGGTCAATGCCCATCGCATAGGCGCGATTGCGATATTCGTCCTCCGTCACGCCAGACATCACCACCGTGCGCAGCGCGGGGAAACGCCGCCGGACGATGGCCAACACCTGGAAGCCGTCCATGTTCGGCATCCGCAAATCGGTGAGCAGCAAGGAGTAGGGCTCGGCCTCTAGCAAGGCGATGGCGTGCGCGCCGGACGAGGCGGTGCGGATCTCGGGCTGGGCGGGCAGCGTGGACAGCAGCTCCTGACACAGTTCCAGGAATTGCGTCTCATCGTCGAGGATCAGGATTTTTTTCTGCGTGGCCACGCAGGCGGAGTGTGCGCTTTTTGTTTGCCACTTCAAGCGATTTGGGCGGACACTCCGAGCGCTTTTCCGCGTGGCCGAATCACCCGGGAACGCCGCCGAACCGCAATGTTGGATTCCATCAAAGGATTCTCAGCCACGGGCGGGCCCACTCCCGTCGGTGTCTCCGTGTCGTCCGCCGACGCCGTGTCGGAGACCATCGCCCTCTCGCTCAAGGCAGTGCTCGACCGCCTCCCTGCCGCTCTCAAGCCGCTGGCCACGCGCCCCGCCGGGCCGGATGAAAAAGTCAACGTCTCGACCGCCCGCGTGCTGCCACAGCTTGCCACCGGTGCGGTGCGGATCACCTTGGACGAGCTGCGGGCCGCCGCGCCCGCCGGCCTCTTCAGCGACGGCGGCGCAAGCGATACTTTGGTGGACCTGCCGCTGCCGGAAGTGTTGCGTGTCGCTGGACCGCTGCTCAAACGCAAAACCGCGACCAAGGCCGAACCAGCCGCAGGCAGTTTCTTTGCTGGAATGGGCCCGGCTCCCACAAGCCCACCGCCGCCGGCTCCGGCGTCCATCGTCCCGGCGCCCGCGCCCATGCCTGCTGCCCCAGTGGCTGTAGCCCCCGCTCCGCCGCCAGTGGTGCTGCCGATTGCCCCGCAGCCCCCTGTCGTGCCCGAGCCGACCCGCAGTGGCACGACGTTCACGACGTTTCAACCCTCACCCGAGCCGACCACTTCGGCGACTGGATTTTTCCGCCCCGCTGGCACGCCGGAAGCCCCCTCGTCCAGCATCGTGTCGATCAAACTCTCTGTGCTCACCGCGACGTGGCCGGAGCCCATTCGCAAGGAAGCCGCCGATCTCGGCGATGTCACCGTGGAATTTCCGCGCGAGGAGCTGGGCAACGCGATGAAGAGCGGCAAAGTCACCTTCACTTGGGGCCAGTTGCGGAGTTGGATGAATCCCGCCGTCGGCCCCTCGCCCACGGACAGCACCGCGTTGTCCCTGCCCTTGCGAGTGCTCGTGCAGCCCTTCATGGCGAACATGCGCAGCGCCGAACCGAAACGCCCCGGCTCCAGCGACGGCACCACCACCTTCGTCAACCGCGCCCCGGCCCCCGTCGCTCTCACGGTCGCGCCGGCCGCGCCGGTCGCCCCCACGGTGCCAGATTCCAAACTAGGCGAGGCTCTGGGAAAACCGGAGAAAACCCACTGGACACCAACGGAAATCATTCACGCGGTCATTGCCATACCCACGGTTTTCGGCGCAATGCTTTCGCTGCAAGAAGGCCAGCTCGCCGCCGCCGAGATGCAGGCCACGCTCCCGCCCGAGCTGCTGGCCTACGCGTTGCCCAAGCTGTTCACCAGCACCGGCGAGCAGTCCCGCCAGATGAAGTTGGGCGATCCCACCGTGGTCTCCCTCGTCGCCGACGGTCACCACTGGGCCGTCTTCAAGCTCGACAAGGTTTTCTTCACCATCATGAGCCGCAAGGGACAGTTGCTGCCCCTCCCCCAGCTCCAGATCATCGCCAACGAAATCGCCCGCCAGCGCAAATAGCCTATGGCCATCATCAACCAAGCCACCAAGGAACTACAGGTCAAGATCGTCTATTACGGCCCCGCCAAGTCTGGCAAGACGACCAACCTCGAATCCATCTACGGGAACGTCCAGACGGCCAACCCCGACAGCAAAACCAAGATCGTCTCCCTGGCCACCAGCTCAGACCGCACGCTTTTCTTCGACTTCTTTCCCCTCGAAACTGTCACCGTCAAAGGCTACAAGACCAAGTTCCAGCTCTACACCGTCCCCGGCCAGGTCATCTACAACACCACCCGCCAGCTCGTTCTGCGCGGCGTGGACGGCTTGGTCTTCGTCGCCGACTCCACCTACGAAAAAATGGAGGAGAACGTCGAGAGCTTCAAAAACATGGAAGACAACCTCAAGACCCTGAAGCTCAACTTGGCCGACATCCCCTACGTCCTCCAATACAACAAACGCGACGCCGCCAATCCCGCGCCGACGGAATACATGGACTTCCTGCTCAACAACCGCGACGTGCAGGTCCCGAGCTTCCCGGCCGTCGCGCCCAAGTGCGAGGGGGTCTTCGAGACCCTCAATGCCATCACCGGCCTGCTGCTGAACAAATTCCTGAGCAGCGGCAAGTGATGAACGGCCCCCGCGCCAGCGCTCCCGAATCCCGAGACACCATCACCGCGCCCCCGCGCCTTCTGCCATGAAAGGCTTTCCCGAGCTCACCACCCATGACGTGGAGCTATTGGACGGGCTGCTGAAGGATTTCGTTGCCCGCAGCGGTGTGCTGGCGGCGCTAGTAGTTGAGCGGGCCGGCTACCTTATCCACCGGGCCGGCAAGGAACTGCCATGCGACCCACGCGAATTTGCCAGCCTAGCCTCTAACGCCTTCAGCGCCGCTCAGGAAATGTCTCGGCGGCTCCAGGAAAACTTCTTCACGCAACTCCACGTCAGCGGCACCGGCTACCACACCCTCATCCTCCACGTGGATGAAACCTGTCTGCTCGTCGTCGTCTCTGACACCCAACTGTCCCCCCAACTGGTCGCCGACCGGGCGTTGACCACCGTCATCAACCTGCACGAGCGACTGGTCACCGCCCGCCACCGCGCCCCTCACGCCACGGTGGACTTCGCCGACGCCGACGCCGAGAACGTAACTAAATTCTTCCGCCGAATCGAGCCGCCGCCGGACCCGCCAGCGGGATCGCCCCAAGCCTGACCGCTGGCCATCGGCCACTTCCATCGCCATTTCGGCCACCCGATTACGGAGTTGGATTCAACCTACTGTCCCGGAAAAGCCTTTTTTCCATTTGACCCGAGCCCCGCAGATGTGAGCCAATGAAGCTCTATATCCGGTGATTGACCGCTGAATTCTTGAATCTGGAAAATGCCTAAGGTAGCCAAGCCAGGCCGCGTCCCGCGCATCGGGGCGAATACGGCCAAATACGATGCCCATCACACGGTCCTCAAGCAGACCTACGGCGCGCTGGCGGATTTGCGCGCCGAACTGGCCGACTCGAAGGAAAAAGTCGCCGAGCGCAGCAACCTGCTCCATCTCTTCGCCACCTGTGCGGACTCGCAGCGTTCGTGGCTGCTGCTCGAAGACTACTTCGAGAAGCTGAACCTTTCGCGTAAGGACTTCGGTGCCAACGAATGGTGGCCGCGCATGGTCGAGGCCAAGGGTCGCCCCCGGCTCGAAGAGCTGGCCATTCTCTTCCTCCGCGCCGGGCGCTCGTTGCCGCAGGAACTCCAGCAGTTCGCCAATTACTCCCGCTTTGCTGAGATCGAGCAGGCCGAGCAAGAGGTCAAGCTCACCCAGGAACTCGAACACTGGCTCTTCCCGCCAGCCCCGGTGCATCTCGATTCGCCCCGTGCCGGGCTGCGCATCATCTGCAAACCGCAGCCTGTGGTGAAGGATTCGCCGCTGCACGCGCTGCTTGTGGAGTTCCACCTCTTCCGCCCGCGCACCGGCGAGAAAAAGAAAAACCTCGCCGACTTGATCGACCTCAACACCCGAGCCGCGCACGAACAGGAGTTGTTCCCCGCCTTCGACTGGGAGTTCATCCAGTGGATCGTCGAAAACAACCGCCACCGCGAGGACAAGGAAGGCGACTTCCTCCTGCAAGGCGTCGAGCTGCTCCAGTGGATCGCACGTTGGGGCCACCACGGCCGGTTGCTGATGGAATGCGGCACCAAGCCCGTGGTCTATCACGGCCAGGTGGTCGAGCTCACCCCGCATTTGCAGAATGGCTCCCAGGAACTCTCCTTCACGCAGCGCATCAAGCTCTCCAATGGCGAGGTCCGTCCCCTCACCGATGCGACGTGGTTCGCCGGCCAGCCTCCGCTGGCCTTCGTGGGTGACACGTTCTACCTGCTGCGCAACGCCCCGCCCGGCGGCTTGCTCGAGGCCATGACCCGCACGCCTTCCGTGCCCGTGCGCAAGTTGAGCCACCGCTTCCTCACCAACCTCCGCCGCGCGCACTTCGACAACGGCGTGGACTGGGACCAGCTCTGCGTTGCGCATCCCGCGCTGCCGCAATTCACCTTCGAACTCGTGGACGAAGTCATCCGCATCCGCCTGCTGGCCCGCAGCGAGCGCGATAATTCCCTGTGGCACTGGAACGGCCACGAATGGGTTCAGGACGAACCCGGCCAGCCCACGGGCAAACCCGAAATCCTCGACGACCTCCGGCTCGAACCGGCGGTCAACTGGCTGCGCCGCCTCAACTGCTTCACGCCCGAACCCGGCCTGTGGGTCGGTGACGCGGCCGAAAATTTCTTCAGTGTGCTCTCCGGCAACTGGGCGCAGCGCCCGCCCGACGCCGAGTTCCTCGGCAACGCGGCGTTCCAGCGCCTCTTCCTCACGCCGCGCAAACTCAAGCCCACGCTCGTCGTCAAGGGCAGCGGCATCGACTGGTTCAGCGTCTCCGCCGAGTGGGAGCAGGAGGGCATGAAGCTCACCCGTGCTGACCTCCAACGCCTCGCCAGCGCCACCGGCCGCTTCGTCAAGCTCCCCGACTCTGGTTGGGTCGAGCTCGACACGCAGGCCGTGCAGGCCGCGCACGAAGCCCTCGCCGATCTCGGGCTCGACGGCCTCAGCCCCATTGCACAGCAGGTGTCCATCGAGCAGGCCGCACACTTGGATGAGAAGGGTCTGGAAAAGTTCGGCGACAGCGAGGCGGCCAAGACGCTCCGCAAGCGCCTGCAAAACTTCGAAGGCATCGCGCCCACCGACTTGCCCAAAGGCCTCGTCGCCGACCTGCGCCCGTATCAGAAGGAAGGCTTCGACTTCCTCTGCCACCTCACCGAAATGCGCCTCGGCGGCATCCTCGCCGACGACATGGGCCTCGGCAAAACGCTGCAAACCCTCATCTGGCTCGCGTGGCTCAAGGCCCGCAACCCGAAGGACCCCAAACCCGCGCTCGTCATCTGCCCCGCCTCCGTGCTGCACAACTGGCGGCGCGAAGCCGAGAAGTTCGTCCCCCACATGAAGGTGCTCGTGCTCCAGAGCGGCGCGGGCCGCCACACGTTGCGCAAGCAAATCCCGCAGCACGACATCATCGTCACCAACTACGCGCTGCTCCGCCGCGACCTTGAGGAGTTGAACAAGTTCGACTTCGGCGCGCTCGTGCTCGACGAGGCGCAGTTCATCAAGAACCCCACCGCGCAGGTCACGCAAAGCGTCAAGCAGCTCAAAGCCGACCGCCGCCTCGCCCTCACCGGCACGCCGCTCGAGAATCGCCTGCTCGACCTCTGGAGCATCACGGACTTCATCCAGCCCGGCTATCTCGGCACGCAGGAGCACTTCAACGAGACCTACGATCCCAAGCCCGGCAACGAGAGCGAAGAAGCCGTCTCCGTGCAACGCATCGCGCGCCGCCGCCTCTCCGCCAAGCTCCGCCCGCTGCTCCTGCGCCGCCTCAAGAAACAGGTCGCGAAGGACTTGCCCGACCGCATCGAGCAACGCCGCGACTGCGAACTCGGCGAAGAGCACCGCAAACTTTACCTCGCCGAACTGCGCCGCTCCCGCGAGCAGGTCATGCAGGCCGTCAAGGAAAAGGGCCTCGCTAAAAGCAAGATGCACGTCCTCGCCGCGCTCACCCGGCTGCGGCAGATTTGCTGCCACCCGCAGCTCGTCGGCAGCGACGTGGCCAGCGGCAAGACCGAGACCCTGTTCGAGCTGCTCGACACGCTCGTCGCCGAGGGCCAGAAGGTGCTCGTCTTCTCGCAGTTCGTGCAGATGCTGAAGATTCTCGAAGTGGACTGCGCCAAGCGCGGCATCCCCACGCACCTGCTCACCGGCGAAACCAAGCAGCGCCAGGACGTCGTCAACGCCTTCCAGGCCGACAACGCCGCCGGCGTCTTCCTGCTCTCGCTCCGCGCCGCCGGCACGGGCCTGAACCTCACTAACGCCAGCTACGTCGTCCTCTACGATCCGTGGTGGAACCCGGCCGTCGAGGCGCAGGCCATTGACCGCAGCCACCGCATCGGCCAGACGCGCACGGTGAACGCCTACCGCCTCATCGCCCCCGGCACCGTCGAGGAGAAGATCTGGGACCTGCAACAGCGCAAGGCCCAGACCATCCAAGACGTGCTCGGCGAGGAAGGCTTCGCCCGCAGCCTCTCCCAGACGGACCTCGAATACCTCTTCGCGGAGGACTGATCTCTTGTCCGGGTTTAACCGGGTTCTGCCAAGTTGAGCCACGGCAAGTGCCCTCTCCCTTCGCGGGCGAGGGGAGAAGGTGGCCACAGGCCGGATGAGGGGTGCGGCCACCAATGCCGACGCTTGAACCCCTCACCCCGGCCCGATCCCGGCCTTCCCTACCCCAAGCCCACGGTGATTCGCTGTGCTGCTCCGAAGGCAATAATCCTTCACCGCGGTGCGCCGGTCTGCTTTCCTAACCCCATGCACCGGACCACGATCGCTAGCCAGTCATCCTCTGCGGCCTAATACCTTCTTAGGCTGCTTCGAGCGTTTCCTTCATGACCATGATCACGTATGTGGATGGAACTGAGGTGCGAGTTGGCGATGCTGTGAGGCTGGCTCGTGGTGTTCACACTGGCACGGTTTTGCATGTCATCGAGTCGGCTCATGATGTCCACGCCTGGAACATAGAAGTGCCAGGCGTTATGATTGACACGTCATTCGGCGGCTGGTGTTTTTACCGTAAGGATTCACTGACTGATGAAGACGAGATCGTATTTGTATCCAGAACAGCAGCCTAATGGGTCGTTAGACCACTTCGCACGCCATGATTGCATTTGAGATTCATGTGAACGGGAAGCGCATCTGCACTGCTGGCATTGGTGAGCCAGGAGTATTGAGTGCTATACTCAATTGGGTCGGCAGCGAGCCGCGTAAAGGCACACGGAAGGCGGACGAGTTTGCGAGCATTCGAGTGGGCGGATTGGTTAGCAGCACTGAGGAGCACGTCACTTGGGCGCGACGAGACTTGCGTCCCGGTGATGAGGTTGTCATTCGTGTTGTTGAGACGGACCAAGCAGACAGGCCAAACCAGCGCGATCGCGACACCGCCGGGCAGATTCGCAGTCGCCAGAAGCATCAGGTTCGTAGATTGGCTAAGAGCTTCGGATGGAAGATAGAGACATGATGAGGACGTGGTCTCCATGTGCTGCAGCGGACGGCGGGGAGCGCTATCAGTTCATCGAGAACCGCTGTTATCCAGCCGCTCAGTTCCGCCGTCGCTGAGCTTGGGTCGTTCGCCTTTCGGCTGTAGTGGCGGTCTATGACCACCGACGGTGGCATCCCCGCCCCAAGGGGGCCGTCACTCGACGCGTGCCTTCTTGCTGTGAATGCAAGGCAAGTGCGGATAGATGAACCATGTTCATCGAAATGATTTGCGGTTTCGATTTGGTCCGTGACAGGCTCTGGTCCCAGTGAATTGCGCGTCGCCGCACCCGCAGATTTGAAGCCATGAAGAAGATCGAAGCCATCATCAAACCGTTCAAACTCGAGGATGTGAAGGAAGCCCTCAAAGACATCGGCATCACAGGCATGACCGTGACCGAGGTCAAGGGGTTCGGCCGGCAAAAGGGTCACACGGAGATTTATCGCGGCAGCGAATACACCGTGGACTTCCTGCCCAAGACCAAGATCGAGGTCGCGGTGGCCGACAGCCTCGTGAAGCAGGCCGTCGAACTCATCGTGAAGGCCGCCCGCACCGGCAAGATCGGCGATGGCAAGGTTTTCGTTTCCTCGCTCGAAGATGCGTATCGCATTCGCACCGATGAGCGTGGGGATGCGGCCGTCTGACGCGTCCGCCGCCGTCCTGTTCTCCACCCGGCCTTTTCCCGCATGAAGACTATTTACATTTTGCCTTTGGTTGCCGCTCTGTTGGCGCTGGCCGGCCTCCCGGTCGCCGGTGCCGAAGCACCCAAATTACCGGTGCCAACGCTGGAGCAGCGCGTGGGCGACTTGGAATCCTACATGAACAACGCCGCGCGCGTGACCGACGGCAAGGCTGAATCCAAGGTCGGCGGTGGCGGTCCCGGCCACAGTGCGTGGATGATGACCAGCGCGGCACTGGTGCTCTTCATGACCCTACCGGGGCTGGCGCTCTTCTACGGTGGGTTGGTGCGCCGGAAGAACATCCTTTCGCTGATGGCGCAATGTCTGGCATTGGCCGGCGTGGTCTCGTTGCTCTGGTGGGCGTGCGGTTATAGCCTTACGTTCGGCAAAGGCAATGGCTGGCTCGGCGGGTTTCAACACGCGTTCCTGCAGGGCGTGGGTTCCGACCCGAACACGGACTACGGCCAATGGGTGCCCCACAGCCTGTTCATGGTGTATCAACTGATGTTTGCGATCATCACGCCCGCGCTAACGATCGGCGCGATTGCGGAGCGGATGAAGTTCAAGGCGATCATGCTCTTCAGCGTGTTCTGGATGTTCGTGGTGTATTTTCCCGCCGCGCACTGGGTGTGGGGTGCAGATGGCTGGATGAACGGGCTCGCCAACGATGCCGCGAAGATCAAGGCGATCGATTTCGCTGGCGGCATCGTGGTGCACATGACCTCCGGCTGGAGCGCGCTGGCCTTGTGCATCGTGCTGGGCAAACGCCTCGGCTACGGCCGGGAGCCCATGCAACCGCACAGCATGGCGCTGTGCATGGTCGGCACCGGGATGCTCTGGGCGGGCTGGTATGGCTTCAACGCCGGCAGTGCGGTGGCCGCCGACGGCGTGGCGGTGAACGCGTTTGTGACCACGACGTTGTCCGCCGCCGCTGGCTGTTTCACCTGGCCGGCCATCGAATACTGCGTGCGCGGCACGCCCTCAGTGCTGGGTTTTTGCTCGGGCGCAGTGGCGGGCCTCGCAACGATCACACCGGCCAGCGGATTCGTCACGCCGGGCGTGGCAGTGCTCATCGGCATCGTGGCTGGCGCGGCGACGTGGTTCGCGTGCAATGTGATCAAGGCCAAGTTCAAATATGACGACTCGCTCGACACCTTCGGCGTCCATGCCGTGGGCGGAACCATCGGGACGATTCTCGCGGGTGTTTTCGCCACCACGGCAGCGAACCCCAATCTCGGCGCGGACCGCATCAAGGCATTCGTTGGCAGCACCCTCTGGCTGGAACAGCTCAAGGCCGGCGCCCTCGTGCTCGTCTGGTCCGTCGTGGCGACCGTGATTCTCGCCAAGCTGGTGAGTGCCCTGTGCGACGGCCTGCGCGTGAGCGAAGAGGTGGAGACCATCGGCCTGGATCTCGTCGAGCACGGCGAAGAAGGCTACCACGGTTAAGCGGCACGGGCGGCTCGCACGTTGCGTTTTTTGCCAGCCCTCAGCTAGGCTCGGCGCATGGATAAACGCCAGCGTCCGGCCACCACGCCGCCCGAGTTGGAGCACCGCATCCGCGAACTGATCGCGTTCAAAGGCGGCGGGGACAACGAGGATCTGGTCACCGACCTGATCGAGCAGTCGCTCAAGCTGCTGCACGACGTGAAAGATCGCGGCGACGTGAAGGTGATCCAGACGGCCGTGCGCGAGTTACGCTACGCCTATAAGCTCTTCGCGCCCTACGCCGACCAACGCAAGGTCACCATCTTCGGTTCCGCCCGCACCGCGCCGGATTCCGTCGAGTATCATCAAGCCGTCGAGTTCGGCCGGAAGATGGCGGAAAATGGTTTCATGGTCATCACCGGTGCCGGCGGGGGCATCATGCAGGCCGGGCACGAGGGCGCGGGCGTGGAGCGCAGTTTCGGTGCGAACATCCGGCTGCCGTGGGAACAGGCGGCGAACCCTGTCATCGCCGAGGACAAGAAGCTCGTCACCTTCAAATACTTTTTCACCCGCAAGCTCATCTTCATCCGCCACTCCGACGCCGTCGCATTGTTCCCCGGCGGCTTCGGCACCATGGACGAAGCCTACGAGACGCTCACGTTGATGCAGACCGGCAAGAGCCAGCTCATGCCGCTCGTGTTGGTGGACCGGCCCGGCGGCACTTACTGGAAGACGTGGGACAAAAATGTCCGCGAGCATCTGCTGCGCAACGAACTCATCTCGCCCGAAGATCCTGGCCTCTACCACATCGCCGACAACGTGGATGAGGCCGTGCGCCACATCACCCGCTTCTACCGCAACTTCCACTCGACCCGCTTCGTGCGGGACTTGCTGGTCATCCGGCTCAAGCACCCGCCCACGCCCTCCGGTCTCGATGCGCTCAACGAGGATTTCGCCGACATCATCGCGGGGGAACCTTTCCACGTCACCCCGCCCACCAGCGATGAAATCGACGACGGCGACCAGCTCGAGCTGCCCCGGATCGCCTTCGGCTTCAACCGCCGGGGCTACGGCCGACTGCGCCAGTTGATCGACGTGCTGAACAACTACTGAACCAGCGGCTACCCCGCATTTGCTTGGGATTGTCGTGGATTGGGGCAAATATCGTGTTGCCAAACCTGGCCGATTCCCGCATAGAACGTTTCCGTATTCGGTCGCGCCGGTTGCAGGATTTGGTGAATCGTCAGGTGAACGGAGTTCAGTGATGATTTGAAACCCGATGGTCGGGAACAGTCGGAGCAGTGGGAGCGGACGAAACAAATCATCATGAACAACAGCAAGCTGTTCGTTGGCAACCTCGCGTTCGCCACGACGGAAAACGACCTGCACGACGCGTTTGGCGCGTTCGGCACGGTAATGGAAGCCAACCTCATGCTCGACCGCATGACTGGCAAGTCACGCGGTTTCGCCTTCGTCACCATGTCCTCCCCCGAGGAAGCCCAGAAGGCCATCGAAGGCCTCCACGGCAAAAACCTCGGCGGCCGTGACCTCACCGTGAACGTCGCCCGGCCCCGTGAAGAACGTCCGCCCGGCGGCGGTGGTGGTGGCTATCGCGGCGGTGGTGGCGGCGGTAGTGGCGGCTACCGTGGCGATCGCGGCGGCGAACGCCGTGAACGCAGCGGCGGCGGCGACCGTTACTAATTCGTCTTTAATTCTCGCGCGCGGGAGGCTGGCAACGGCCTCCCGCGCTTTCTTTTTCCTTCGGCTCCCGGCCTTTGAGATTGCCCGGCCCGGACGCCCCGCGTAGTAATTCGCCCGCAACAAACCGTCATGGCCGCGCCCTTCTCGCACCTCAAAGACCTCGACTACTCCGTCGTGCAGCAGTGCATGCACTGCGGCCTCTGCCTGCCCACCTGCCCGACTTACGACGCCACCAAGCTCGAGCGCAACTCCCCGCGCGGTCGCATCTCGCTCATGCGCGCCATCGCGGACGGCCGGCTCACGCCCACCGAGGCCTTCGCGGAGGAAATGTATTTCTGCCTCGGCTGCCTCGCGTGCATGACCGCCTGCCCGGCAGGCGTGAACTACGCCGAATTGTTCGAGCACGCCCGCGCCGAGGCCGAGGCCAGCGGTGTGTTAAACAATCCGAAGCGCAACGCTATCCGCGGCTTCAGCGTCGGCTGGCTGTTCATGGACTTGAACCGGCTCAAGGTGCTCGGCTTCGCCATGCGGCTCTACCAGCAGCTCGGCCTACAATGGTTCGTGCGCAACAGTGGCGTGATGAAGCTCATGCCCAAGCGCCTCCGCGAGTTGGAAGCCATGACGCCGGACATCCAGCCCGCGCTTTCCGCCGACCTCATCGCGCCCGTCACGCCCGCGCGCGGCACGCGCCGCTACCGCGTGGCCATGCTCACCGGCTGCGCGCAGGACCTCATCTTCAGCGACGTGAACGTGGACACCGTCGAGGTGCTCGCGCGCAACGGATGCGAAGTCATCACCCCGCCCGAGCAAAGCTGCTGCGGCTCCCTGCACGCCCACAACGGCGAGTGGGAACTCGCCCAGCGCCTCGCCCGCCGGAACATCGACCAGTTCCCGCCCGACCAGTTCGATGCCATCATCACCAACGCCGGCGGCTGCGGCTCTCACCTGAAGCACTACGCCGCCTTGCTCAAGGGCGATCTCGTTTACGAACAGCGTGCCCACGCCTGGGACAAGAAGGTCAAAGACATCCACGAGTGGCTCGCCCAAATCGGCATCGAGCCGCCCAAATCTTCTTCTCCCTCGCCCCTCGGAGGGGAGAGGGCCGAGGTGAGGGGTGAGACCCTCATCACCTACCACGAGTCCTGCCACCTCTGCCACGGGCAGAAAATCACCGCCCAACCGCGCGCGTTGCTGAAGGCCATCCCCGGCGTGAAGCTCGTGGAACTGCCCGAGAGCAACTGGTGCTGCGGCAGCGCGGGAATCTACAACCTCACGCAGCCCGAAATGGCCAACCAACTCCTCGAACGCAAGATGAAGCACATCCGCTCGACCGGGGCGGAAGTCATCGCCACCGGCAACCCCGGCTGCCTGCTCCAAATCGTCAACGGCGCGAAGGCCGAGGGACTGAACCTCCGCACGGCGCATCCGGTCACACTGCTAGCGGAGGCGTATCGGAAGGAATGACCAGATGACGCGCTATGTTGCTCGACATGATTCACGGAACGATTGAGCGCAGGATCCTGCTCAACTATCGGGTAGACCCCGCAGTTCTCCAGCGCGCGCTACCCCGACCGTTCCGCCCAAAACTCTATCGTGGCTTTGGGATTGGTGGTGTTTGTATGATTCGCTTCAGTGGATTGCGGCCGCGCTTCACACCCCGCTGGCTCGGTCTCGGCTCTGAGAATGCCGCCCATCGGATCGCCGTGGAGTGGGAACAAGACGGCGAGAAACGAGAGGGAGTGTTCATCCCACGTCGGGACACTAGTTCGCCGGTGAACCTGATGCTCGGTGGCCGGGTATTCCCCGGAATTTTCCAGAGAAGCAGCTTCGAGTGTCAGGAGTCGTCGTCGTCGGTGTCAGTTCGCATCATGCGTGAGGATGGCGAAAGTGAGGTGACCTTTGCTGGGCAAGTTGTGGAGCGTCTACCAGCCACAAGTTTGTTTCCCTCGCTAACGGAAGCGGCTGGATTCTTCTCCCTCGGAGCAACGGGCTATTCAGCAACGCACGCTCAAGGCCATTACCACGGCATGGAATTGCGTTGCCTAGATTGGAACGTCGTGCCGCTTTCGGCCAATGAAGCCAGTTCGCGTTTCTTCGATGACCATAAGCGATTTCCGGCAGGGACAGCACACATTGATTGCGCGCTTCTAATGCGAGGCGTCGCGCACGAATGGCATTCGCGACCGGACCTCTACTTGTCGCCGGCAGCAGATTACCTGAGCACCCGCCCAGGCGTCATCGCGGTCGTCCGCACGCAGCCGTTGAACTGATTGGCCGCGCGCAAAGCAGTCGCCATCCAATGATTTTTCCATCATGAAACCACTCCGCCTGCTTTTCCTCTACGCCACCTTCGCAGCCTCCGCCTCCTCCGCCGCCGACTTCGCCACGCAGATGGTGGAGGCGACGTTCAAGCTCTTCCACCCGGACTCGGCCGCGACGTGCTTTCTTCTCCGCCGCGAACCGGGTGACGCCGCGCTTTACCTGGCCACTGCTGCCCATGTGCTGGAGCGGACCAAAGGCGACACCGCAGTGCTCGTGCTGCGGGAACAGCAGACGGACGGCGCGTTCAAACGACGCGACCACACCATCGCCATCCGGCAGAAAGGCAAACCGCTCTGGGTGCAGAGCAAGACCGATGACGCCGCCGTGCTCAAACTCACGGAGCCGCTGCCCGTCCCCGTGGCTGCGCTGCCGGTGACCGCTTTGGCCGACGAGGCGCAGATCAAAGCGTCCGGGCTGCGCGTGTGCAGCCCGCTGTTCGTGCTGACCTATCCGAACCGCACGGAGGGCAACCCCGCCGGTTTCCCGCTGGCTCGTTCTGGCATCATTGCCTCGCATCCGCTGCTGCCCATCGCCGCGCAGCGCACATTCATGGCGGATTTCACCACCTTCGCCGGCGACAGCGGGGGCCCGGCATTTGTCGCTGACCCAAGTAGCAAACCGCTTGTCATCGGCATGGTGCTGGCCCAAATCAACCAGGAAGAGAACGTCACCCTCGAGTTTGAAAAGCGCACACTGCGGCATCCGCTGGGCCTGGGGAAAATCCTCCATGCCCAGTTCCTCCGCGAGCTGGTCGAGCAATGTGGCAAACCTGAAACTCACTGAACCCATGCGCACCCAAGCTGAAATCTCCGCCCGCCTCACCAATCCCGGCGTCATCGCAGTCGTCCGCACGCAGCAGCCGGAGCAGGTGCTGCCGCTCTGCGCCGCGCTCGTGGACGGCGGCCTCACTGCGTTGGAAATAACCTTCACCGTGCCCAATGCCTGCGAGGTTGTCGCGGCGGTGGCGAAGGAATTCGGCGCGCGCGCCACCGTCGGCGTCGGCACCGTGCTGACGGCGTTCCAGCTCAAGTCAGCGCTCGACGCGGGCGCAGAGTTCTTCGTCACGCCCATCTGCCGGCCGGAGCTGGTGCCGCTGGCGCACACGGCGGGCCGGCCCATCATGCTTGGCGCCTACACGCCCACCGAGGCGCAGCTCGCGCACGAGGCCGGCGCGGACTTCGTCAAACTTTTCCCCGCCGACAACCACGGCCCGAAGGGCGTCCGCGCCTTCCGCGCGCCGTTGCCGCACCTGCGCATTGTCCCCACCGGCGGCGTCACGCTGGCGAATACGGGCGAGTTCATCAAAGCCGGCTGCGCGGCGGTGGGCGTCGGCAGCACGCTGCTCACGGCGGAAATCCTGGCGAAGAGCGATTGGCCCGCCCTGCAAAAGCTCGCGGCGGACTACGTCGCAGCGGTGAAGGCAGCACGCTAAAGCTTGGCCGAGTTTGCGGCCGCGAGTGACGCTCGGCGCTCCTTCGGCAATTCCTGCAAACAAAAAGGGCGGCCCCTCGCGGAGCCGCCCTCGTATAAAACCAGCCAGGCTCAGTGCTTGCCCTCGGCCGAGGTGCCTTCGATATGCACCGCCTTGTAGCCGCCGATGGATTTGAAATAGAGCATCATCAACAGATAGATGACCGCCATCGTTGCGGGAATGGCCGAGTCGGCGATGAGGGTCTTGCGGTCGCCGGCGATGCTCGCCTCGGCCGCAGCCTTTTGTTCTGGCGTGCGCTTGGCAGCTTCCACCTTCTGCGCTTCGCCGAGCTTGGCTCCGTCGAGACCGGTGGCGTCGGCGAAGATGAGGAACTTCGAGGGCTTCTCGGCCTTGAACTGGTCGTAGGCGGCCTTGTTGGCAGTCTGCAAGGCTTCACCCGCAAAACGGTCCTTCGCGTAGCCGAGACCGGGTGAACCGATGAGGCCGGCGGACATCATGCCGATGCCGCCCATGATCGAGATCGCAATGGCTCCGGAGCGCGGGAAGCGGTCGGAAACCACCGCCAGCATCGTCGGCCAGAAGAAGGTTTTGCCGACCGCGTAAACCGTGAGCGCCAGCAACGCACCGGCGAAGGTGGCGATGCCGCTGACGAGGTTCAAGCCAACGCAGGCCAGCGAGGCGCACACGAGCAGAATACCCACGGGCGAGAGGCCGATTTTCTTCTCGATGAAATCCGCGCAGAAGCGCAGCAGGAACATCACGGTCGAGGTAAACACAAAGAGAATTTTGCCCTCACCTGGCGTCAAGATGTTGCCGGTAATGTTTTGAATCCAGCCATCCGTGCCCAGCTCGACCGCGCCGACGAGAGCATGAGTGATGAACAGCACGAAGAGCAGGACCGAGCCGATGGAAAACTGCGTGATCACACCGACGGCGACCAACAGCACGCCGCCGATGGCATAGGAATACATCTCGGGCACTTGCAGCGCATCGTTGAAGAACTTCGCCACGAGGAAGCAGACGACCGCGCCACCCAAGATGCCCACGTCCTTGAACATTTCACCGAGGCTGAGGCCCTTCTCGGAGGCCTCCGATTTGGGGAAGCTCTGCCCAAAGAACATGAATCCGTAAGCCACGGTGGGCACGAGGTAGAGCGCCAATTGGATTTTCCAGTTGATGCCGTCCTTGCCGCCAAGCATTGAATCGGCACCCATCAGCCACCCGGCCGCGCCACCGAGGATGAGGCCGGCGGGCCAGCTTGCGTGGAGGATGTTCAGGTAATGCGTGCGGTTGTGGGGGAAGAGCGTGGCGACCAGCGGGTTCGCGACGGCTTCCAGCGTGCCGTTGGCATACGCGAATATGAACATGCCCCAGTAGAGCATGTTGTAGGCGTTCGACTTGTCCGTCGCGCCAAAGGTCACGAATGCCGAAAGCACGTGCAGCGCGAAGGCGACGATAACCAGCTTGCCGTAGCCAATCTTGTCGCACAGCACGCCGCCGATCACGATGCCGAAGCAGAAGCCGGAGAAACCCGCGCCACCGATCGCACCGAGCTGCGCACCGGTGAAGCCGAAGTCCGCGCCCCAGTTGGCAAAGATGCCGCCGCGGATCGCGAAACCCACGCCAGCGGCGAGAATCGCCATGAACCCGGCCCAGAGCAGGCGCTTGGCATTGGGCGCGATGGCCTCGTTCGAGATGGTATTGTCTTCGATCATAGTTTTACTGGCTTGATGGTTTCGTTACGGACTGCTGACTAAAGGGTGAACGCGGGCAACTTCACGATCGCGCCGCCTTTCTTGGAGGACTCGTGCGCACAGAGGCCCACGCAGGTCCAGTTGGCGGACTGTTTGGCGTTCGGGAAGGGGTCGCGCTTCTCGACCAGCGCCATCGCGAACTCATGCGCGAGGTGCGGGTGGCTACCGCCGTGGCCGCTGCCTTGGGTGAAACTCAGGTGCGTCTTCTTGCTGGAGTCGTAAACGCCCTGCGTCGTGTATTTGGCGATGCTCCTAGGCAGGCGCTTGGCGAAGTCCGGGCACTTGACCGGCTTGGGAATCTTCGGCTCGGGCTTCTTGGCCGTGTGCAGGATGAGCGGCTCGTGCTCGACGAGCGGCCACTCAACGGACTGCTTGTCGCCATACACGTCAATGCTCTCGCGATATTGCCGCGCCGTGTCGAAAAGCGAGCGGATGATGCGGGCACTGACGTCGCTGCCAGCGAACTTCACATGCGCGGTCTCGACGGCGAACGGCGAGCCGTAGCATTTCTGCAGCTCTTTGCGGATGGTGCCGGAGCCGAAGCAGCTCACGTATTCCGCCGGCTTGCCGATGAGGCCGGCGACCGGGCCAACGCAGTGCGTGGCATACCACATCGGCGGAAGACCGGGCCAGTAGTTGGGCCATCCATCCATGTCCTGCTGGTGCGAGGCCTGGACGAACTGGAGCTTGCCGAGCTTCCCGTCGTCGAGCAGCTCCTTCATGAAGAGATACTCGCGGGCATACACGACGGTCTCCATCATCATGTATTTGAGGCCGGTCTGCTTGACGAGGTCCACGATCTTCTTGCAATCGGCGATGCTCGTGGCCATCGGCACGGTGCAGGCGACGTGCTTGCCAGCCTTGAGTGCGGCGATGGACATCCACGCATGATCCGGGATGGGGGAATTGATGTGGACCACGTCCACAGCGGGATCCTTGAGCAGCGCGGCGAAGTCGTTGTAGCGCTTGTCCACGCCGAAGTAATCACCGACAGCGTTGAGCTTCTTCTCGTCGCGCTGGCAGATCGCGTAACAGGTGGTGTGGGGGTGCTTCTGCCAGAGGGGGATGAATTCCGCTCCGAAACCGAGTCCGACAATGGCGACGTTGATCTTTTTGCTCATGATAAATGGCTGGTTAACGAATTGCAGCGCGCACCTTGCCTGCCTCGCCCGCGTCCAGCCATGAGTTCCTGCGCATTCGATTTGAACAATTTTCCCGCCGGTGAAAAGACGCAACAGTCCTTTCACGTATGATTCCAGCCAGCGGCAACGCGCGAATGAAACCGTCCGGCCCACTGACCGTCAACGCGAAAGTTCAAGCCGGACGAATGCCAGCGCAGCCTTTCATAAATCCCTTTTCCACTGCCAAACGCCTGCGATTCAGGTAAAGCTCCCGTCATGAAATCGTTCGTCACCGTTGCACTTGTCTCCGCGCTCACCGCCATCGCCTCAGCCGCCGAGCCGGCCGGTTATTACAACCGCACGATTTTCGCCGATGACTTTTCCGGCAACGGCTTCGGCCCGCGCTGGGGTCACTACAAAAGCGGCAGCGTGGTCAAGGACGGCATCCT
>RFVF01000080.1 GCA_009922615.1 Pseudomonadota bacterium
GGTATGCCCTCCGCCGTGCGATCCAGCACCACCGTCTCCATGCTGGTGCGGATGGGACAGCGCGGTATTCTGGCGAATTACGGCGTCACGGAGAGTTTTTGCGGCTGTCCCATCCGCACCAGCATGGAGACGGTGGTGCTGGATCGCACGGCGGAGGGCATACCGGTCCACTTTGGCAAGGACGCGCTGACGGCGGATCACGTGGTGGTCGTAGGGCGCGTGAAACCGCACACGGAACTGTTCGGCGATCACCAGAGCGGCTTGATGAAGATGCTGCTCATCGGCCTGGGCAAGCACGAGGGCGCGAAGATTTACCATCGCGCGTTCGTGGACTTTTCGTTCGACCAGATCGTGAAGAGTGTGGGGCGGCGGGTGATTGAGAAAGGGCGCATTCTCGCGGGGCTGGGCATCGTGGAGAATGCCTACGATCAAACGGGTTTGATCCGTGCGGTGTTGCCGGCGGAGCTGGAGGCGCAGGACAAGGAGTTGCTCGCGCTGGCCCGGCAGTGGCTGCCGCGCTTGCCGTTTGATCACGCGGACTTGCTGCTGGTGGACGAGATCGGCAAGGAGATTTCCGGTTGCGGCATGGACACGAATGTAATCGGGCGCAAGCGTTACGAGCATTGGACCGAGGAACACGAGTTTCCCAAGATCAAGAAGATCGCCATCCGCAGCCTGACGGAGCAAACGCACGGAAACGCGACGGGGCTGGGCAAGTCGGAGTATTGCCTCACGCGCGTGGTCGAGGCGATGGACAAGCGCATCACCTACATCAACGTGGCGACGGCGTGCTATCCGCAGGTGGCGATGATCCCGCCGCATTACGACACGGATCGGGAGCTGCTGGACGTGGCGTTGGCGACGATCGGCCTGACGGAGCCGCCGGCGGCGAAGTTGCTGTGGATTCAAAACACGTTGCACGTGGAGGAGGTCGAGTGCGGCGAGGCGTTTTTGCCGTTGGCGAAGGGACGCGATGATTTGGAAATCCTCACGGCGCAGCGCGAGCTGAAGTTTGACGAGCAAGGGATGCTGCCGCGGACGATGGCGGGGCTCGCGAAGGGGTGATTTCCCCGTGGAACGGCAGCGGCATGGCAAAAAATTCTCCGGTTCTTTGCTTTGCGTCTTTGCGTCCTCGCGTTGAACCGCTTTACTCGCCGCATGTCAGCCTCGCTCGGCACCGAACGCGCCTCCAATGCCCGTCAATGGGTGATCTTCTACGCCGTCACCCTGGCGATCATCACCTACGTGGATCGCGTGTGCATCTCCAAGTCCGCCGAGTTCATCATGCACGACCTGAACCTTACGAAGGTGCAGATGGGCTACGCGTTCACCGCGTTTGGCTGGGCTTACGCGTTGTTTGAAATCCCCGGCGGCTGGTTGGGCGACAAGATCGGGCCGCGCAAGGTGCTCATGCGCGTGGTGATGATGTGGTCGCTCTTCACGATTGCGACGGGCTGGGCGTGGGGGCTGGTGTCGCTGGTGTTCTTCCGCTTCCTGTTCGGCATTGGCGAGGCGGGCTGTTTTCCCAACCTGACGAAGGCCTTCACGCTCTGGCTGCCCGTGCAGGAGCGGGTGCGGGCGCAGGGCATCATGTGGTTGAGCGCGCGGTGGGGCGGGGCGTTCACGCCGTTGCTGGTGGCGTGGCTGCTCACGCAGATGCAATGGCGCTACACGTTCCTCACCTTCGGGATGCTTGGTGTGGTGTGGGCGTGGTTTTTCTACTCCTGGTTCCGCGATAATCCGAAAGATCACCCGGATGTGAACGCGGCGGAGCTCGCGCACATTGGCGATTCCGGCAACGGCGTGGATGCCCACGCGTCCGTCCCGTGGCGACGCCTTTTCGCGAGTCCCACAGTGTGGATGCTGTGGGGCCAATACTTCTGCATGAGCTACGGCTGGTATTTTTACGTGACGTGGTTTCCGACCTACCTGAAGGAGGAGAAGACGTTTGCCGACATGACGGATTGGCAACGGTCGTTGATGGCGTGTGTGCCGCTGTTCTTCGGCGGGCTGGGCTCGATCTTCTGCGGGTTGGTGTCCGGGCCGTTGTCCCGCAGCGCGCTGGGGCTGGCGAAGACGCGCCGGCTGATGGGCTTCGTCGGGTTGGCGGGAGCAGGGGCATTGCTGCTGGGCTCCACCTTTCTCTCGAACCCTTTCCTTGCCGTGCTGGCCATCGGCATGGCGAGCTTCTGTAATGACCTGGCGATGCCCGGCGGCTGGGGCGCGTGCATGGACGTGGGTGGCAAACACACCGGCTCGCTCTCCGGCAGCATGAACATGATGGGCAACGCCGGCGGGGCGGTCGCGCCGATGGCGGTGCCGTTGATCCTCGCGGCGACGAACAACAACTGGGCCGTCAACTTCTACGTCTTCGCCGCCGTGTATGGGCTGGGGGCGCTGTGCTGGGTTTGGCTCGACCCGGTGACGCCGCTGGAGGCGGAGCGGGTGGAAACGGAGCAGAAGCTGCCTTGACGAAGCGCCTGCAAGAGCTCAGGTTAACCCAGCCTGACCCACCGCAAGTCATGAATAACCTGACTGACCGACCGGCCGCACGCAAAGTTGATGGCTTCACCTTGATTGAACTGCTCGTCGTCATCGCGATTATTGCTATCCTTGCGGGGATGTTGTTGCCTGCTTTGTCCAAGGCGAAATCCAAGGCCAGCGCGATCAAGTGCATAAACAACATCAAGCAGTTCACCTTGAGCATGCACATGTATTCCAATGACTGGAATGACTATGTGGCTGAGCCGAACTGGAACGCTCCGTTCACGCTGCCGGGCTGGCTCTACGACGCCGGGCTGGGGAGCGTGCCCAAACCGGCAAACTACCCCACTCGTGAAGGCCCCTACACGGCTGGCAAGGGCGGATTACTTTGGTCCTATTTGAAAAACGTGGACGTCTATTGGTGTCCGGCCGTCAAGACCAATACCATCGCCACCTTTTCGTCCCGGGCGAATCAACTGACCTCGTATCTCATGAACGGCGCACTTCGCGGCTATGGCATGAATGGAAATGCGGGTGCTCCCGGTGGCTCCTATCGAGTTGCTCAAATGCAGCCGAATGACATCGTTTTCTGGCAGGCGGCGGAAGCTAATGCGGGCGATTGGAATGATGGGTCCAGTTCGCCTACCGAAGGGATTACCCAAATTCACAATCTAGGCACTAGTGTAGGGGTGATGGATGGCCATGTGGAGTATATTAAGACGCTCGACTTCGCCAACGAGGCGGCAATTATCACGAAGAACCGATTATTCTGCAACCCGGCGACGGCCAACGGACGTTGATTTCACATGCATCGTTTTTTTACACATCGCCGCTTTGTTATCACCATCGGTTTGGTGGCCTTACTTTCGTCCACCGCCTGCCGAAAGAAGACTGGTGCTGCCCCTGCCGAAAACCTGGAAGCGGAAGCCGCCAAGTTCACCGCCGCCGAAGCCGCACCACCCCAGCCAGCCCCGCCCGGTGCCCCCGCAGCGCCCGCGCCCGCGCAGGAGATGCAGAGCGCGGTCCAAGCTTACAAGGTTGGCGAGTTTGAGGAAGCCGTCACGCGCATGCAGAAACTCCGCAACACGCCGGGCATTTCTGGAGCGCAGTTGATGGCCATCAACAATGCGCTCACCACCATGATGGCCGACATCCAAAACTTGGCGAACAAAGGGGACCAGCGTGCCATCGCGGCGATTAAACGTTACGAAAAAATTCAGACCGAAGGAGTGCGCTAACGTCCGTTGGTCGTTAGCGGGTTGGCCCACAGCGCGTTTTTGTTCGGGTCTGCCTGAAGAGTGTAGTAGTCGGAGATTTTAATGAACTCCACGTGACCGCCTGTGGCGAAGATGATGGCTCCGGTGCCATGCCGCTCCGAGATGCCTTCACTGGGAAAATTCGCCCCGTCGTTGAACCAGAAGTCGCTGTTCACACCCGTTTCCCAAAACATGTAGTCCGATGGCTGAAACCCTACGAAACGGTGGCTCTTGTTTGGGGGCATATAAGATCCGTTGCCAAAGGAACACATTGATCCGTTCATGGCATAGCTGGAAACTTGGTTGGGACGATTCTGCCAGTCGGCAATCCCCGGTGCGCCGGGCCCTTGCTTGAAGGCTTCCTTGTTTTTGTAATCGAAGGGGCAACGGAAAACTTTAGTGTTCTGCCCGATATATCTCCACAGGAGGCTGCCCTGCGCCGTAGCCGTTGGGGCCACCGCGTAGATGTTGGTGCTGGGTGGAGACAGGACAAAGGTGTCGGCGGTCGAGTTGTTGCTGTAAAGCCAGCCAGCGACATTGTTACCATTGGCATTGACGACTGGGCCCCAGTTCGGAAAGGGAATCGCGTCATCGGAGTCTTGGCCATACATGTGGCAGGAAAGGAGAATTTGCTTCGCATCGTTCATGCAGCCGGCTTGTGAGGCCTTCTTTTTGGCGTTGCCCAATGCCGGAAGCAACATGCCCGCGAGAATGGCGATGATGGCGATGACGACGAGCAGTTCGATCAGGGTAAAACCATGGCGACAGCGAATGTAACTGGGTTTGCGTGCTTGCACGCGGGGTAATAGAGCTCAATCCGTCAGGACTGGCAACAGCGGGTTAGAACTTAATGCCATACATCTGGGCCTGTTTGCGCAGTTCCTGCAACTCGGCTGGGGAAAGCCCTGCCTTCTGGATCTCCGCCAGCACCTGGGCCCGCAGTTGGGGATCTTTCTTGCCGAGATTGGCCATCCAGACGCTGTTTCGGTTGAAACGGTCTTGGGTTTTGGTCGCCGATTTGGTGGGGTCATCCTTTTCGCTCGGGGCGAGGTTGCTGCCGGAGCCTGTGGGCACATTGACGGGCTCAGGGGACGGAGTTGGGGCGGCGGGTGTCTGAACTGCTGTGACATCGCTCGGTGTCGGTGCCGATTGGGGAGTTGACGGGCTTTTCCTGCGACACGCAGCTGAAAGGACTATCAGGACGGCAACTGCGACTGCGGAGAGCACACGCATTGTAAGCATGCACACCATGCTGGGGCACCGGAATCCATTTTCAAGTCCACTTTCCAGCCGCAGTGAATAGCCAGTGTGCCTTGCCAGTCGTGCTTTCCAGGTCAGTGAAACGAAACCATCGTCCGCTCGTCTGCAAATCTCACAACACATGAACCATCCCGTCTCTGCCTCCCGCCGCGACTTCCTGAAGACCTCCACTGCCACTGTCGGCGCGGCTGCCGCTGCCGAAATTGCCTTTCCCTCGCTCGCGCGGTCCGCGTCGGCCGGTGACAAGATCCGCATCGGCTTCATCGGCTGCGGCGGGCGCGGTTCCGGCGCGGCGGCGCAGGCGCTCAAGGCGGACAGCAACGTTGAACTCTGGGCCATGGGCGATGCTTTTCCCGAGCCGATCGAGCGCAGCCTCAGTTCCGTGAAGGCCGCCGTGAAGGATGACAAGAAGTTCAACGTGTCGCCCGAGCGCAAGTTCGTGGGCGTGGACGCCTACGAGAAAGTCATCAAGAGCGGTGTCGATCTCGTCATTCTTACCTCGCCGCCGGGTTTCCGTCCCGGTCACTTGCGCGCGGCGGTCGAGGCTGGCAAGCACGTGTTCACGGAGAAGCCCATGGCCACGGACGGCCCCGGCGTGCGTTCGGTCATTGAGTCCGTGAAGATCGCCAAGCAGAAGAACCTCGCGATGGTCGCGGGCTTCTGCTGGCGCTACGACTACGCCAAGCGCGCGGTCTTCGGCAAAATCCTCGACGGTTCCATCGGCGATGTCCGCGCCGTTTACGGCACCTACCTCACCGGACCGGTGAAGCCCATGCCCAAGGCCGAGACGCGGCCCGCCGGCATGAGCGACCTCGAGTGGATGACGCGCAACTGGTATAACTTCACCTGGCTTTCCGGCGACGGCCTCGTCGAGCAGGCGATCCACACGGTGGATTGGATGATGTGGGCGATGCAGGACAAGCCGCCCGTGAAATGCACCGCGACCGGCGGGCGCCAGATCCCGGCCAACGGCGGCAACATCTTCGACCATATCTCCGTGGCTTACGAGTGGGAGAAGGGCGTGCGTGGCTTCATTGCGCAGCGCCAGATCACGGGCTGCTACGGCGAGAATTCCTTCTATGCGTTGGGCACCAAGGGCAACGCCTACATCTCGCGCGGGGCGTTCACGACGGACTTGAACGGCGAGCGGAACTGGAAATACGAAGGCCCCACACCCGACATGTATCAGGTGGAGCACGACGAACTCTTCGCCTCCATCCGCGCGGGCAAGCCGATCAACAACGGCGACCGCATGGTGACCAGCACGATGGCCGGCATCATGGGGCGCATGGCGGGCTACACTGGGCTCGAGATCACGTGGGACATGGCGCTCAACTCGAAGGAGCTGCTTGCGCCGCAAGACCTGCGCGACTGGAACGGCAAGGTGGAAGTTCCGCCGCTGGCCATGCCCGGCCGCACGAAGTTCAGCTGAACTGCGTGCCGACAGTTGGCCACTGCGCAGGGGTTCTCAAACCGAACTCCAAACGCGACGGCCGCGCACGGGCACAAAGCCAAGCCTACGCAGGAACCGTGGAAGAATTAAAAGCGCGTCCTTGACGCTCTGCCCCGGCTACTTCGTGTTCTTTGCGTGCTTTTGCGCTCAACTTTGGAGCCGGGCCTCACTGCACTTCCACGTCGAAGATCAGGCTGGTGCGCGTGTCGGCCTGTTCGTTGCGGATTTCCATTTCCTTGAGCCGCCACTGGCCGTCCACCTTCTTGAAGCGCTTGGGCTGAAATTCCTTCAGCAACTTGTCCTGCGTGTCATAGGCTTCGGCGGTGACGATGCCGAGGGTGTGTTGATCCAGCCAGGTTTTCACGCGCGAATAGCCGCCGGGTGTTGGTTTAGGCGTGATGCTTTCGAGCACGTAACATGCTTCGCCCCGGCGCTGCTCCTTCTTCACCAGTCGCTGCTCCGGCCAGTGGAAAAAATCCAGGCCTAGGTCCACAAGCCAGAAATCCGAGCCGGAAAACGGCACGAGCAAATTGCCGGCCGGCTGGAGCCGTCCGTCCGCCCCGCTCGTCTCGTAGCGGCTCGGCACCCGCGGCGAGCGCGTCACGCGAAAACGCAAGCCATCGCCGGTGGTGTAGTCCGTGTGCCACTCCGTGTCGCCGAGCGTGGTGCGGATGGTGACGGGGATTTCAGCACGGACCTTGCGGCGTGCGTCGAAGAGCCGCAGCACGGCGGTGTTGGTGCTGCTGGCTTTGGGCGCGAGGGCGCGGGCTTCGGTGGCAATGCGCTGGCCCTCAGCGCGTTGGACAGCGGGATCGGTGATGACTTGCTCGCCTTCGGTGGTCTTCGCGGCGGCCAGCGCGTGGGTCCACGAACTGGATAACGAAGTGAAAAGCAGAAATGCGACTGCCAGCCCAACCGGTAGCAACCTACGGGACGAGAAAGTGACCTTCGGCAAGAGACTCCTCAGGTCATCTTTTGCGACGGCGCACGTGGTCCTCACTTCGCAGCTCCTTTGCTGGCTTTGGCCGCCGGCAACTCCGTCAAGGCCAGGGGCAGGAGCTCGCTGATCTGGCGGACGAAATGGACGGTCATCTTTGCGCGGACTTCCTCGGGAACTTCGGCCCAGTCCTTGCGATTGTGTTCGGGCAGGAGCAGTTGCTTGAGGCCAGCGCGCGCGGCGGCGAGCACCTTTTCCTTGATGCCGCCGACAGGCAGCACGCGGCCGCGCAAACTGATCTCGCCGGTCATCGCGAGGCCGGAGCGGACGCGGCGCTGTGTGAGCAGAGAGGCGAGCGCAACGATCATGGTGACGCCCGCACTCGGGCCGTCCTTGGGCGTCGCACCGGCGGGCACGTGAACGTGGATGTCGTGTTTGTCGAAGTCCGTGGCACCGATGCCGAGCGTGGCGGCCTGGGCGCGGAGATAACTCAACGCGGCCTGTGCGCTCTCCTTCATCACGTCGCCGAGCGAGCCGGTTAGGATGAGCTTGCCCGTGCCGGCCATGCGGGTGGCCTCGATGAAGAGGATGTCGCCGCCCACGGGCGTCCACGCGAGGCCGACGGCGATGCCGCATTCAGCGATGTTCTCGGCGGATTCAAAGGTGAACTTGGGCTGACCGAGAAATTCCTCGAGGGACTTCGGCGAGATGATGACGGGCTTCGCGGCGCCGGTTTTCGAGGCAATGCCGCGCGCGGCCTTGCGCACGACGGCGGCGATCTCGCGGTCAAGTTGGCGGCAGCCGGCTTCGCGGGTGTAGTCGTGCGCGAGTTTGCGCAGGGTGGCGTCGGGGATTTTGACCTGCTTCGGCTTTACTCCGTGCTCGGCGAGCTGGCGCGGGAGCAGATGCCGCCGGGCGATGTGGACCTTCTCTTCCAACGTGTAGCTCGGTAGCTCGATGACTTCGAGCCGGTCGCGCAGCGCGGGGATGATGGGGTCGAGCCAGTTCGCCGTGGTGAAGAAGAGCACGCGCGAGAGATCAAAAGGCACGTCGAGGTAGTGATCCATGAACGTGCTGTTCTGCTCGGGGTCGAGCACTTCGAGCAGCGCGGCGGAGGGATCGCCACGGAAATCCGCGCCGACCTTGTCGATCTCGTCGAGCAGGATGACGGGGTTGTGGCTTTCGACGCGCCGCATCGTCTGGATGATGCGGCCGGGCATCGCGCCGACGTAGGTGCGGCGATGGCCACGGATTTCGGCCTCGTCGCGCATGCCGCCGAGAGAGATGCGCGCGAACTTGCGGCCCAGCGCCTCGGCAACACTCTTGCCCAGGGAGGTTTTGCCGACGCCAGGCGGGCCGACGAGGCAAAGGATCGGCCCCTTGAGCTGGCGCTTGAGTTTGATGACGGCGAGAAATTCGATCAGCCGGTCCTTCACCTTTTTGAGGCCGTAGTGCTGCTCGTCCAGCAGGCGCGCGGCCTCGTCGAGGTCAAGTTTGTCCTCGGTGGATTTGCTCCAGGGGAGGTTGGCGAGCCAGTCGAGATAGTTGCGGGTGATGCTGTATTCGGCGACGGCGGGCGGGGTTTGTTGCAGGCGTTCGAGTTCCTTGTCGGCGATCTTTCGTGCGTCGGGCGGGAGCTGGGCTTTATCCAACGCTTCGCGCAGCGCGTTGGCATCGGCGGTGGCGGTGTCGGTCTCGCCCAGCTCGCGCTGGATGGCGCGGATTTGCTCGCGGAGGAAGAAGTCGCGCTGGCTCTTCGACATCGAAGTGGTGACTTCTTTTTGTATCTTGGTGCCGAGCGTGAGGACTTCTAGCTCGCGCTGGAGCAGCGGAAGCAGGCGGCCGAGGCGCTCCTTGACGGAGGTGATTTCGAGGTGCCGCTGGCGCTCTTGCAAGTCGAGGTTCAAGTTCGCTGCGATGAGGTCGGCGAGCTTCGCGGGGGATTCTTGGCTGAGGGAAGTGACCTTGACCTGATCGGACAGCGCAGGCGAGAGGCTGATGATCTGCTGGAAAAGCTGGCTGGCGTTGCGCGCAAGGGCGGCCAGTTCCACGGAGTCCTCGGCGAGGTCTTCCAACAGCGCGATCTTGGCCCGCAAATACGGCTCTTGCGCGACGAATTCCTTGACCTGAAACCGCCGCAACCCTTCGACGAGGATACGCACGGTGTTGTCGGGGAACTTGAGCATCTTGAGCACGCGGCCGGCGCAGCCGTGTGACCACAACTCGTCCGGCTTGGGCTCCTGCACCTCGGGCTTGGTCTGGAGCACGAGGCCCACGAAGCGGTCGCCGCCGACCACATCGTCAATGAGCTTGATGCTTTGCGCGGACTCGACGAGCAAGGGCGCCACCATGCCGGGGAAGAGCACGATGTCGGACAAGCCGAGGATCGGCAGCTCGTCGGGCAACGGCTTGGCACCGGCACGCAGGAACGCGGTGTCGCCACCGGTGCCGGCGTTGAGGATGTTGATGAATTCCGAGTCTGGTTCGCTCATGGCGCGTTGGTTCGCAGTTGGATGACTGCGCGGATAAAATCGTTCAGGGATTAACTCAGGCCTTCCTGGCACCGCTCACCGTCGGCACGTCCACGCGCAGGAAGCCATTTTGATACGAAGCGCGGGCCTGGGTGAGATCGTAGCCCGCCGGCAGCTCCACGACGCTCTCGAACGCGCCATAATGGATTTCCATCGCTTGAAAGTTGCAGTCGCCGTTGCGGCATTCGTCACGGCGCACCCCGGTCATGGTCAGGCGTGTGCCTTCCACGCTGATTTCCAAGTCCTCTTTCCGGATGCCGGCCAGCTCGACCTTGATGACCGCGCCGGAGGCGTGGAGGTAAACGTCCGTGTTGGGCATCCAGACGGTGTCCGCGCTCGAAGCGCCGGAAGGGCGTGAGGGCAAACCTACGGTGAAGGGCTGGGAGGAGTTGGCTTTGGACATGGAAATTGCGCGCGATTCAACCCAGCTTCACGATGACCTTCGCGCGTTCACCCTTGCGGGCGCGGTAGGTGATGGAGCCCTTGGGCGCGGGGCCGGTGGTGGAGCAACCGCACGGGCCGGTCTTGGTCAGGCAGTGGCCGCGCGGGCGAAGCTGGGAACGGATCAGCAAAAAGGCGGCGATGCCGACAATTGCGAGAGCTGCCAGTTGCTGCCAGTCCATACGCCGGGAACGTAGTTCAAGCAGGGCAGGGGGTAAAACGATTTTTCCCAGCCGGATTCTGTCACCCACACTGCGCTTCGTGGCGCAACGCGTGATCAGCCAGCACCAACGCCGTCATCGCCTCGACCATCGGCACGGCGCGCGGGAGCACGCAGGGGTCGTGGCGGCCGCGCGGTTTGAGCGTCGTGTTCTGGAGGTTCACGTCCACGGTGTCCTGCTCGTGGAAGACCGTGGCGGTGGGCTTGAACGCGACGCGGAAGTAAATCGTTTCGCCGTTGCTGATGCCGCCCTGCACGCCGCCGGAACGGTTCGTCGTGGTGCGCACTTTGCCGTCCACGTTGCGAAAGGCGTCGTTGTGGTGCGTGCCGGTAAGCAGCGTGCCGCCAAAGCCGGAGCCGATCTCAAAACCCTTCGTTGCGGGCAGGCTCAACATGGCCTTGCCCAAGTCCGCCTCCAGCCGGTCAAACACCGGATCGCCCCAGCCCAACGGCACGCCGCGCGCGACGCCGGTGATGACGCCACCCACGCTGTCGCCCTGTGCGCGGACTTGCTCGATGAGCGCGATCATCTTCTCCGCCACCGCCGGGTCGGGACAGCGGATGATGTTGGCTTCAATCTGGGTGAGCGTGAGCTTCTCCACGTCCACGTGGCAGTGGAGGCTTTGGACGGATTCCACGCAGGCGAGCACTTCCACGCCCCAGCGCTCACGCAGCAGCTTCTTCGCAATGGCACCGGCGGCGACGCGGCCGATGGTTTCTCGTGCACTGGTGCGGCCACCACCTGGCCAGGCACGGATGCCATATTTCGCCTGATAAGTGTAGTCGGCGTGCGAGGGGCGGAACTTGGCGGCCATCTCGGTGTAGGCCTCGGAGCGCTGGTCTTCGTTTTTCACGACTAGCGAAATCGGCGTGCCGAGCGTCTGGCCCTCGAACGTGCCGGAGAGGATTTGCACCGTGTCCGCTTCCTTGCGCGGCGTGGTGATGCTGGACTGGCCGGGCCGGCGGCGATCCAGTTCCGGCTGGATGTCCGCCTCGGTGAGCGCGAGGCGCGGCGGGCAACCATCCACGACCGCGCCCACGCCGCCGCCGTGGGATTCGCCCCAAGTGGTGACGCGGAAGAGCTGGCCGAATGTGTTGCCCATGCGCGGAGACTGGCGGAAACGCGCGGAGACAGCAAGGCGGCGAATGTGATTTACCACAGATGAACACAGGTTTTCACAGATCAGGCGCGCGCTGACGCTCAGTTATTTCATCTGTGAAAATCAGTGTTCACCAGTGGCGTAAATTTGTTCGCGCTCGGCTGACGACCTCCTTCAATATCCCGGGCATGAAAGCCGTCCGTTTCTCCATGCGTTTCCTCGTTACCCTCGCGCTTGGTGCGTTGTTCCTCGTCCCATTGTCCGCCACCGCTGCGTTGCGGGCGTTGCCGGAAGGCCAGTTGCCCAATGATGTGCGCCTCGCGCCGCCCAAGGACTTGAACGGCTACTTCCCGTTCGCCGTGCCGACCTCGAAAGAGGCGTGGGCCGCACGCGCGGAGTTCGTCCGCCGCCAAGTGCTCGTCGCGGAGGGCTTGTGGCCCATGCCCACCAAGACGCCCCTCAACGCCGTCATCCACGGCAAGATCGACAAGGGCGAATACACCGTGGAGAAGGTGTATTTCGAGAGCGCGCCCGGCCTCTTCGTCACGGGGAATCTCTACCGGCCCAAGGGCAAGACCGGCAAAGTGCCCGCCGTGCTGTTCGCGCACGGCCATTGGAAGGACGCGCGGCTTTCCGAGGCCACGCCCGAGGCCACGCGCCGCGAGATCGCCAGCGGGGCCGAGCGGTTTGAGGAAGGCGGGCGCAGCATTTTCCAATCGATGTGCGTCCAGCTTGCCCGCATGGGCTGCGTGGTGTGGCAGTGGGACATGTTGAGCGATTCCGATGCGATCCAGTTCTCGGCGCAGACGGTCCACCGCTTCGCCAAGCAACGGCCCGAGATGAATGTCGCGGAGAACTGGCCGCTCTACAGCCCACAAGCCGAGGCGAATTTGCAGAGCATCATGGGCCTGCAAACGCTCAACGCCGTGCGCTCGCTGGACTTTGTGCTCGGCCTGGCCGAGGTGGACCCCGCGCGCATCGCGATCACCGGTGCGAGTGGCGGCGGCACGCAGACGATTCTGCTCTCGGCGATTGATCCGCGCGTGACGCTCTCCTTCCCGGCCGTGATGGTGAGCACCGCGATGCAGGGCGGTTGCACGTGCGAGAACGCCAGCCTGCTGCGCATCAACACCGGCAACATTGAGTTCGCCGCGCTCTTCGCCCCCAAGCCCCAGGGCATGACCACCGCCAACGACTGGACCAAGGAAATGTCCACGAAAGGTTTCCCGGAACTCCAGGCGCTCTACAAGTTCCTCGGCGCGCCGAACAACGTGATGCTGCATCGCGGCGAGCACTTCCCGCACAACTACAACTCCGTCGCCCGCGCGGGCTTCTACAACTGGGTCAACCAGCACTTCAAACTCGGCCTGCCCGCGCCGGTCGTGGAACGTGATTACGAGCGGCTGACGCGCGAGCAGCTCACCGTCTGGGACAGCAGCCATCCCGCGCCGAAGGCCGATGACGCGGACTTTGAGCGCAAGCTGCTCAAGTGGCTGAAGGACGATGCGGACAAGCAGGTCAGCGCCGCCGCGAGTTCGCCGGAGAATTTCCGCAAGGTCGTCGGCAGCGGCGTCGAAGCCGTGATCGGCCGCACACTCATCACGACGGGTGAAGTCGAGTGGGACCGCAAGGACAAGAAGATCGCGGGCAACATCGTCGAGATGAGCGGCCTGTTGCGCAACAAAACGCACGGCGAGGAAATCCCCGTCGCGTGGCTCTATCCCAAGCAGTGGAACGGCCGCGCGATCATCTGGCTCGACGACACCGGCAAGGCCGCGCTTTACAACGCCGACGGGTCCGTGCGCGCTGAAGTGAAACAACTCGTGGACAGCGGCGCGACGGTGCTGGGCGCGGACCTTTTCTATCAGGGCGAATTCCTCAAGGACGGCCAGTCCGCGAAGCAAAACCGCGTGGTTGCCAACCCGCGTGAGTTCGCCGGCTACACTTACGGATACAACCACACGCTCTTCGCGCAGCGCGTGCATGACGTGTTGACGTTGGTGAAGTATCTGCGCACCGCCGACGTGGCCCCGCATCCCAAGGCCAGCAGCGTGGATGTCGCCGGCTTTGGCGGCGCCGGGCCCATCGTTGCGGCGGCCCGCGCGGTTGCGCGCGAGGGGATTGACCGTGCGGCGGTGGAGAGCAGTGGCTTCCGTTTTGGCAAGCTGCTCGATTTCCGCGATCCGAGCTTCCTGCCCGGCGGCGCGAAGTATGGCGACGTGCCCGGCCTGCTCGCGCTCAACGCCCCAGCCAAACTCTGGATCGGCGGCGAAGCCGCGCCCGCGCTGACTGCCAAGCTCTACCAGGCCGCGAACGCGGCTGGGGCGTTGACCGCCAATGCGCAGGCGGATCGTGGCGCGGCAGCTCGCTGGCTGCTGGCGAAGTGAGGCGAGAGGGAAGTAATCGGTGTTCAGTAATCAGTGCTGGTGCGGCAAGGTTCCACGCACTTCTGCATACTCACCACGGGATGCTGAATACTGGTTACTCATGACTTGCTCGTTCGCGCGCTTGCTCCTTACGCTGGGCGCATGGCCAAAGTGATGTTGGTGGAAGATGATCTGTTGAGCATCCAGATCGTCACCGAAATCCTCCGCGCGGAGGGACACGAGGTCGTTCCGTTCAATGAAGGGGCTGGGGCGCTCGAAGCCCTCGAACGCGTCGCGCCCGAAATCGTCATCACCGATCTGAACCTCGGCCGGACCGGCCCCTCTGGCATGGACGTCCTCAAGCAGGCGCGTGCGCTCACGCCGCCGCCCATCGTGATCGTAATCACCGGCTACGGCAGCTTTGAAATCGCCGTTGAGGCTACCAAGCTCGGCGCGTTCGACTACTTGCAAAAGCCGTTCAAAGCTGTCGAGCTGCGGCTCAAACTCTGGAAGGCCCTCTCGCACAGCGAGGTCGTTTCCGAGAACGCCTACCTGCGCAAGGAGTTGCGCAAGAAATACCAGTTCAACCAGATCATCGGCAGCGCGCCGGCGATGCAGCAGGTCTTCCGCATGGTCGAGCGCGTCGCGGGCACGGACAGCACTGTGCTGCTGCGCGGCGAGAGCGGCACCGGCAAGGAACTTATCGCCAAGGCGCTGCACTTCAACAGCCGCCGCAGCACCGCGCCGTTTGTTCCGATCAATTGCAGCGCGCTGCCCGAGCACCTGCTCGAATCCGAGCTGTTCGGCCATCGGAAGGGCGCGTTCACCGGGGCCATCGCGGACAAGAAAGGCCTCTTTCAGGAGGCCGATGGCGGGACGATCTTCCTTGATGAAATCGGCTCCATGTCCGCCGTGTTGCAAAGCCGCCTGCTGCGGGTGCTGCAGGAGCGCGAGGTCCGCGCCGTGGGTGACAACGTGCCGAGCTTTGTGAATGTCCGCGTCATCGCCGCGACGAACGAACCGCTGGAACAACGCATCAAGACCGGCGGCTTCCGCGAGGACCTCTACTACCGACTCAACGTCATTTCGATCACCATGCCCGCCCTGCGCGAGCGCCGCGCGGACATCCCGTTGCTGGTCGCGCACTTCCTCCGCAGCAAGGCTGCCGATCGCGGGCTCAAGCCCTACAGCATCAGCCGCCGCGCGCTGGAGGCGTTGCTGGCGCATGCCTGGCCCGGCAATGTCCGCGAGTTGGAGAACGCCATCGAGCGCGCCAGTGCCTTGTGCGACGAGGGTTTCATCAAGACCGACGATCTCCCGCCGGACCTGTTGCCGCTGGCGCAAACCAGTTTCTCGGATGTGGAAATCGCACTCTCGCCCAGCGGTGACACGGCGGTGGTCGTCAGCCTCGCCAAGCCTGGCGCTGGCTCGGCGTCCGCCAGCGTGCCGCCGAGTGCGTTGAACCAGCCGGTCAGCCCGCTCAAGGATTTCATGCGCGACCAGGAGACCGCCTACATCCAGCGGGCAATCGCGCAGGCGGGCGGCGACAAGGAACAGGCGGCCCGCACGCTCGGCATCAGTCTCGCGACGCTTTATCGGCGGCTGGCCGAGGGGGAGTAAGCTTCGGGCGGTGGGCGAGCAAACAGTCTTTTGATTTGAACCGCTCCGGCCTTCGCCCATCATCGCGCGCCATGAACAACGAGCCGTTGCTCCAGATTGATCTTCCCGGCGTCCGCAAAGTTAAAAGCGGCAAGGTCCGCGAAGTCTTCGACCTCGGCGACCGCCTGCTCTTCGTCGCCACGGACCGCATCTCGGCCTTTGACTGTATCATGCCCAACGGCATCCCACGCAAGGGCGAGGTGCTCACGCAGATCTCCCACTTTTGGTTCGAGCAGACTGAAAGACTCGTGCCCAACCACTTGCTCGCGAAAGCCAGCGAGCCCTTGCCGCCGCAGCTCCAACCATTCGCCGCGCAGCTCGCGCGCCGCAGCATGATCGTGAAGAAGGCCACGCCGCTGGTCATCGAGTGCGTCGTGCGCGGCTACCTCGCGGGTTCCGGCTGGAAGGAATACCAAAAGTCACAGACCGTCTGCGGCATCCAGCTGCCGGTTGGCCTCAAGGAGTCGGCCGAATTGCCCGAGCCCATCTTCACGCCGGCGAGGAAGGCCGAGACGGGCCACGACGAGAACATCCCGTTCGAGACGGCGGCAAAGCTCGTCGGCACGGACATCGCCGAACGCGCGCGCGACTTGAGCCTGCGCATCTACAACTTCGCGCGCGATTACGCCCGCAAGCGCGGCATCATCATCGCGGACACCAAGTTCGAGTTCGGCCTCTTCAACGGCGAGCTGCTGCTCATTGACGAAGTGCTCACGCCGGACTCCTCGCGCTTCTGGCCGGCGGACCAGTATCAACCCGGCCGGGGACAGCCGAGTTTCGACAAGCAATTCGTGCGCGATTATCTCGAGACGCTCGAGTGGGATAAGACACCTCCGGCCCCGGCGCTTCCGCCGGTGATCGTATCTCGCACTCAGGCGAAGTATTTGGAGGCCTACGAACGGCTGACGGGGAAGAAGCTCTGAGTGAGCCGCATCTCAGTGGCTCGAGGTGAGCACCAGCACCTGCTCAAGCGTGGAGACGCCGTCGCGGACTTTGTCGAGGGCCACGGCGCGGAGGTTCTTCATGCCTTGGGAGACGGCGACCTTGGCGATCTCTGAGGCGCTGGCACGGGCGATGACGAGTTTGCGGATGTCATCGGTGACGGTCATGATCTCGATGATCGCGCACCGGCCGGCGTAACCGGAGTTTTTGCACCGTTCGCAGCCGTTGCCCTTGAAGAGCTGTGCGCCGGCGAAGAACTTCGGGTCGAGGTCGAGTTGCTCGTAGATCTTGTTCGGATAGTTCACCGGTTCCTTGCACGCGGGGCAGATGCGGCGCATGAGGCGCTGGGCGCAGGAAAGAATCACGGAGCTGGAAATGAGGAACGGCGCGATGCCCATGTCGTCGAGGCGCGAGATGGCGCCGGGGGCGTCGTTGCAGTGCATGGTGGAGAGCACCTGGTGGCCGGTGAGCGCGGCCTCGACGGCGATCTCGGCGGTCTCCTCGTCGCGGATTTCGCCCAGCATGATAATGTCGGGGTCCTGGCGGAGAATGGAGCGCAGCGCGGCGGCGAAAGTAAGGCCGATCTCTTTCTTCACGGGCACCTGGTTGATGCCGGGGATCTGGAACTCGACGGGGTCCTCGACCGTGACGATGTTGTAGTCGGGGTTGTTGAGTTCGTTGAGCGCGGAGTAGAGCGTGGTGGTCTTGCCGGAGCCGGTGGGGCCGGTGACGAGGAGCAGCCCGTGCGGCGCGTCCACGGCCGACTTGAAGCGCTTGAAGGAGTCGGGGTCGAGGCCGAGCTTGTCGATGCTCGCGGTGAGGTTTGATTTGTCGAGGACGCGCAACACGCACTTCTCACCGTGGACGACGGGAAGGAAGGAGACGCGCAGGTCCACGTCTTTGCCGGAGACGCGCATCCGCATGCGGCCGTCCTGCGGCAGGCGGCGCTCGGCGATGTCGAGGTTCGACATGATTTTGATGCGCGAGGTCAACGCCATCTGGAGGGACTTGGGCGGCGGCGGCATGTCCATCAACGCGCCGTCCACGCGGTAGCGGAGGCGGACGGATTTCTCGAAGGGCTCGATGTGGATGTCCGAGGCGCGGTCGCGAATGGCTTGGACGAGGATGAGGTTGGCGAGCTTGATGACGGGGGCTTCCTCGCCGGCGGCGGCGAGGGCGTCCACGCTGGCATCGTCGGTCTGCTCGGCGACGAGTTCGGCGCCCTCGGCGTCGGCGTCCATCTCGGCCGACTTCTTGATGATCTCCTCCATCCCGCCGCCCTTGTTGGTCTCGAGATTGTTGATCTTGTCGAGGATCGCCTTTTCGGAGGCGATCATGGGGGTGACGTCGAGCTTGGTGATGCGCTTGACGTCGTCGAGGGCGAGGACGTTGAGCGGGTCGGCCATCGCCAGGAAGAGCTTGTTTTCCAGGCGCGAGACGGGGAGGACCTTGTAGTTGAGGGCGACCTCGCGCGGGACCAGGGCGGCAACCTCGGGCAGGACGCCGATGCGGGCGAGGTTGACGGGCGGCGTGTTGAGGATGCGGCCCATGGCGACGACCATGTCAGCGTCGCTGACGTAGGCCTTGTCGATGAGGAGCTTGAGGAGGCGCGTGCCCTCCTTCTTTTGGAGGGCGACGAGCTCCTCAACCTGCTGGGCGGTCAGCAGGTTGTCTTCGACGAGCGCATCGGCGATGCGTTCACCGAAGGATTTGACGGGGGCAAGACTCACGGTGGTTTAGCGGTAAATTTTCCTGACCGCTTTGACCAAGTCGGTGGGTGAGGTCATATACCAGAGCAACCGGTTGGCGGTGGCGGCCTGGAGTTCGGCAGCGGCCTGCTTGTTGAACGGGTTACAGGTGGCCACGAGCACGGACTTGCTCATCCGGTCAAAGGGCAGGATGCACCACTTGAGGCAGAGCGCGCGGGGGAAGGTCTTGGCCAGCTCGTTGTCGATCTCGTATTTGTCGAGCGGCAGGTAGCCAATGCGCGCACGATCCACGACGAGCTTGAGGGATTTGTCGAGCCCAAGGACGCCTTTATCCGCCATGACTTGGAGGAACGGCTCGTTAACCTGCGTGGCGGGCTCGTTCCCGGGGGTGAACCAGAGGCGGCCGAAATCCTGAGCGGTGATGAGCTTGCCGTCCACGAACAGGCGCTGCATCGCGGCCTTGCCGTCGTCGGCCTCGGTGGTCTTGGCTCCGAGTCCGGGCTTGGCGACTTTGCCCGGCTCGGTGGCCAGCGCGCTGGGCAGGGCGGCGGGTTCGTTGGAGCGTCCGGCGAAGCTGTTGGTCTTGTTCTCGATCTCGTTGAGCGCCTTGCGGACGTCGGGATCGTCAGGGAAGCGCTGCAGGATCGTCTCATACTCCATGATGGCGGAGCTGAGCTGGCCGAGCTGGACGTAGGCCTCGGCGATGCGTTTGGACGTGTCCATCACGTCCTTCTGCATCCCGAGCTTCATGTAGGCCTCCTTGAGGATTTCCAACGATTGATAGTCCTGCGGCTGCGACTGAGTGATCACGCGGAACATCTCAATCGTCTGCTGCAACTGGGCTTCTTCGCTGGGAGTCAGGGCGGCCATTGCTCGCGGGTTATGTCGCACGAACGCAGCACGCCTGTCGAGCGTGCTTTTGTTCAGGAGCGGTGCGCACCAAGGGGAGGCTTCGAGTGCTGACTTACTTGGCCTCTGCCTTTTTCTTCTTCGCGCCCGGCTCGCCCTTCGGGGCGTTCGGGCGGATGATGGTTTCCGGCGGGTCGGGGTCGGGCACTTTCAATTCCTTGCGCAGGCGGGCCAGCGCGGTGTGCAGCTCGGCGCGGGTCGCAGCGTAGGCGGGGTCGTCGTAGAAGCTTTTCATTTCCTGCGGGTCTTTCTCGCGGTCGAAGAGTTCCCAGTAGTTCACGTCCGGCTCGTAGAAGTGGACGAGTTTGTAGCGGTCGGTGATGACGGCGTAGTGCTTGCGGACTTTGTGCGGGCCGGGGAATTCGTAGTAGTGGTAGTAAAAGCTTTTGCGCCAGTCCGCGGGCGGCTGGCCGCGGAAAATCGGGAGCAGGCTGCGGCCTTGGATGTCCGACGGCACGGGCTGGCCGGCGGCCTCAAGGAAGGTGCTGGCAAAGTCGAGGTTGCTGACGAGGTTGCGGTTTTCGCTGCCGGGTTTCACGACGCCGGGCCAGCGGGCGAGCAGCGGCGTGCGGACGGATTCCTCGTAGAACCACCGTTTGTCGAACCACCCGTGCTCGCCGAGGTAGAAGCCCTGATCGCTGCTGTAGATGACGATGGTGTTCTGCGCCAGGCCCTCGTCATCGAGGAATTTCAGCAAGCGCCCCACGCTCTCATCCACGCTGAGAATGCAGCCGAGGTAATCGTGCAAGTAACGCTGGTAGCGCCAGCGGACGAGGTCCTGGCCGGTGAGGTTGGCCTTTTCAAACTCGGCGTTGCGCGGCTCGTAGAAGGCGTTCCAAGTCTTGCGCTGCTCCTCGTTGAGGCTGTTGGGCACGGTGAGCTTGGCGTCGAGTTTGGTGAATGTCTTCTCCAGCGTCATGTCCTGCTCGTATTCAGCGCGGCCCCGGCCGGTATAATTGTCGAACAGCGTGGGTGGCTCGGGAAATTTCCGGTCCTTGTTCCAGCCCAGGTATTTCAAGTTGGGCGACCACTCGCGGTGCGGGGCCTTGTGGTGCGCCATCATCAGGAACGGCTTGGACTTGTCGCGCTTCTTGATCCAGTCGAGTGAGAGATCGGTGATGATGTCGGTGACGTAGCCTTCGTGCTTCACCTTTTCGCCCATGCGGTTCATCGGCGGGTTGTAATAGACACCCTGGCCCGGGAGGATTTCCCAGTAGTCGAAGCCCGTCGGATCGCTCTCCAGATGCCACTTGCCCACGATGCCGGTCTGGTAGCCGGCGGCCTTGAGCAGTTTTGGGAACGTTTGCTGCGCGCCGTCGAAGCGGCTGTTGGTGTTGTTGTAAAACCCGTTCGCGTGGCTGTATTTGCCTGTCATCACCGTGGCCCGGCTCGGGCCGCAGATTGAGTTCGGCACGAGTGCACGATGGAAGAGCATGCCCTCCTTGGCGAGCCGGTCGATGTTCGGTGTCTCGATGAGCTTGAGCGAATGTCGATACGCGCTGACGGCTTGATACGCGTGGTCGTCGCTGAAGATAAAGAGGATGTTCGGCTGCTTGGGCGTGGCGAGGGCGGAGCCAGCCAGCCAGCCGGCCGCCAGCACGCCGACGAACGGGCGAATCAGATTCATCGCGGCAGGCTAGCGGTCGACTCTCCCGAGGACAATGTCGGAGAAACAGCAAAAGAATGTCCGCCATTTGCCTGCGGTGAAAGTCGGTGCTACGCTCGGCCCGGTTCGTGCCTGGGAAGCCGGGCCGAATCATAACCGAATCAATAATCACGCCGGTAAGTATCTGAGTCTCAGTTTCGTTAGGGCAAAAAATATCTGTTAACTCATAAATTTCTGTCGGCAAAGTTTCAGAGAAGCCAGCCAAGGTCGAGCCTGGTATGATCGTGATAAAAAACTATGGAACCTGGCCATCACAGAATACAATGTTAATTGGATCATACCTTGGGCCAATGGCCACGGGTTTGAA
>RFVF01000009.1 GCA_009922615.1 Pseudomonadota bacterium
ATCCCACCCCCTGCCACCAATCCCGCCGTGGCCATCGTTACCAATCAGCCACCCGTGCCGTCCGCAGCGACCAATTCCACGCCGTCCGTTGTAGCCCCGCCGAAGCGCACCAACGATGTCGCCCTGGTTGAATTTCCCGAGCTGAAACTGCAAGGCATCAGCCGGGGAAAAAAGAAAGCCGTCGCCATCGTGAACGGCAAGACGCTCCAACTGGGCGACCGGATTGAAGGGGCGTTTCTGCTGAAGATTGAGCAGGAGAGCGTCACCTTCGAAAAGGGCAGCGTGAAGAAGGAATTGTTCCTCCTGCGGTGAGCGGGAAGGGATCACGATTAACGAGTGAGATTAAGCGTAAGAGCCACCCAGCCGCGTCTTTCTCTTGCTCATCATCTTGCGCTTAATCCACTCCCGTGATCCCGCCCTGCGTCCTCCACGAAGACGAGCACCTGCTCGTCGTTAACAAGCCGTCCGGTTGGAACACGCATTCTCCCGCGCCCTTCGCCGGCGAGGGCATCTACGACTGGCTGCGTCACCACGAACCGCGCTGGGCGAACCTTGCGATCATCCACCGGCTCGACAAGGAAACCAGCGGCGTCCTCGTCTTCGGCAAGACGCCGCTGGCCAACAAGTCACTCACGGAGCAGTTCGAGCGGCGCGAGGTGAGCAAACGCTACGAACTGGTCACCGACCGACCCGTCGAGCGTGATGAGTTCACGGTGGAAACCGACATCGAACGCGTCGGCGAACGCTACGCGGCTCGACCCCTCACCAAGCAAGGCACGCGGGCCGAGACGCACTTCCGCGTCGCCCAAAGGAACCGCGACCAGACATGGCTCGAAGCGCGTCCCACGACTGGCCGCACACACCAAATTCGCGTGCATGCGGCACACACCGGCTTTCCCATTCTCGGCGACCCGCTTTACGGCGGCACCGCAACCGGCAACCGGCTGTGTCTGCACGCCGCAGAAATCACGTTCAGCCACCCGGCGAGCGGCCAACCAGTTCGCTTCGCGGCGCAGACCAGCATGTTTTGCTCGGCGGCGTCGCTCCTGCGACGGGCCTTCATCCACCCACAAGAGACGGACTGCTTCCGGCTCCATCACGGCGCAGCCGATCACCACGCGGATGTTTATGTGGAGCAACTCTCTGAGTGGATGCTGGCGCAAGCGCGGCAAAGTCTTTCGGCTGACCGCGATGACGACACGGTCGCGGTCATCCACGAGCTCGGCCGCGAGAATCGCCTTCGCGGGGCATTCTTCAAATTACTCCAGCGCGATGTGCGCCGCACGAAGGCGGAAGAGGCCACGCCGAAATTGCTCTTTGCCGCCGAGGCTCCCCGGGAGTTTGTCGTGCGGGAAAACGGATTGCAGTTTCACGTCAGTTTGAACGAGGGCTACAGCTACGGTCTCTTCCTCGACCAGCGCGACAACCGCCGCCGCCTCCTCACCGGCCACGTGGCCGCTGACTTTGCATTCCGCACTCCTCACTCCGCACTCCGCGTGCTCAACTGCTTCGCTTACACCTGCGGCTTTTCCGTCGCGGCAGCCAAGGCCGGCGCCCATACGACCAGCCTCGATCTCTCGAAGAAATATCTGGAGTGGGGCAAACGAAACTTCACCCTCAACCATCTCGACCCCGAAGCGCACGACTTCATCTACGGCGATGTCTTCGACTGGCTACGGCGGCTTGCGAAAAAGGGCCGCACGTTCGATGTCGTGCTGCTGGACCCGCCGACATTTTCGCAGTCGAAGGAAAGCGGCGTCTTCCGCGCGGAGAAGGACTACGGCCGACTCGTTGCGCTCGCACTCCCTCTCCTGAGGCCAGACGGAATCCTCTTCGCCTCCACCAACTGTGCGACACTGGCTCCGGAGGAATTCCTCGCGACGCTTGAAATGACCGTCCAGCGCGCGGGCCGGCGCATCACACAGCAGCACTACGTCCCGCAGCCGCCAGATTTTCCCATCACGCGCGACGAGCCAGCGCACTTGAAGACGGTCTGGTTGCGGATTGCTTGAGCCGCACGCAAGGCCAGTCACCGCCCCATCATCCAGCTCACGATATCCCCGCGCGCAAAGAGCCAGATCACCGCTGCCAGCGCGATGTAGGGCCCATATGGCAGTCGGCTGGACCACTCGCGCCGGCCACATACGATCAGCGTCACGCCCACCAATGAGCCGATCAGCGCGCTGGCCATCAGCGAGAAAAACACCGCCGGCCAGCCGAGGAACGCGCCGATCGCCGCCATGAACTTCACGTCGCCAAACCCCATCGCTTCGCGTGGCAGCACGATGGCGTTGGTCAGCGCTTCCATGTGATGCACCGTGGACGGATCAAACTCATCCGCCCCCCCCACCCGCAGGCGGGCCGGCGAGAGTTGCACGTCCACGTTCCAATAAGAGCGGTCCACCATTTCCAGCCGCGCCGCGTGAAATGTCACCGTGTCCGAGCGCCGGTAGAAAAGCTCCTCGTAACTCACCGGCCCGTCCGGCAGCAGCAGTTCGTTCTCGGTGAATGTGATGCGCGAAGCGTCCGGCAACGCTACGCGATGCTGGCCAAAGAGCAGCTTGCCCATCCGCAAGATGCCATACACCAGTCCGCCGCCCACCACGAGGCCCAGCCCCGCCGCCTTCAGGCCATCCGCCGCCTTCAGCCCGCCGTGGATTTCCGGGAACACGCCGGACAACACCACGCCCACCACCATCCCGCCGATGGTGATCTCGTCCGGGATGATGAAATGCTCGAAGTCAATGAACGTGGCCACGATCAGGCCCGCCAGCAGCACACAATAAATGATCGGCGACGCAAACCCCTTCGCCCCGAAGTGCAGCCACGCGGCGAGAAACATCAGCCCCGTGAGCAGCTCGACGGCGAAATAGCGCGGCGCAATTGATGCGGCACAGTTCGCGCATTTGCCCCGCAGCCAGAGCCAGGTCACCAACGGAATATTGAGGTAGAACGGGATCGCGTATTGGCAGTGCGGACAGTGCGATGGCGGTGAGACGATGCTCTGCCCCAGCGGCATCCGGTGGATGCACACATTCAGGAAGCTGCCCACGAGACAGCCGAACACAAAAAACCAGAACGACCAGAAGTGGAACGGCACGGCGGCCAGCGGGCTGGGCTCAGGCGTTGCCATAGACGTTCTTCACCAGCGCCGCCCGCATCACTTCCACCGGCGCGAACTTACCGGTCCAGATTTCCAACGCCTGCGCCCCCTGATAGAGCAACATGCCCAGACCATTCGCCGTCTGGCACCCGGCCGCTTTCGCCGCGCGCAGCAATGGCGTCTCGGCGGGACGATAGATCATGTCGTAAACATGGCGCGCTTGGCGCAACGCAAACTTCGCCTCCTCGAGCGGCGACGGATCACTCGCCTTCAACCCGAGCGAAGTCGCGTTGAGTAGCAAGTCCACCGCACCCGCCGGGTAACCCACTGCCACCTGGACGCGGGGAAAGCGTTTCCGAATTTCCGCCGCAACTTCTTCTGCCTTGCTCGCCGTGCGGTTTTGCAACCAGAGCGAGCCGACGCCTTCTGCCGCAAGCTTGAGCGCCGCCGTGCGACCGGCGCCGCCGGCACCCAGCAGCAACACACTGGCTCCGCTTAGTTCGAGGCCAAGGTCCTCGCGCAACGAGCGCGTGATGGCGTCCGCATCTGTGTTGAAGCCGACCGAGCGCATCTCCTCGACCTCTTCGGGGTTCAACTTTGCGAGCGGCTGCCACGCGCCGGACAAGTCCCGCGCCTCGAAACGCACCGTGTTCACCGCACCCCACGTCTTCGCAGACACATCAAGTTCATCCACGAGGTCCACCGCGAGGAGCTTGTGCGGGACGGTGAGATTGAGGCCGATGAACTTCATCGCCTGCGCGCCCGCGATGGCTTCGCCCAACCGCTCCGGATGCACGTCGCACGCGAGATAACGCCAGTCGAGGCCCAGCGCGACGAGCGCGGGATTGTGCATCGCGGGCGAAGCGGAATGCTTCACCGGATGGCCGAAGACCGCGCAAAAGCGCGTGCTGGCGCGGAGTTCAGCCGGTGCGGACACGCGGCGGACAGTAGGAGTTCAAGAGTCAAAGTTCAAAGTTCAAAGTTCGGCCGCCCAGCGGCGCCAGCGGCGCGAAACGGGTTGAGCGCCGAGCACATTGGAAACACCGCCTGTTGGTCGCAGTGGTTCAGGAAGTAGGCGAACCACACGAAGGCCACGAGCGGAGGGTGGAAACGATGATTGAACTCGGGTTGGTCACGCTTTCATCACTTCCTGCTCGCTCACCTGCTGGGCGATGACGGCCACGCAGTCGCCTTGCTGGGTGAGGCACGGGGCGCGGATGGTGATGAGGAAGCCGCTGGATTGCGCGACGAGCGGCTCGGGGGCGCGGTCGGGGCGTTCAAGGTGGTGGATGAAACCGACGGTCTGGCCGCGCTTTACCTTTGCGCCGAGGTCGAGGCAGATTTCAAAGACGCCGGACTCGGGCGCAAGCAGGTAGTCCTCGCGGTGCAAGGCTTGTGTGAGAATGATGGGCGGCAAGCCGAGTTGCGCGCGGGTCTTCGCGCGGCCTTTGAGCGCCCCGAGGTGGTGCAGGACGTTACGCAGGCCGCTCTGGGTGGTGCGATGGACGTCGGCGGGGATGCATTCGCCGCCGCCCATCTCCGTGGTGACGACTAGCTTGCCCTGGTTCTCCGCCTCGACGGGCAGCAGGCCGGTGCCGGCGATGTCCGCGTAAAGGAAGGCGAAGTCCGAATTCCACGCGAGCATGGCGTCGAGCATCCGGCGGCGTTGGTCGCGGTCAGCGACGAGGTGCATCGTCGAGCACGGCACGAACTCCATGCTGCGGCCGCCGGAGTGGATGTCGATCACCACGTCGCTCATGGGGAAGAGCACGGTGGTGAGGTAGTGCGCAATTTGACTCGTGACCGCGCCTTCGGGCTGGCCGGGGAAGGCGCGGTTCATATTCATGCCGTCCACGGGCGAGAGGCGGGTGGCGGCGCGGGCGGCGGGGAAGTTCAGCGACGGGATGAGGATGATGCGGCCGTTGACCATCTCGGGCGTCAGCTCGCGCGCGAGCTTCATGATGGCAATCTGGCCCTGATACTCGTCGCCGTGGTTGCCGGCGAGGATGAGGACGGTCGGTCCCGTGCCACGGGCGACGATGGTGCAGGGGATGAAGATGTTCGCCCAGCCGCCGAGGTTGTGGGACCAGGGGACTTGGAGGAAGCCCTGCTGCTTGCCAGGGGCGGAGAAGTTGAGGGTGGTGTTTAGCATAATGGGGAGAAACTTTTTTAGCTACAGATGGGACACTGAGGAAACACAGATGGGACAGAAAAGGGACGTCCTTTGTGCTTCACTCTGCTTTCTGAGTTCAATCTGTATTTTCATCTGTGGCTCAGATGTGTTTCTAAAGTCACGCGAGGATGAGAAGCAACCCCCGCCGGCCGGATGGGTGGCGGAAGTTTCCCGGCCCACCATTTGAAACCTCTGAGGGTTAGTAGAGTCTTCATGTGCTATTTCGTCGTGAGTGCCGAGGCGGGCACATGCTGGCGCTCTTGGGTGAAACTTTCCCAGTTGAGGTGCATCTGGGGCTGACCGTTGCCTGATGCGGCGTAGTCGATCTTGATCTCGTGCGATGTGCCTGCGGTCAGCGCGATGGGTTTGGAGATGATGCGGCGCGTTTTGGCCGGCGGTTGTTCGGGAGCTCTCACCCGTTGGCCTCGTTTTTCCTTTGCGGTGCTTGCGGCCTGCGGGACACCTGTTGGCGGCGGGGTGACTTGTGGAGTTGGAGCCTGTTTTGCCCGCTCCAAGGCTCTGCCCGTTTTCGCAACCACGACCTGGCTTTCGGCAATGAGCTGGCCATCCACCCAGAGGCGGGCGGTGCTGCCTTCATCGTGTTCGAGGATGAACTGATACGCCTCGCTCAGGGGCGCTTCGAACCGACCTTCCCAGCGTGCAGAGAAACTCTTGAGATCAAAAGTGGCGTTCTCCTTCTTGCCGATCCAAGGACGTCCACTGTGGTCTTGCGAGTATGCGATCAAGCGGTTGCCGAACCAGAGTTGCGCGTCGGTGCGGACGGTCGCGGGCGCACCTTGCCATTGGGTGTTCGTGAAATAGCTGCCGCGCAATCCAGTGCCGTCCTTGCGCGCCGCGCTCACAGGTTTGTCCAAATGGATGCGCCCGCTCTGGCGCTCCCAGCCGTCCCAGCCGTTGATGCGGTAGATTGGCGAGGAGTTCCGGCCCACAGGATTCCAGAGGATGTCGCCGTTCGCTGTCGTGAAGACGCTGCTGCCGATCTGATCGAACAGAAAGTTCTCGACGCCGTGGGATGCAAGCGGCGCGCGGTAAACCTTGTCCACCGGGAATCCGTCGTCGGCATGGCGATCCAAGAAGTTGCCCGCGTAAAGTCCATCGGTCGTCCAGGCCTGAGCGATGCGCACGGCGCGATCCTGGATGAAGATGCAGCCGTGTCCGGTGCCCATCACGCGCTTGGGATACTGGAATTCGCCGGCTGCGATCTCGTTCACCGCGCCGTGCTTGCCCGCGCTCCATTGCCATTCGCCGTTCGGAGCGAATCGCACAATGCGCGCGCTGCCGACGGTGTTGCCGGGCCAGGCGTCGCCCTGACGATCATCGTTCGGCCTGCTGTTGGCGCGGACGAGGATGGTGAGCGCGCCCGCTTCATCGCGATGCAGCGCTACGACGCTCGCGCTGCCGGCGGCGGTGAGATCGGCGGGAAGTTTCTCGATGGTCGGCTGCACCTGCGCCCAGTCCCACTGCGGTGCGACGTCAGCGCTCTTGGCCAAATTTTTCAGGATCAATCCGACTGGCTGATCGGCAGCCCCCGCGCGAGTCGTTGCGGGCATGGTGACATTCCAATTCGCGTCAATGCTCCCGTGCCCGAGCGGCGGCATTTCGGGCGCTTTCGTGATGCGGAATTCGGAGTCCTGCAATTCACCATCGCCATTCAGGTCGCTCCAAGTGTAGCCAATCCACAGAGGTGCATTCTTGTCCCCCGGCTTCGGAAGGTCGCTCTTGAGCCGCGTGAACCACGCAGGCCACTTGCCATCCGCATCGGCGCGCACGACTCCCGCGCACGCCACCGGCACGAGGCGATGCTTCTCCGTGTCCACACGGATCAATGCCGGGGCATGAGTCATGGAGTTGCCGCCCAAGCTGACGAGGTAACTCTCCTTGCCGCGATGAACGATTTGCCACTGCGCGTCGTGATGCGTGATCGAGGGAAACGGCCCGTCCTCATATCGTTTGCCCTCGCGCTGCGCGATCCACGATGGCGTGTCATAGACGGCCTCCATTTCCCATGTGCGCTTTGCAAAATCCATTCGCACGCGGGCCCGGTGAAAGCTGCTCGCATTCACATACGCGACCGTGGACTCGGCCGGATCGACCGCCGTCATGTTGCCCCACTGCTGGCCGCCGAACCATTGGTTGATCAGCCGAGGCTTGTCTTTCTCGATGGCAAAATGCGCCACGCGACGCGGCGTGATCTCCACGGTGATGATGCCGCCTTTTCCGTCGCAAGTGATGTCCGTGACGTCGCGCCACTGCATCGGATCAAACTTGCCAAAGGGCCGGCCTTCCCTGCTGCCGAGCATCAGCGTGCGCTCTCCGGTCGAGAGCTTGTAGCGGCGAACCGTGTGCGCGATCCTCTCTTCCGCGACCCAGAGTTCATTCCGTCCTTCGTCCAGCGCCACGCGGGCGGCGGCGGTGAGCGTGTTGTCCTTGAGCAGCGGTTCCGGTTTTCCGGCGGGAAAAGGAATGCGCCATATCTGCGAACCGGCGGCGGCGATCAGGGCGCCGTTTTGCAAAACCGCGAGTCCATGCACACCGGGTAACTTCTCCTCGCGCAACAGTTTGTTGGTTTGGGGATGATGCCAGCGAATGGACTGCTGCGCTGGATGGCTGATGGCGATGAACTGCTCATGCACCGCGAGCCCGTCGGGTTGATGTCCTTCCGATAGCAGGAGCAGCTTGCCGCGCTCAGGTTTGATGCGCTTCTCGCTGGGATGGACCACATCACACTTCGTCGCTGTGTTCTTGTTCGGTGCGGCGTCTGTCCCGAGGTCAAAGAGCCAGCCATCGTTTTGCAGCAGGTAGAGTCGGTTCCCGCGCACCGCCAGACGCTGCGCCCCCATAAAAGATGAGAGCTGTTCGCTCTGCCAGTGAAGCGTCTTCCCGTCCAGCGAGGTGCATTGAAACACCGGACAGTTCTCTCCCGAAAGGGCCCCGATGTAGAGGCGGTCCTTGGCGGCATCCACGGCTACTGAATGAACCGGGCCGTGGCTGCCTACCCACATCCCATAAGGTGCCCAGCCCGGATTCGCGCCGACGCTGACCAGATACTCCGCTTGCAAGCCCTCATTGCGCAGCAGCCGCCACTCGTAGTCGCCCGTAGGCACCGCGCGCCCACTCGCATCCAACCCATCCCACGCGAGACGATGCTCGCCAGCCAGCATCGGTTTGCCATGCAGCAACGAGCGCAACAAATGCCCCTGTGAGTCGTAGATCGCGGCGGAGACGTTGCCGGGCTTCGTGAGCGTGAAAGCGATCTCGGAGCCGTGAACGGTCCCGAGTGCGGCAATCAAAGCGAGGGCAAGTAGATACTTCATTCGACCTGGGCGACGGATTTCGTGGCTGGCATTGAGCTTATCACCCGGCTGGGCGAACAGTCACGCGAGGATGGGCCGCACGACTTCACCCGCCACATCCGTCAGGCGGAAGTCGCGGCCGGCGTAGCGGTAGGTGAGGCGCTCGTGGTCGAGGCCGAGCAGGTGCAGCATCGTGGCGTGGAGGTCGTGGGTGTGGACCGCGCCTTCGGCGGGGAGGATGCCGTGCTCGTCGGACTTGCCGTAGGCCAGGCCGCCCTTCACGCCGCCGCCGGCCATCCAGGAGGTGAAGACCAGGTTGTGATGCTCGCGGCCGGGGTGGTCGGCCTTCTGGTGGAAGGGCGTGCGGCCAAACTCCGAGGTCCACACGAGCAGCGTGCGCTCCAACATGCCGCGCTGCTTGAGGTCCGTGATGAGCGCGGCGATGGGCTGGTCAATGGCCTTCGCGAGGCGTTCGTGGTCGGCCATGTTGCCGTGCGAATCCCAGTTCCCGCTGGAGCCGACATCAATGAGTTCGAGGAAGCGCACGCCGCGCTCGGCGAGACGGCGGGCGACGAGGCATTGCCAGCCGAAGCCGGTGTTCGCGCCGCGCGTGAGGCCGTAGAGCTTGAGCGTAGCGTCGGTCTCGCGCGAGAGGTCGAAGGCGTCCGGAGCTTCGCGCTGCATGCCGAAGGCGGTCTCGAAGGAGCGGATGCGCGCGTCGAGCGCGGCGTCGGCGGCGCGCGGTTCGAGGTGCGCGCGGTTCAGCTTGCCGAGCAGGCCCAGCTCCATCGCCTGCAATTCGGCGGCGGGCGTGTTGGGCTTCAAGTTCGGCAACGGCTCCTTGCCGGGGATGACGTGCGTGCCCTGATGGCAGGCCGGGAGAAAATCGCTGCCCCACGTCTGCGCGCCGGCGTAGGGCGCGGCGGGCGCGAGCACCATGAAGGACGGCAGGTTGCGGTTCTCGGTGCCGAGGCCGTAGCTGACCCACGCGCCTGCGCTGGGGCGGATGGCCTGGTCGGTGCCGACGTGTGCGGCGAGCGTGGCCTTGTCATGGCCGTCGCTGTCGCAGTGCATGGCGTTGAGCACGCAGAGGTCGTCAATGACGCCGCCGATGTGGGGGAAGAGGTCGCTGACCCAGATGCCGCTCTGGCCGTATTGCTTGAAGCCCCAACGCGACTTGACGAGGAAGCGCTCGTATTGGCCGGACTTGTTGAGCCAGCGCGACGCGGTGATGGACTTGTCGTGGTCACGCGTGAGCTGGGGCTTGTAGTCGAAGGTGTCCACCTGCGAGACGCCGCCGGTGGAGTAGAGGAAAATGACGCGGTCGGCCTTGGCGGGGAAATGACCGGAGCGCGGAGCGAGCGGGTCGGTCGGGGCGGCTTGGGTTTCGTGGCAAAGGCCGGCAAGGGCGAGGGCACCGAAGCCGCCGGAGGCGCGGCGGAGAAACTCGCGGCGGGAAGTGAGGGCAGAAGTGGTAAACGGGAGGTTCATAGGGACAGGCGCGCTTTTGGTTTACAGCGACTGTTAATCAAGAGGCCGCTCGTCTGCATCTGTCCAACTCTCTGTGGGCACTCCAAGCCTCTCAAGCGCAAACCTCCGCGCAATGTCGAGTGTGTCCTGTAAGTAATCATGCGTGCATCGCTCTCCGTCGTAAACGTAGAGGTAGTAACCGATGCCCTCGCCGCCGAACTCGATGCGGAAGCGCCGCCCGCCGTGAGCCGCTCGCAAGACAGTCTGTGTGGGCTTGGTCATGCAGTCGCGTGGTCGAGCGGCCTAACAATTAATCCACATACAGAAAGGCATTGCTCGTGAGCAGCACGCGGGCGAGGCCGGCCCAGGCGAGTTCGGCGTCGTTCGTCGGTGGCTTTTCGAGCGCGGTGAGTTTGGTGCGGTAGGCGGTGAGGAAGGCCACGGCGTCGCTGACTTCGGCGTCGCTTGGCACGCGGCCGTGGGCCATCGCGAAGGCGAGGCGGATGCGCTTCGTATCGTCGCCGGATTCGGCGAGCAGGCGGCGGGCGAAGGACTCAGCCTGCTGCTGCACGAAGGGCGAGTTCATCAGGTAGAGCGTCTGCGTGGGCGTGGTGGTGGGCAGACGCTGGGCGACGCTGAGGTTCGGGTCGGCGGCGTCGAAGAGCGCGAGGAAGGGATGGCGGCGATTGCGCTGCTGCATCAGGTAGAGGCTGCGATGGTCGCTGTCGTAAACGGCGAAGAACGGATTGTGAATCGTGTAGCCCCATTTCTGCACGTCGGGAAACGGGTGCGGGCCGGGCACGGTGCGATCGAGCCGGCCGCTGACGAAGAGCATGGCGTCGCGGATGGATTCGGCGTCGAGCGGACGGCGCGCGTGCCGCCAGAACCAGACGTTCGCGGGGTCCTTCTTGAGATTCGCGGCGTGGTCGTCGCTCGCAAGCTGGTAGGTCTGCGAGCGCATGATGAGCCGGTGCAGCGCCTTCACGGACCAGCCGGACGCGATGAACTCGGACGTGAGCCAGTCGAGCAACTCGGGGTGCGTGGGCGGCTCGCCGCGCAAGCCGAAGTCGCTGGGCGTCGGCACGAGGCCCGCGCCGAAATGCCATTGCCAGACGCGGTTCACGAACACGCGCGCGGTGAGCGGGTTGCTCGGGTGCGTGAGCCAACCGGCGAGTTCGAGACGGCCGCTGTTGGTGGAGCCGGTGGGCAGCTTGTCGCCGCCGAGCACGTCGAGGAAGCGGCGCGGGACTTCGTCGCCGGGTTTCTCCGGCTCGCCGCGTAGTTGGATGCGCGCGTTGACGGGCTTGTCCTCACTCACGCCGTAGGCCACGGGATACAGCTCCTTCGCGGCCTCGGCTTCGCGCTGCTTGGTCGTGGCGGCGATGTCGGCATCGAGTTTCTTCAGCCGCTCGGCAAGGTCCGCAGGCGCTGCAGGCGCGACGACCGGGCCGGTGCCCGGTTCGGCGAAGGGCGTCTCCTGCAAGCCGAGGTTGTCGAGGTCGCGCTCGGGAGCGGGGCCGCTGATATGACCGATGGCGTCACAAATGAAGGTGTCGGCCACGCCGTCCCAAGACGCGCCGAGTGGTTTATCCGCGAACGTGGTCAGGTCGCCGAGCGCGCCGACTGCACCGGAGTAAGTCTTCTTTGCGGGGTCGAGCGTGAGCCGCAGCGTGTGCCAGGTGCCGGGCTGGAGCTTGCGGACGACTTCCCATTTCGTGCCGTCGCGCAGCGCGAGCTCCGTGGCAGTCACGCTCACCTCGACCGCGAGCGACGCGATGACGCCGCGCCCGAGGTAGAAGCGATACGCGCCGGACTTGTCCGTCGGCGCGACGGTGCGGAAGTCCACGCTGAAGTGCATTTGCTTTCCGGGCGTGGCCTTGAGCGGTCGGGCGAAGACGTAGCGCACGCCGTTGTTGGCCTTGCCGGTGCCCACGCGCACACCGCGCGTGCCGACGGGGTGGATGTGCGCGAAGGGACTTTGAGCCTCGGCCAGAACCTTATTCGGCCCCTCGGAGAGCCACGGCGCGGTGGGCGGCTCGGCGAGCTTCTGCAACTCGAAGCCGAGGTCCGGTCCGCCCGCGATGGACTTGCTGTCGAGCGCGACGCGGTCGGCCTTGAGTTGGGCGAGTGCGGCGTCGAGGCGGGCGAGTTCAGCGGCCTTCAACTTGTCGAGGCGGGCGGCTTCGTCGCGCGGGACGAGCGGCGGAAAGTCCGACGGCCGCTTTTGCTCCTCGCCGCCAGGGAACGCCCACTTGGTGCTCTGGAAGATGCCGTAGAGCGCGTAATAATCGCCCATGTTCACGGGGTCGTATTTGTGGTCGTGGCAACGCGCGCAACCGAGCGAGAGGCCGAGGAGGGAGCGGCCCACAGAGTCAATGGCGTCGGCGAAGTCGAGGTGCTGGTAGTCGGGCGAGGGCTTGTAGCCGTAGCGCTTGCCGATGGCGAGGAAGCCGGTGGCGGTGATGCGGCGCGCGTAGTCGGCAGGCGGACCTTGCGCAGCGAGAATGTCGCCGGCGATTTGCTCGCGGATGAATTCGTTGAACGGCTGGTCGGCGTTGAAGGCGTTGACGACCCAGTCACGATACTTCACGGCCTCGCGCACCGGATAGTCCGCGCCGTCTCCCGCGGTGTCCGCGTAGCGGGCGACATCGAGCCAGTGGCGGCCCCAGCGCTCGCCGTAGGCGGGGGAGGCGAGGAGGCGGTCGAGGGTATTGCCGATTGCCGATTGCCGATTGCTGATTGAGGAACACTCGCGTTCGAAGGCATCGAGTTCCTCGGGCGTCGGCGGGAGGCCGGTGAGGTCGAAGGCCATCCGGCGGAGGAGCGCGCGCGGGTCGGCGGGCGGATTGGGCGCGAGGTCTTGTTGCTGCAGGCGGGCGAGGATGAAGCGGTCGAGCGGTTGCTGGCTCCAGGTGTTCGCCTTCGGCGTCGGCGGATGCGGATGCGTGGGCGGTTGGAAGGCCCAGTGTTTCCGCACGGCTACGGGGTCCACGCCGGACTTGGCAACGGTGACGCCTTCGCGCGGGTCGGGCGCGCCGAGCTTCACCCACTGTTCAAGCGCCGCGACGTCCTCCGCGCCGAGCGCGCTCTTGGGCGGCATCTGGAGCGACTTGTCCTTCCGGCGCACGGCCTGGATGAGGCGGCTCTTCTCGGGGTCGCCGGGGACGATGACGGGGCCGTGCTCGCCGCCCTTTTGCCAGCCAGCCTTGGTGTCGAGTCGGAGGCCGGACTCCTGTTTCTTTTCCCCGTGGCATTTCTGGCAATGCTCGATGAACAGCGGGCGAATCTTGGACTCGAAGAAGGCGGGGCTGTCGGTGGTAGCTGCGGTGACACGTGCAGAGCCACAGAGACTCAAAAGGAGGATTAGCCAGCCACAGATGGAACACAGACGAAACACAGATGGGACTGTCACGCGAAGCATCGGGTCTTTGTTCGAGCTGTGTTTCATCGGTGGCTCAAAATCTCGCTTACGCGACGCGGTGCTTGCGCACTTGCTCCTCATTGAGTTCGAGACCGAGGCCCGGTGCGTCGGGCACGGGGAGGAAGCCGTCTTTCATGCGGACGTGGTCCTTCGTTAGGAACTCGCGAAGGCTCGTGTTTTCCTGCACGACAAACTCGGCGATGAGGGCGTTCGGGATCGCGTTGAGCCAGTGCAGCGCGGCGTGGACGTTGATGTAGGTGCTGAAGCCGTGGTTGGCCACCTTGAGGCCACGGTCGGCGGCGAGGCTCGCGATTTTCATCGCCTCGGTGAAGCCGCCGCAGCGCGTGAGATCCACTTGCGCGATGTCAACGCGGCCCTTGTCCATCAGGTCGAGGAAGGACTGGCGGCCGCTCTCCTGCTCGCCCGCGGCGATGTGGACGGGACTCGCGGCGGTGAGCTTGGCGTAGCCTTCGTAGTCGTCGGGCGGGAGCGGTTCCTCCAGCCAGAAGATGCCGAACTCGGCGAAGGCCTTCGCGCGTTGGATGGCCGTGCGCGCGTCCCACACGAGGCCGGCGTCGATCATCACGTCCGCGTCGTCGCCGAAACCGCGCCGCGCTTGGCGCACGAGGTCCACGTCGGTCTTCGCGTCGGTGCCCATCGGAACCCAGCCGAATTTCACGGCGGAAAAGCCTTTCGCGCGGATGCGCTTGGCGAGTTCGCCGGTGGCCTTGGGCGTCGCTCCGAAGAGCGAGCTGGCGTAACAGCGGATTTGTTTCTGAAAGCCGCCACCGAGGAGTTTCCAGACGGGGAGGCCGAGCGCCTTGCCCTTGATGTCCCAGAGCGCGAGGTCAATGCCGCTCATCGCGTGCACGCCGATGCCGCGCCGACCCGAGTAGATGGTGCGGTGATACATCTTGTGCCAGAGCCGCTCGGTCTCAAACGGATCCTCGCCGATGAGCAGGTGCTTGAGGCCCGTGCTGATGGTGTGGCTGAACGGTCCTTCGATGACGGCCTTGGCCGCGAGCGGCGCGGAGTCCACCTCGCCGATGCCCGTGATGCCTGCGTCGGTGCTGACCTTGACGATGAGTGCGTCCTGCCCGCTGTCGCATTGGGCACGAACAACTTTTTGCGAGACGTAGATGGCTTCGACATTGGTGATTTTCATGCGAGTCCATCACTCGACGCCGGGCGCGGACTAGCGATTCGTCTTTATCCTGCGCAGGTGCTCGTCAAACCAGTCCGCCAGGATCTCCCGTCCTTGCCCATCTCGGGCCAGCCGTGGGCTTTGCCGGGCTGGAAGACATCCATCTTTAGCACTGTGCCGAACTTGCGGCCGTAGATGACATCCTCGGTGCGGGTGAACGCGGGTTCCTGAGCGAACGCACCGGCTACGAGGCATAGCGCGAGCAGCACGGGCGTGAGGCCGCGAGTCATGCGGCCGACTGTGGTCGCCAGTCATTCACGGGGAAACGGTTTTTCCCGCTGGAGTTTCGAGACGGAGTGGAGCGGGTGCTTGGCAGGGCTGACGGTGGCGATTACGCTGCCCGCCATCATGAAAGCCCTGCGTTTCCTGCTGTTGATTGTTTGTCTGCTGGCGTGGCCGACAGTCAGCCGCGCTGCCGAGCGGTTGCCCAACGTCATTGTCATCCTCTGCGATGACCTCGGCTACGCGGACATCGGCGCGTTCGGCTGCAAAACTTACGCGACACCGCATCTGGACCGCATGGCGCGTGAGGGGCGCAAGTTCACGAACTTCCACGTCAGCCAGGCGGTTTGCTCAGCGTCACGCGCGGCGTTGCTCACGGGCTGTTACAACAACCGCATCGGCATCCACGGGGCGCTCGGGCCCGGCGCGAAGCACGGTATCAACTCAAACGAAATGACCTTGGCCGAGCTGTTCAAGCAGAAGGGCTACGCGACGGGCATGGCCGGCAAGTGGCATCTCGGCCACCACCCGCAGTTTCTCCCGGTGCGGCACGGCTTCGACGAGTATCTCGGCCTGCCTTACTCGAACGACATGTGGCCGCACCATCCCGAGGCGAAGAAGGGCACTTATCCGAACCTGCCGCTCATCGAGGACGACCGCGTGAAAGACCCCGACATCACGCCGGAGAAGCAGCCTAACCTCACGACCTGGTATGCCGAGCGCGCGGTGAAGTTTATTGAGAAAAACAAGGAGCGGCAGTTCTTTTTCTACCTCGCGCACTCGATGCCGCACGTGCCGCTGTTTGTGAGCGACAAGTTCAAGGGCAAGTCCGGCGCGGGCCTCTTCGGCGATGTGATCCAGGAAATTGATTGGTCGGTCGGCGAAGTTTTTGCCGCGCTGAAAAGGCACGGCCTCGACGAAAACACGCTCGTGATTTTCACCAGCGACAACGGCCCGTGGCTCAGTTACGGCAACCACGCAGGCAGCGCCGGACCACTGCGCGAAGGCAAGGGCACGGCATGGGAAGGCGGCACTCGCGTGCCGTGCCTCATGCGCTGGCCGGGCAAATTGCCGGCGAACACGAGCAGCGGCGACATGCTCATGACCATTGATCTGCTTCCCACTTTCGCGCAGCTCATCGGAGCCAAGTTGCCCACGCACAAGATTGACGGCCTCGACGTGTGGCCGCTCCTGGCCGGCACGCCCGGCGCAAAGAATCCGCACGACGCCTACTACAGCTACTACGCGAACAACGAGCTGCAGGCGATGTTCTCGCCCGACGGGCGCTGGAAGCTTCAGCTCCCGCACGGCTATCGCTCGCTGGCCGGCCGGCCCGGCGGCACGAACGGCATCCCGGCAAAATATACGGAGGCCAAAGTGACCGAGCCGCAACTTTTCGACCTGCAGAACGACGTGGGGGAAAAGACGGACGTGGCATCCTCGAATCCGGCCATCGTGCAACGTCTGCTCACGCTCGCTGAACAAGCGCGTGCGGACTTGGGCGACTCGCTCACGCAACGCAAAGGCAGCGGCGTGCGCGAGCCGGGGCGGGTGGCGGAAGGCAAATAGGCGAGGCTGTGTTTGCTGTGCCTGCCCGCTTCGTTGACACGTCCCCCCGCGCTTCCTACCGTGCCGTGACATGAATGCTTTGAAAGACTCGCTGGTGGAGCTGATCCGCCGGACCTCCGCCGAGATTCCCGACGATGTGAACCGTGCGCTCATCGCCGCGCTGGAGAACGAGAAAAAGGGCACCATCGCCGCCAGCGCGCTCAAGATCATCGAACAGAACATCGAACTCGCGAAGCGCAAGTCCCAGCCCATCTGCCAGGACACCGGCAGCGTGATCTTCTACATTGAGTGCCCCGTGGGCTTCGACCAGATCGCCTGCGAGGAGGCCGCACGCGAGGCGGTGAAGGAGGCGACCAAGATCGGTTATCTCCGCCAGAACTCCGTTGACTCGCTCACCGGCAAAAACGACGGGACCAACCTCGGCCCCGGCGCGCCGGCCATCCACTTCCATCAGCATCGCTCGCCGGAAATCGCCGTGCGCCTTGTGCTCAAGGGCGGCGGCTGCGAAAACGTCGGCGCGCAATACTCGCTGCCCGCCGAGAAGCTCCACGCCAATCGCGACCTCGACGGCTGCCGCAAGGTCATCCTCGACGCCGTGCTCCAGGCGCAGGGCAAGGGCTGCGGGCCGGGCATCCTCGGCGTGTGCATCGGCGGCGACCGCGCGACCGGCTACGAGTTCAGCAAGCAGCAGTTCCTCCGCCTGCTCGACGACCGCAATCCGAACCCCGAACTCGACGCGCTGGAGCAAGAGATCCTGAAGACCGCGAACGAACTTGGTATCGGCCCAATGGGCTTCGGCGGCAAGACGACCTTGCTGGGCGTGAAAATCTGCGCGGCCAATCGCGTGCCCGCGTCGTTCTTTGTCAGCGTGAGCTACATGTGCTGGGCGTATCGCCGGCAGGGCGTGACGCTCGGCGCGGATGGCGCAATTAAGACGTGGCTCTACTAAATCGCTTATGACCTCTCTATCCTTCCCCTTCACCGAAGCCCAAGTCCGCGCGCTCAAAGTCGGCGACGAGGTTTCCATCTCGGGCATCGTTTTCACCGGGCGCGATGCGGTGCACAAGTATTTGCACGAGGGCGGCGCGCTGCCGCCGGGCGTCTCGTTGCGCGACGGCATCATCTACCACTGTGGCCCGGTGATGATGAAGCAGTCCGATGGCTCCTACAAATGCACCGCCGCCGGACCCACCACGTCCATCCGCGAGGAGCCGTATCAGTGGCAGATCATCCGCGACTTCGGAGTGCGCGGCGTCATCGGCAAGGGCGGCATGGGCGACAAGACGCTCGCCGCCTGCAAGGAGCACGGCTGCGTTTATCTGCACGCCATCGGCGGAGCGGCGCAGGTGCTGGCGGAATGTGTGAAGAAGGTCCGCAACGTTTATTTCGCCGAGGAGTTCGGCTCGCCCGAGGCCATCTGGGAATTGGAGATCGAGAATTTCCCGGCCGTCGTCACGATTGATTCGCACGGCAACTCGCTGCACAAGGAAGTGCTCGCCGCGAGCCAGGCGGCGCTAACGGCCCGATTGTAGCTGCGGCGTGTCACGGGTTAATCCTTGAAAAACTCCGCGCGGACAGGAGTAATTCACCCACCTGAGAAACCTTGGCGGAGGCGTTTGACGCCCTCGCCGTTTCCGTATGAAACACAACGCCAAATTTCTACTGGCTGCGCTCCTCCTGCTTGGACTGGTCAGTGCCTTTGACCAGCCCGCCGGCACGAAGCTCTGGGACTTCTACGTCGGCCAGCCCATCCAGTCCTCGCCCGCCGTGGGCGCGGACGGCACCGTCTTCTTCGGCGCGGACAACGGGAAGCTCTACGCCTTTGATCCGCAGGGCAGCGGCAAGTGGGAATTTGAGACGCGCGATGCGGTCGTGGCCTCGCCGGCCCTCGCGGCGGATGGGTCAGTCATTGTTGGTTCGCTGGATGGCACGCTCTATTCGTTGGCCCCGGATGGCTCGGAGAAGTGGCGCTTCCGCTCCAACGGCAAGATTGTTTCTTCCCCCGCGCTTGGGGCGAGCAACTCCGTGTTCTTCGGCACGATGGCCAAGACGCTTTACGCCGTGAATGGCGAGGGGGCGAAGCGTTGGGAGTTGGAGCTCGAAGACGCGGTGGTCTCCTCGCCCGCCGTCGCGCGCGATGGCACGATCTACGTCGCATCGCTCAACGGCGTGCTCTACGCGGTGGACTTTTGGGGCAAGGTAAAATGGAAGTTCAAGGCCTCGGACAAGGTAAATTCCTCGCCCGCCATCGGCCCCGATGGATCGATTTATTTCGGTGCGTTCGATGGTCACGTTTACGCGCTCAAACCCAATGGCACGAAGAAGTGGACCTTCGCCACCGGCGCGGCGGTGCGTGGTTCGGCCTCGATCGGCCCGGACGGCGTGGTTTATGTCGGCTCCGATGATCGCAAGCTCTACGCGTTCGCGCCGGATGGCTTCAAGCTGTGGACCTATACCACCGGCGGCTGGATTCGCTCCACGCCGGCGGTCAGCAGCGACGGCACGATTTACGTCGGCTCCTACGACAATAGTCTGCACGCGGTGAGTTCGGCGGGCCTGAAGGCCTGGGAATTCGCGACCGACTCGGCGATTTCCTCTTCTCCCGCTCTCGCGGCCAACGGCGTGGTTTACTTCGGCGGCTGGAACAAGCGCTTTTACGCGGTGAAGGGTGGAGCCGGTTTGGCTGAAAATGTCTGGGCCAAGTTCCGCGGTGACGCGCGGCAGACGGCGGCGCAGCTCGAAACTTCGCCGCTGCAATTCGCGCAGCCGAGCACGCGCCCGGCTTTTCCCGTCGAGGACACCAAGCCGCTCGCCGTCACGAGCAAGGCGGCGGCGGCCGAGGAATTTGCCCGCGCCCAAGCCGCGCGCGAACAGGCGCTCGCCGCCAAAAAGGACGCCACGGCACGCACCAAGGCAGCCGCCGTCCCACCGCCCGTCACGCCCAAGCAGCCCGATGCCACCGCCGAAGCCAAGCGGCTCGCCAAACTGCAGGCTGACGCCGATGCCAAAGCTGCCCGGGAGGCGAAGGCCGCCCGTGAGGCCCAGCAGAAGGCCGAGGCCGAGGCCAATCGCAAGGAACAGGTGGATTATCGCAACGCAGCTTCGGCGGGCGAACTGGCCCGCAAGGCCAAAGCCGAGGCCAGCCTTCGCGAAGCCGCTGCGCGCAAAGCTGCCGAGGACGCCGACCGACAAGCCAAGGCGCAACAGGAAATCACCCGCAAAGCCGAGGCTGCCGAGAATGCTCGCAAAGCCGCCCAGGCCAAAGCCCAGGCCGAGGCCGACCGCCGTGCCGCGATGGAGATCGCACGCCAGACGAAACTTCAGCAGGAGGCCGAGCGCAAAGCGGCTGAGGCGAAAGCCAGAGCCGACGCCCAAGCCGAGCAGGAAAACAAGAAGCGCGCGATGAAGGAGGCCGAGCAGACCCGGCAGCTTCAATTGGCGGAGGAGGCACGGCGCGCCTCGCAGGCCGCCGATCAGGCGCGCCTCGCCAAGAAGTCCGCCGACGAACGGGCCGCCGCCGCGCGCAAGGCCACTGAAGACGCCGACCGGCAGGCCAAAGCTGAAAAGGAAAAAGAACGCAAAGCGCAGGAAGCCGAGGCTGCCCGCCAAGTGGCTGAAGCCAAGGCCAAGGCCGAGGCGGATCGCAAGGCCGCGATGGAAACCGCGCGTCAGGCGAAACTTCAACAGGAAGCCGAACGCAAAGCCGCTGAAGCGAAAGCCAAAGCGGCCGAAGAGGCCCACAAACAAGAGGTCGCCGCCGAAATCGGTCGCGCCCAAGCGGCGGCCGAAATGGCCCGGCTCGCCAAAAAGGAAGCCGATCAGCGCGCTGCCGCGAAACAGGCCGCCGAAGCCGCCGAACTCAAGGCGCAGCAAGCGGCCGCCGCCCGTGAACTTGCCGAGGCCAAAGCCAAGGCCGAACAGGAAGCCAAGGCCGCCGCTGAAATAGAGCGCATACGCGCGAGGGAACAGGAGATCGCTCGCAAGGTGATGGCGGATTCGGAGCGGGCTGCGCGCGAGGAGCGCGAACGCCAAGCCCGCGAAGAGGCCCGCGCGCAGGCCGAGGAACGTCGCCGAATCGAAGCCGAGCGCCAGAAGTGGGAACCGGTATCGGGCGGTTTTTTCCGTCGCCTGTTTGGCGCTGGCTCATCCGAACCTGCTCCCTCCAAGACCAGTTCTGTTATCGCTCAAGAGCCCATCGCTGTGGCGGTGGCTCCGGTCCCCGAGGCCACCACCAAACCAACCGAGGTCGAACGGAAAGCAGCAGAGCAGGCTGAAATCGAGAAAAGCCGCCAACTGCTCGAAGAGAGCCGGCGGACGCTCAAGATCGCCGAGGAAGCTCGCAAGGCACAGGCCGAGGTGGAAAAGCGAGAACGCGAAGAGGCCGCCCGCGCCCAAGCCGCCGAGCGCCGTCGCCTCGAAGCCGAGCGACAGAAATGGGAGCCCGCGCCCGCTGGATTTTTTCAACGTTTGTTTGGCGGTGGTTCCGCACAGCCCCGGCCCAAGCCGGAGGCCGCCGCTCCAGCTGCGGCTCCCATTCCCGTGCCTGTGGTAACCGCGCCGGTTCCGCCCCCCGCGCCGGCGGTGACGGCCCCCGTGCCCTCCGCACCCGGAGTTCCGCTCAAGATCATTTCCGATTCCGCCGAACTTGTGCGACCGGCCGCTCCGGTCACCCCGCCGGCTTCGTTCTTCACCCCCGCGCAGCCGACGGTGGATCCGTTGGCGGAACAGATCGAGCTGCTCAAACAGCGTGCGACGCAGGCTCGAGCCCAGCCGCAATTCACCCCGCCCGTGGCTCCGACGGTCGCCGTCCAGCCGGTCATGGCCGAGCCCGCGCCGGTTCAATCGTCGGCGAACGAGGAGAAACCGGGCTTCTGGTCCCGGGTCGGCAGCTTCTTCATCCGCAGCAAAAATGATCCGCAGGCACCGGGAGCTCAGTCGGCTCAAACTCAACCGAAGACAGCCGTCCAGTGGCCACCGAACAACATCGTGGTGCGCGATCCCAAGGCCGCGCAGGTGCAGGCGCAAATCCCGCCCGGCCTCGCGCCCGGCGGCGTGCAGGCTACGAATTTCCCCCGCGTGCAATACGCACCCGTCACGAATCAGGGCAACCTGTTCCTCCCGCGCGCCATGGCCGCTCAGACCAACCTCCCAGGCATGCCACAGCCGCCCGCGCCACCGCGCGAAGTGCGCGAGATGCGCCCCGGCAAAACCAATCCCCAAGGCCTCACGGACCTGCAGGGCAACGCGCCGATTGAGCTCATCCTGGGCAAATCCAAGGCTGTGCTCCATGTTTACGCCACCGGCCCGGGCCGCGTCAGCCCCGACCTCAACGGCGCGGATCTCGATGTGGGCCAGACCTACACCATCGAGGCGCAACCCAGTCGCGGCGCGGTCTTCCTCGGGTGGACCGGCAGCATCGTCACCAACACGTCCATCCTGCGCTTCACCATGCGCACCGGCACCACCCTCACGGCCAACTTCCAGTTCGGTTATAACATGGAGCGCGAGGTGCCGGAGGTCGCCATCCAATCGCCGCCCGATGGCGCGCGCCTCACCTCGTCCACCTTCACCGTGCAAGGCCAGGCCCGTGACAACATCGCCGTCGCTCGCGTCGAGTTTTCCGTCAACGACGGTCCGTGGGAGGCGGCGCAAGGCACCGACAACTGGATTTTCCAAACCATTGCCCGGCCCGGCGCGAACTACGTGCGCGTCCGCGCCATCGACCAGGCCGGCAACCAATCCCAGCCGTTGTTGCGGTCGCTCTACTACTCCGTGCCCAGCACGCTGACCGTGCGCATCAACGGCGCGGGCGTAGTGGAGCCCGATTGGAACGGCCGCCTGCTTGACGTCGGCGGTGCCTACGAAGTGCGTGCCACGCCCGCGGTGGGCCACGTCTTCACCGGCTGGAGCGGTGGTGTGAGCGGCCTCTCGCCGCTGCTGCAATTCACGATGCAGACCAACCTCGTCGTGGAGGCCAACTTTGCCCCGCGACTCGCGAGCCAGGCTCGCGGCGTGTTCAACGGGCTCGTGTATCCGACGAATTCATTGCTGCCGGGCAAATGCGGTTTCTTCCAGCTCGAGCTCGCGACGGACGGCGCGTTCACCGGCTTCCTGCGGCAAGGCAATGCGAGCCACCCGCTTAGTGGCCGGTTCGATGCGAACGGCCAGACCACCGCCACCATCGCCCGCGCGAACCAGTCGCCGGTGACCCTCAAACTCCAGCTCGACACGTCGGCGGGCGAGCGCCTGATGGGCCGTTTCGATGACGACGGCGCGGTCATCGAGCTGTTTGGTTACCGGCAGGTCTTCGACGGTCGCACGGCCGTCTCGCCACTGGCCGGCCGCTACACGTTTGTCATGCCCAGCCCCACGAACAACGTGAACAGTCCGGCGGGCGATGCCTTCGGCGAGATCGTCGTGGATACGGCGGGCCGCGTGAAAGTCGCCGGCGAACTCCCCGACGGCACCCCTGTGAGGCATGAGGCCGTCATGGGCCGCAACGGCATCTTCCCGCTGCACGTGCCGCTGGCGGGCGGGCGCGGCATGTTGCTCGGGTGGGTCACGGTCTCGCAGGATCCGAACCTCGACGCCTTCGGCGAACTCATCTGGCACAAGCCGCTGACCCCACAGGACCGTTATTATCCCGGTGGCTTCTCCACGCGTCGGCTGCTTTTCGGCAATCTCTACACGCCCATGGCCACCGCAGCTAGCAGCGGCCACAGCATTGATGGCATGTTGAGCGGCGGCAATCTGGACAAGATCATCCTCGGTAGCGGCGGCGTGCCGATCACCCCCGGCTCACCGAACTACGAGACACTCTCCCGCCTCACATGGAATTTCCGGCCCGACACCGGCTACGTGGACGGCACCTTCTTCCACCCAACGACGAAGCAGGAAACCGCCTTCCGGGGCGCACTGTTGCAAAAGCGCGGCTGGACCTCCGGCTACTTCCTCGGCCAGAACAGCAGCGGCATGGTGCACCTGCAACTTCCGCGGTAGGCGGAATCCGTCACTACTCCGGTCGCCAAGGGACAACCGCAGCCGTGCCCTTCACTGGCCTTCAATTATCGGTTCGTTCGCTGCACGGCTTAACTCTTCGGCGGCCATTCCACGCCCGCGAGTTCCTTGGGCAATTGCGTCGGATCAGTCGGGTAGATGAGCGAGAGATCCATTTGGGACTTCGAGCCTTGGAGAAATTCCAGTTCCTCCGGCGCGCCGATGATGAGCCAGAGCACCTCCGTATCCGTGTCGTTGAAAACCTGGCGCAACTGATCCGGGCCCACCAGCACGCCGCCGTATTTGGGAACCGTCAACGTTTCCTCGCCCACACGCATCCGGCCCGTGCCTTCGAGGACGAAGTAAAACTCCTCCGCGCGGATGTGCTTGTGCAGCGTGTTCGCGCTCCGGGGCGGCAGCCGCCAGAGCCGCGCGCCCATGTTCTCGCTGCCCGTGCGCTCCAGATAATCCGCGTTCGGAATCTTCATCAGGTTGGACGGCCGCCAGTGCAGGTCGTCGGGCTTGATGAGTGTGTAGCCATGGAACGTTTTCATACTTCATGGGTAGGGCGGCACTGTTGCGCCGACCAAATCTAAACCTTCACCGAGCCCCGAAATCCCCGCGCCGCGTAATACGACTGCGCGCCGTTGCAACCTATGAAAACGCGACCATAACTCCGGCCGCCCCAGAGCGCGCCGCCCTGCTCGCGAAAATCCGCCGGGGTGGCGAGCCAGCTCGATGTCTTCGTGTCGAACTCGCCCAGCTTTTGCAACGCGAGGTATTCCTCCTCCGTCAACAGCGCGATTCCCATCTCCGTCGCCAAATCCAGCGCGGTGGTTTTGGGCCGAGCCTCCTTCCGCGACAACCAGCCTTCGCGGTCGTAACAAACGCTGCGCCGGCCGGCCGGACTTTCCGGCGCGCAATCCATGAAAACGAATTCGCCCGACTTGACCCCCACCACATCCGGTTCGCCGCCGGTGCGTTCCATTTCTGCGAGCGACCACAGCTTGTCCGGCTGGGCCTCCAACCGCGCCTGCACCTTAGCCCACACCAAACCCGGGTGACGGGCCTTGTTCGCGTCAAACCGGGCTTTCAACGCCACCAGCAACTCGTCGCGTTGTTTGGGGGACAAATCTTTTTTGTTGGGCTTCATGTCTTTGAACATTTCTAAACGACTCAGTCAGATTTAATCCGAAAGTTCTCGTCAAGCTTTCGAACACTAACGCGAAAATCCTTCGGAAAGGCTTCCCCTTTGTTCGCAAAACTTGCCTTAAATCCGAATCGGTATGTGGAGTTTTGTGAATGCACTACTGCTTCAATGTGGCAGCCATCGCACATTAAAGCATGCGAGACACACGCTTCCTGCAGAGCAGCCTTAGCCAGTTCTTTGTTCCGACCAAGCTCGTCTCTTAGTGTGAGATGCCAGACGCCCAAATCCTCAATAACCTGAGAAATACAAAAGCGAGCTGCAACAAGTCCGTATGCCAAGGCCGAATCCTTTGTATAGTCGGTCAGCGGAATCTGCGGAGTCCGTTGTCCGAGCTTCTCTAGGTTGTCTATGCCGAAGATTTCAATTCCAACCTTATGTGCGAATCCGAGGTCGTTTGCATAGCGAGCAACAGACGCGATGTCCGACGGTGTGCATACAAAGCTCTTGCGTCTTCCAGTTGGACCGTATGTGCAAGTCACCTGATTTCCGTTGGTCTCGTAGCTATTGTGGTTTGCGATGTTTCTCCACTGACTGAGAGAGATTCCAAAAGGCTGTGGCTGATACATAGCGGAACTCCGCTTGATATTCATCAACTCATCAATGACCTCACCGAAGGAAAGCTCCTCAATTTGTTTGCTGCTTTTTCTAACCGAACCTGCCAATTCCAGCATCTTGAGCCGCAAGCGAGCAAAACTCTGCAGAGTCCCCTCTAAAAGGTCGGCTGCATCTCTCATGTAACTTCTCACGAGGAGGTGTGCTTCCAGCCCATCCTTATTTCCCTGCAATTGCGCGGTGCTTGCGACATTTGAAATAGCACGGTTTGTCACATTCATCCATGCAACCCACGTTTCGAAGCAGGCTTTTTCATTAACCGACCGAGCAGTTCTGAATTCGCCAAGCAAAGTGTTTACGCAGTCTATAACCCAGGGTTCTGTTTTTTTTGACGAAAGAAAATTCGCTTCGTATGTCAGCGCGCCTGCTCCAAGCGCCTTTCGGAGCAGGCTGATATTCTCAAAGAAAGGATACAGAACAGACTCGGCTTCGTTGAGCGTAAGATCGCGAGCCCCGAGCTTTGAACTGGACGCGCGCAACTCCGCTTCAAATGCTTGAAACAACGCCGTCTTGTCTCTTTTCACTTTGGCACTCATCGCGCGCGTTGCACCCGGCTATCGCGGTGGTTGAGGCGGGCGCGGGTCATGCGTTCGCGGAGGCCGCCCTTGGCCACAAAGTCGGTTTCCAGCCGGCGGAGCAGTTGGTCGAGGAGGTAGTTGGTCTGGTGGAGCAGGCAGATGGCGATGTTGGCCAGGGTCTCAGCCGGGCGTGTCTCCATGAAAGACCGGTAGGTTTCATACGATTCATCGGGCGCAGAACCCAATTTGCGGGCGTAGAGGGCTTCCTTGGAGTCCTTTTCCCATTGGGGAAAATCGCGCACGCGGAGGAAGTCCTGATAGTCGAGCAGCAGTTCTTCAAGGCTCGCCCGCGCGACGTTCATGAGCTTGATCTCGGTCTCGGTCGAGGTGACGGAGGCCTTGCTGCCTTCGGCGATGTTCTGTTTGCCGGAGCGCGCGGCCTGGATCATCTGGTCGCGCGTGCGATCGCCGGTCGCGAGAAACCTTTCGCAGAAGCGAAAGGTGTAGTCGTAAAGCACCTCGGCCTTGCGGTAGGCGTGGAGGGCGCGGTAGTTGCCGGTCTTCTGAAGGAACTTTTCAGAGGAGTCCGGCATGGTGGATAGGTCGTATAACTCCTATTGGACGAATTGGACTTATGCTTTGGCGTAGAGCTCACTGCCCTTCTCGGTGAACTCGCGGGACTTTTCTTCCATCCCCTTCTTCAGCGCCTCTTCCTCGGCGATGCCTTGTTCGGCGGCGTATTTGCGGACGTCTTCGGTGATTTTCATCGAGCAGAAGTGCGGGCCGCACATGGAGCAGAAGTGCGCGGTCTTCGCGCCTTCCTGCGGCAGCGTCTCGTCGTGGAATTCGCGCGCGGTGACGGGGTCGAGGCTGAGGTTGAATTGATCTTCCCAGCGGAATTCAAAGCGCGCCTTGCTCAACGCGTTGTCGCGGTATTGCGCGCCGGGATGGCCCTTGGCGAGGTCGGCGGCGTGCGCGGCGATCTTGTAGGCAATGACGCCATCCTTCACGTCTTTCTTGTTCGGCAGGCCGAGGTGTTCCTTGGGCGTGACGTAGCAGAGCATCGCGCAGCCATACCAGCCGATCATTGCCGCGCCGATGCCGCTGGTGATGTGGTCGTAGCCGGGCGCGATGTCGGTGGTGAGCGGCCCTAGCGTGTAGAACGGCGCTTCGCCGCACCATTCGAGTTGCTTGGCCATGTTTTCCTCGATCATGTGCATGGGCACGTGGCCCGGGCCTTCGTTCATGACTTGCACGCCTTTGGCCCACGCGCGGCGGGTCAGTTCGCCCTGCACCTGGAGTTCGCCAAACTGAGCTTGATCGTTCGCATCAGCTATTGACCCTGGACGTAGTCCATCGCCGATGCTGAACGCGACGTCGTAGGCGGCCATGATGTCGCAGATGTCGTCCCAGTGGGTGTAGAGGAAATTCTCCTGGTGATGCGCGAGACACCATTTAGCCATGATGCTGCCGCCGCGCGAGACGATGCCCGTCATGCGGTTCGCGGTGAGCGGCACGAAGCGCAGCAACACGCCGGCGTGAATGGTGAAGTAATCCACGCCTTGCTCGGCCTGTTCGATGAGGGTGTCGCGGAAGAGTTCCCACGTGAGGTCCTCGGCTTTGCCGCCGACTTTTTCGAGCGCCTGATAAATCGGCACTGTGCCGATGGGCACGGGCGAGTTGCGCAGAATCCATTCGCGGGTGGCGTGGATGTTCTTGCCGGTGGAGAGGTCCATGACGGTGTCCGCGCCCCACTTGGTGGCCCAGCGCATCTTCTCGACTTCCTCCTCGATACTCGACGCGACGGCGCTGTTGCCGATGTTGGCGTTGATCTTCACGAGGAAGTTGCGCCCGATGATCATCGGCTCGGACTCGGGGTGATTGATGTTGTTCGGGATGATGGCGCGGCCGGCGGCGACTTCATCGCGCACGAACTCGGGCGTAATCTGCGCGGGAATGCGTTGCGGGAAACGATTGAAAATACTGGGCGTGTAAGGGCTTTTGCCAAGTTGCGATGAACCAGCGTGCTGTTTGTTGAGGTCGTTGCGAACGATGTCCTTCGACATCTCGGCAATCTTCGCGCGGCCCATGTTCTCGCGGATGGCGATGAATTCCATCTCCGGCGTGATGATGCCAGCACGGGCGTAGGCGAGCTGCGTGACGACTTTGCCAACCTTCGCGCGGAGCGGGCGGCGGCGCTGCGAGGTCAGGCCGGGAAATTCTACGAGACGATTCTTCTCCGCCTTGCTGGCGTATTCGGCGTGTTTGCCAGAGAGATAACCATTGTCCTGCGGCTTCACTTCTCGACCGTCGATCTCCTCGACGTCGCCGCGCTTGAGAATCCATTCGCGCCGCAACGCAGGCAGCCCTTGCTCGGACGTGCCGGTGAACGCGGGATCACCCCATGGCCCGGAGCAATCATAGACGCGCACGGGATCGTTCGGCGTGATCGCCCCGGTGTAAGATTTCGTCGGCGTGACCTCGATCTCGCGCATGGGCACGCGGATGTGCGGGTGCAAGGCACCTTCCACGTAGATTTTTTTGCTGGCGGGCAGTTGTTCGCTGCTATGCGGTTCGAATGAGTCTTTGGTCGCGATCATAAATTCAATTCGGCTCGTGGGGAAAACCTCGGAAGCATGGTGGCCTGCGCAAGCAGTCCCTTCGTCGGCATTACCCGTATCAGGTTCAAAGGGTCTTCGCCGCTCCCGCGACGAACTCTCAGCCTTCGCCGCTTGCGCGGCTGGTTGGCTCCCCGATTGGCGCGCAGGTTACGCCACCCGGCTGCCCGGTCAAGCGAGCCTTCACGTCGGATTGACGCCTGGGCGCGTCTGCCCACGGAAAGAACCGGTCAAACGAATGGGGAGCAGATTTGGCAAGGGGGCTAGTAGCGAGGTTGCGATTGCTCCTCTCGGCTTGACGGAAATCGCCGCGCAATAAATCCGCACCAGCACGGTGGCCTGACCGACGGCCTTGAATTTACGCTCCTTCGCATCGGCTTCCTTCCGCTGGGCGGCGACTGCGGGCCGGACGAGAATGGCCGTCACGAAAAGGCCGCCCCGCCCGAACGCGCACTTGCTGGATGCCCCGGGCAGTTGCCTGACCGCCACCGGCAAACTCCTGCGCGTCGCCGGCAATTGCCTTTCCGCCACAGGCAAGCTCCCGGGTGATTCAGGCAGTTGCCCCGGCGAGCCGGGCAACCTCCCCAGCGACTCAGGCAAGTCCCCGGGCGGCGCGGGCAGTTGCCTCCGTGATTTAGGCAACCTCCCGAGCCATTTAGGCAGTTGCCTGGACGGTTTAGGCAGTTGCCTGAACGACTTAGGCAATTGCCTGCGCGGCTTAGGCAAGGTCCCGAGTGGCTGGGGAAAGCCGCCGGACGGGATAGGCAACCTGCTGGAAATCAGGAGGTTATCCGCCTTTAAGGCTCAATACACCAGCACCAGCACGGTGGCCTGCTCCACGGACTTCACCACGTCCTCGAACTTGCGGTCCTTCGTGTGGGCTTCCTTCAGCTTGGCGGCGACTTCGGGGACGGATTCCAGAAAGCTCAGGAGGTAGCTGCTCTTCACCGCGTAGTTCACGTTCTCGGCCAGTGCGCCGCTCGTGGCGAGGGCGGCCCGCTGGCTCAACTTCGCCACCACCACGCCGATGACGTTGCCCCGCTCGTCCACCAGCGCGCCGCCGGAGTTACCGGGCTGGATGGGCGCGCTGATTTGGAAATGCCGCGCGTCATCCTGCGCCCCGGCGAGACTGGCAATCTCCCCTCTGGCCAGCTTGGGTGCGAAGCCCTGCAAGCCGGTGTTCGGGAAACCGACGGTGGCGGCGGTGGCCCCGAGCCGCACGCCGCGACTGGCGATGACGGGCAACGCTGTGAATTTCCCTTCTGCTTTGAGCAACGCAATGTCGTTTGCTTTGTCCACTTTCACAACTTTCGCAGAGATGGCACCCGCTGCGGTGAGCGCGCGCACAGTTGACCCTTCGTTGGCAACGTGCTGGTTAGTGATCAAATAGCCATCCTCAGTGATGAGGAAGCCGGTGCCAGAAGAAATCGGTCGCGGTTCGGCTAAGGCTCCGCGAGCAACGTTTTCGTCTGATGGCACAGCGGTTTTCGGCTTGAACTCGCGAGCCAATCGCTGACCTTCCGCTCTCTGTTCAGGGGTAAAGCTGCGTTCAAGGATCGCGTAATTCTCCTTTGCAGCTTCGACTCCTTGGGCACCGGCCAAAAGCCACCACTTGTAAGCCTCTATTTCATCCTTCGGAATGCCTGCGCCTTGGGCATACTTTAGACCAAGGTAAAACTGTGCATGAATTCCTCCCTGCTCCGCTGACTTGCGATACCATTTCACCGCCTCGGCTGCATCCTTCACCACGCCTTGGCCTTTGGCATACATGAACCCGAGAGCAAGTTGTGCGCTGGTATCTCCTTGCTCCGCGGCGCTACGATACCACTTCGCCGCCTCGGCCTCGGCCTTCGCCACGCCGCGTCCAAACTCATACATGCGCCCGAGGTTGAATTGTGCAACCGCACCCCCCTGTTCTGCTGCCTTGAGCGCCCAGCCTGCCGCCTCGCGTTCATCCTTTGTCACTCCTATCCCCCTTGCATACGCATCAGCCATTGCACCTTGAGCCAGCGCATGACCCTGCCGCGCAGCTAAGAGGAACCACTTTATCGCCTCAACATCATTTTTTGCCGGGAATTGACCATACCTGTAAATGATACCGAGAGAAACTTGGGATTCTGCCACACCGAGCGCCGCTTTTGCCCTTACGTCTGGAAACGCCTGTTCAAACCAAGCTTGGCCTTCGGCCTCGTTTTTTCCGACACCCAGGCCGTTGCTATAAATCAAGCCCAGTCTGGCTTGCGCATCACTCTGTCCTTGAGAGGCAGCCTTTCGATACCATTTCAGTGCTTCGACTAGGTCCGTCTTAGTCCCTTCTCCATACTGATACATGACGCCCAGAGCGAACTGGGCTACTGCGTCTCCATGCTCCGCCTTGGCTTCCGTAGTCTGGAAAAGCTTGCGAGGGACATCCGCTGGCTGAGCGCCAAGGTTTTGGATCAGTAAACCCGCGGCGCAGAGGAGGAGAGCAGCTAGGGAGGATTTCATGGTCCAAGCCTATGCCACGCGCTACAGCCGAGACAAGCGCCGGAGCGAGCCCTCTGAGAAAGCCAGCAACTCAAGGCAGGCGCTCCAAGAAAAAATCTGCGGTAGCCGTGCTCCCAGCAATCGGCAAGAACTGGATTCGGTATCCCGCTTTTCCGGCCTCTTGTGAAATACTTGCAATCGTCGCAATGAAGCTATAGGGGATGTGTAGGTTGAACTTGGCTTCTCGAAGCATGTTTCGGATCCAGCTCTCAACTTCCTCCGGCGTGGCGTCTCGGCTTGGCGGACGGACGTAGCTTTCCAAGTTTGCAGGCGGTCTCGACAGTTGGATTTGGGTCATAGTGACTTATTGCTTCACTCTCAAGCATGGGAAAGCGCCGTAGCGGCTTCAACGCAACGGGAGCAGAGAGTGGGGTGTTCAGTGTTCGTGCCTACGTCGGTTTCCCAGTGCCAGCAGCGTTCGCATTTTTGGCCGTCTGCTTTCTTAACGGCTGCGGTCCAGACCGGACTGTCCTGCTGACGGGCGACTCCCTCTATTATGAACTGCGATACGTTGAGCAGTTCCTTGAGCTCATTCTCCTGAGCACGTTCCACTTCCGCTCCGTTTTCTGAGAACCCAATCCAAGAAACCTTTGCATCAAGACTCTTGCCAATGGTCTTGTCCTGCCGGGCTTTCTCCAGCTCGCCGAGGATGTGTTTTCGTGTCTCAAACAGCTTCCCCCATTCCGTTTCCTCGGCTTCGCTGCGGGTGAACCTCGCCGCTTCCCACTCGCTCAGATGCACGCTAGGTGCAGCGCGGTCTGCGTGCTGCGGCGGCGCGCGGAGTTCGCGGGGTCGGTGTAGAGGCGGTCCTTCACCACGTCGTGGTAGATGGAACTCAGCTCCACGGCGGCGAACTGGCTGAGTTTCTGATAGACGACGTGGAACTCGTAGGCGTCGTAGGCCGCTGCGACCGCCGCCTCCAGCTTCGCAAACTCGCCCAGCACCCAGCGGTCGAGGCCGGTGAGTTGGGCGTCGGGCACGGTGTGCCGCGCGGGGTCGAAGTCGTAGAGGTTCGAGAGCTGGTAGCGGAGGGTGTTGCGGATGCCGCGATAGGTCTCGCTGACTTTCTTGAGGCGCTCCTCGCTCACGACGATGTCGTTGCGGTAGTCCTGGCTGGCGACCCACAGGCGCAGCACGTCCGCGCCGTATTCGTTGACGTAACGGTCGGCGGTCTGGGGCTTGGTGTAGCCGCCCTGGCCTTGCTTGCTCTTGGAAATCTTCTCGCGGTCCTCGTCCACCATGAAGCCGTGGGTGAGCACGGTCTTGAACGGCGCGGCCCCGTTGCCGGCGAGGGAGAGGAGCAACGAGGACTGAAACCAGCCGCGATGCTGGTCGGAGCCTTCAAGGTAAACGTCGCACTGGAATGGATGCTCCTTGCCGCGAATCTCCGGACGGCGCGCGATGACCGCACGGCTGGAGCTGCCGGAGTCAATCCACACATCAAGGGTGTCGGAGGACTTGGCGGTGGCTTCGGGGCCGGTCCAGTTGGCGGGGCGGCAGAGCTGCCAGAGTTCGGTGGCGGTTTTCTCGAACCACACGTTGCTGCCGTGCTGCTCGAAGAGGTCGGCGGCGCGGCGGACGATGGCAGCGTCGAGGATGGGTTCGCCTTGGGCGTCGTAGAAGGCCGGGATGGGCACGCCCCAACTGCGCTGGCGCGAGATGCACCAGTCGGGCCGGGACTTCACCGCGCCTTCGATGCGGTTCTTGCCCCAGTCGGGAATCCAGTTCACGCGGTCGATCTCGGCGAGGGCGCGTTGGCGGAAGGTTTTTCCCTCGGCGGCGTGGTCCACCTTGATAAACCACTGGTCCATCGCACGAAAGATGATGGGGGTCTTGCTGCGCCAGCAGTGCGGGTAGCTGTGGTGGTAGTTCTCCTGATGCGCGAGGGCGTTGCGGACGCGCAGCTCGTGGAGGACGGCGTCGTTGGCGTCGCTCTTGCCGTGCTTTTCGAGGATGGACTTGCCGAGCAGTTCGGCGGGCATCTGTTGGTCGGCGGGCAGGTCGGCGGTGTGAGCGAGGCAGCCCTCGTCGTTGACGGGCGAGTAGATGGGCAGGCCCACGCTGCGGCCGAGGTTGTAGTCGTCCGCGCCGTGGCCGGGTGCGATGTGGACGAAGCCCGTGCCGGTGTCAGCGGTGACGAAGTCCGCAGGGAAGAGCCGGCCGGTGCGCGCGCAGAACGGATGCTCGTAGGTGAGCGTGGCGAGTTCGTCGGCGGAGACGGTGCGCTCGATTTGATAGCCGCCCGCCCAGCCGCATTTCTGCCCAACGGTTTCGAGCAGTGAGTTGCAGACGAGATAGACATTCCCGTCGGCGTGGATGCGCGAGTAGAAGAGCGACGGGTTGAAGGCGACGGCGAGGTTCGCGGGGAGCGTCCAGGGCGTGGTGGTCCAGATGAGGAGGAAGGTGTTCGGCTCGCCCGCGAGCTTGAACTTCACATAGACGGACTGGCTGACGTGGTCGGCGTATTCCACTTCGGCCTCGGCGAGCGCGGTGCGGCACGGGATGCTCCAATACACCGGCTTCTTGCCGCGATAGACGAAGCCCTGCGCGACGAGGTCGGCGAAGAGGCGCAGCTCGTCGGCCTCGTATTCCTTGTTGAGCGTGAGGTAGGGATTTTGCCAGTCGCCGAAAACGCCGAGGCGTTTGAACTGGGTGCGCTGGAGGTCAATGTATTTGCGGGCGTAGGCGTCGCAGGCGGTGCGGATGGTGGCGGCATCGCTCGCGGTGTCGCCGGCCTTGCGCATGTCCTGCGAGACCTTGAACTCGATGGGCAGGCCGTGGCAGTCCCAGCCGGGGATGTAGGGCGCGTCGAAGCCGCGCAGGGACTTGTATTTGATGATGATGTCCTTGAGCACCTTGTTCAGCGCGGTGCCGACATGGACATCGCCGTTGGCGAAGGGCGGGCCGTCGTGGAGGACGAACTTGGGCCGGCCCGCGCGGGCAGCGCGAATCTGCGCGTAAATGGCGTCGGCCTCCCAGCGGTCGAGGCGTTGCGGTTCGCGCGCGACGAGGTCGGCCTTCATGGCGAAGTCCGTGCGCGGCAGATTCAGCGTGTTCTTGTAGTCCATGCGTGATGCCGGAGGAGTGAGATTAAGCGTAAGCTCAAGAGCAAGAGCAAGAGGCAGCGGCGACCTGACTCTTACCCTTACTCTGACTCTTAAACCTAATCCCCTCCCCCAAAGAGCGGCGACGCTAGCAGCCAGCCGGGGGGTAATCAAGTGGCGCGACAGCGTCGGGTGAATGTCGCCGGGCGGGGATAATTTGATTGGCGGCCAACTAATTTATGGCTAAACACTCCGTCCAATTCGCCGGGCACCGGTCCCGGTCACAGCCACCTAATGAAGATTCTGATCGCGGACGATGACCCGATCATTCGCCAGGTTTTGATGAACCTGCTGTCGAAATGGGGTTATAGCGTCGTTCCGACCACCAATGGCGCGGAAGCGTGGGAGGTGCTGCAGAACGACTCGTCGCTGCGCATCGGTCTCTTCGACTGGTTCATGCCTGAGATCAACGGCATGGAGCTCACGCGCCGCATCCGCGACGCGAATATCGCGCCTTTTTACATCATGCTCGTCACTGCGCGCGGCGGGAAGGACAGCTTGCTCGACGCGTTGGAAGCCGGGGCGGATGATTTTGTCAGCAAGCCGTTCGACAAGGAAATCCTTCAGGCCCGCATCAAGGTCGGCGTGCGCTCGGTCGAGTTGCAGTCGTATCTAATCCAGCGTCTGTCCGCCGCCGAAACGGCCATGCAAGGAGTGGCGCAGTTCAAGAATTTCATCCCGCTGTGCAGCGTGTGCGGTCGCGCGAAGGATTTGAACGACCAGTGGCACAAGTTGGAACTCCCATTCCAAACGGGCACGGGCGACACGGCCTTCCACCTCTGCTGTCCGGACTGCCGGGAGAAAATCAGCAAGGTGCGATAGTCCTGAGCGCGGGCTTCAGACCACGAACTCCAGCTCCGGCTGGCGCGGAATGAATCCCTTCGCTGCCGCCTTCCCCAGAAAGCGCCGGATAGCCTCGCGTCCGCGCTCGCCGTAATCGAGCGTCCAGTGGTTCACATACATGCCGACGAATTTGTCCGCGAGGTCGTGCCCCATGCCGCGTGCCCAGCGCAGGGAGTGCGCCACCGCCTCGGGCCGGTGATCGAGGCTGTAGCGGATGCTGTCGGTGAGCAGGTCGGAGATGATCTTGCGTTCGGCGGGCGGGATGCGCTTGTGAATCACATTTCCGCCCAAGGGCAACGGCAGGCCGTCGTTCTCGCTGCCCCACCACGCGCCGAGATCTTCGCACAACTGGAAACCCTGCTTCTCAAACGTGAGCTGGCCCTCATGGATGATCAGGCCCACGTCGGCCACACCGTTCTGCACCGCCTCGAAGATCAAATCGAACGGCACGATGACGTGCTCGAATTCGCGCGCCGGCTTGTCGAGATATAACTGCAACGCGAGAAACGCGCTGGTCATGCGCCCTGGCACCGCGATGCGTTTCGTGGCGATGGCCTCGCGCGTGAGCGGGCGTTTGGCGATGAGCATGGGCCCATAGCCGTCACCCATGCTCGCGCCGCTGGGCAGCAGCGCATACTGGTCGCTCACGTGCGCGTAGGCGTGGATGCTCACGGCGGAGATGTCCAGCTCACCGCGCGTGGCGCGTTCATTGAGCGTCTGGATGTCCTGGAGGATGTGCTCGAAGCGGTAGCCGTGCGCGGGGATCAGCTCCTTGGCCAGCGCATAAAACATGAAGGCGTCATCCGGGTCCGGCGAGTGTCCGAGCGTCAACGTTCGTTGTGACATGCGCGAAAATGTCGGCTGCCCTGCGCCGCCTTGTCGAGCGGAGAAATGATTTCACACCGCCTCGCCGATGAGTTCCGCCACCGCACGCAGAAACGTCGCGTCCTGAAAACTTCCCTTCGTCAAAAACACATCCACGCCCGCGCGCAGGCCGCGCTGGCGGTCTTCCTCACGCTCCTTGTAGGTGATCATCATCACTGGCAGCGAGCGCAGCAGCACGTCGCCTTTGATGAGCCGCGTCAGCTCCGAGCCATCCATGCGCGGCATGTCCATGTCCGTGATGACCAGGTCAAACCGGCCCGCGCGCACGGCGTTCCAGCCATCCATGCCATCCACCGCCACCTCGACTTCGTAACCGTGCTCGACGAGCAGCTTGCGCTCCAGTTCGCGCACTGTGAGCGAGTCATCCACCACCAGCACGCGCTGGCGGTGACGGGCGCTGGCAGCGGGCAATTCCTGGCGCACGCCGCCCGGCGCACCCGTAGACAGGCTGCGTTCGGCCGAGCGCAGGAGATCGTCGATGTCGAGGATCAGCACGGGCGAGCCGTCCTCCATCAGTGCGCCAGCGGCAATGTCCTGCACCTTGCCTAGCTTGGGGTCCAACGGAAGCACCACCAGTTCGCGCTCGCCGATGAAGGCATCCACCAACAGCCCAATGCTCTGCTCGCGTTCGCCAAGCACGATGACGGGCAACTCGCCGTTCACGGCCACCGGCTCGCTCCGGCCCAGCACATCATGCGCGGCGACGAGCGGCAGCCGCCGGTCCTCGTGGAGCAGGAAGCGCCGGTCCCCGACGGTTTCCACTTCGTTGCGGGCGAATTTACGGGTGCGGCTTACGGCTGTGAGCGGCACGGCATAGGGCTCGTCCGCCACAGTCACGAGCAGCGCGCGGATGACCGAGAGCGAGAGCGGAAGCTGGAGCTGGAACCGCGTGCCTTCACCGAGCGTGGACAGCACCCTGACGGAGCCGCGGACGCTCTTGACCGTGTTCAAGACGATGTCCAGCCCGACGCCGCGACCGGACAATTCGGAAACACTTTCCTTCGTGGAGAAGCCCGGCAGGAAGAGGAATTCCAGCAGCTCCGGCTCGCTCAACTGGGCGGCTGTCTCGCGCGAAATCAGGCCTTTGGAAACGATCGACTCGCGCAGCCGGTGGGTGTCCACGCCCCGGCCGTCGTCCGCCACGGAGACCAACAGCTTGCCGTTGCTGTGCCGGGCCTCGAGCGTGAGCCGGCCGGCGCGGGGCTTGCCCTTGGCCACGCGGTCATCGGGAAATTCCAAACCGTGATCCAGGGCGTTGCGGAGCAGTTGCGTGATGAGCGGCTCGAGCTTTTCCAAAATGTCACGGTCCACCTGTGTGTCGGCACCGTGGATTTCGAGCGTGGCTTCTTTGCCAAGGCGTTTGCCGAGGTCGCGCACCATCCGGGGGAAACCCTGGGTGCCGTCGGAGAAGGGCCGCATCCGGCACGCGAGTGCGGCGTCATACATGCGACCGGAGAGGGTCGAGGAACGCCGGCCCAGGTTCTCCAATTCCACCAGCCGGTCGCCGAGATACTGCCGCGATTCGGTGACACACACCTGCAAGGTGTGCAATTGGTCGCGCAGCCGGCCGGTCACCATTTCCGTGGGAATGGTTTCGCGGACATGGTCGAAGGCGGCGCTCAAATCAGTGAGCTGCCGCTTCAGGCGCAACAGCGTCTCGGTGAAAGGGCGGAGCCGATGGGCTTGCACTTGAGATTCGCCGGCCAGCGCAAGCAACCGGTTCAGGCTGTCCGCCGTGATGCGCAACGAGCGATCCGCCTCGTCCTTCGTCAAACTCGGTCCTGCGGTCGGAGACTCTTCACCAAAGGCGGACGCTGGTGTGCCGGGGGAAATGCCACTCGTAGTGGGGGCTCCGCCTGCTTGGGCGAATTTCTCCGCCTGAGAGTGAACCTCCATCAGCACCGTGACGTTGCGGAGGTAGGTTTCGATTTCCGCCGCGTGGTCATTGCTCCATTGCTCCATCTCGGCTTCGGGCGTGTGGGCAATGCGGTCGAGCAGGTCCACGCCTTCGAGCATCATGTCCACCAACAGCGTGGCGAAGGCGGTCTGGCCGCGGAATTTGGGCGACAGATCCTCGCGATCCAGCAGGCCGGCGACGGGCTTTTGAGCGAGAGGCACGGGACTGCGTTGGGCGGCTTCCAGCGCGTCTTCCATCACATGGGCTACGCGGACGGCGGTGTCGAGGCTGACGAGACGAGCCGCCCCCTTGAGTGAATGTGCCGCGCGCATCAGCTCCTTGAGATGCTCGGGGGTGGCGCCCTTTTCGAGATCGAGCAGGCCGCGATTGAGCACGGCGAGTTGTGTCTCAGCCTCGGCCTTGAACAGGTCGAGCATGGAGAAGCTGCTCAGGTCTTCGGGCAGGGAGTGGCTCATGCGAGGCTCCGGTTCAGCGAGGCGAAGAGTTTTGCCTCGTCCAGACAGCAAACACTCCGACCGCGCCATTCGACCCGGCCCCGACCGGCGGCACCCATGACTTGATCGTCGGGTGCGGGCGCAGGCGCATCGGCGGGCAGTGCGAGGTGCTGGACGCCGCGCACTTCGGTGACGGGAAAGGCGTAGTGTTCACCGGCGTGACTTACCACGAGCAACCGACCCGATGACTTGCCCGGCAGGGCAGTGCCCTTGCCGACACCGCGTTCAATGCCCAACAGCCGGCCCACGGACACGCAGGCAAGCAGTTCGCCCCGGACATTCACCACGCCGAGCAGGACGCCTTCGCGGCGATGCGGCAGGGAGTGAATGGGGCGGCTTTCACCGACTTCCTCCATGACGCCGATGTTGAGTGCGAGCCATTCGTCTCCGATTCGGAAGACGAGGAACGGCGTGCCGACGGCGACGCTGGCCGTCTCTTCGGCGAGATGCTCAGTCCATTCCCGCCGGTAGCCGACGGGCGGCCGGGCATCAAGGAAGCGCATGGCTGCGGCGGCGTAGGTGGGGCAGTTGCGGCAATGCAGATGCGTCTTCAGCTCGGCGCACGAGCCGTTGCCCCAGACGCCGATGTGCTGCCAGCAATCCAGCATCGGCCGTGGTGCCTCTGTGGTCACGGCTTGCTTGGTCGCCGCCGGTGCGGCGGGAGTGGTGGCCTCGCTGCGGCGACGGTTTTTGAATTCAGCGAGCATCGGCTTCGAGCGTCTGGGTGAAGTAATACACTGCCAGCAGATCGCGCAACTCGGGGCTTAACAGCTTGTCGAGCTGGAGCAGGCGCAGCCGACCGCGCGGATCGGGTGCGACGAGCGCATCGCCCACGGAGGTGAATTCCCCCAGGCTCTTGGTCACCAGCTCGGTGGCGTGCTCGGCGATCAGGCCCAGGGGTTTTTGCGTGCCGGCTTGCGGCTCATGGCGCAGGAGGAGGATGCGTGTGCTGAGGCGGAGGTTCGAGGCGCGACCGAGGGTGAGCAGGCAGAGGTCCAGCACCGGCACGGGCTCGCCGCGATAGACGAATTCCCCGGCAGTGCCGACCGGGGCGCCGGCGATTTTCTGCAGTTCCACCATCGCCAGCACCTCGATGACTTGTGCGGCTTCCAGCGCGTAGCGGTCGGCACCGACTTGGAAGACGAGGAAGAGCATCGGGGTGGAGAATTCAGGAGTCAGAATTCAGGAGCCAGAAGTGTGAAGTTACAAGCCGAAGCCAGCTGATACTTCGCCTTCTGGATTCTGAGTTCTCCATTCTTCATCGTCCTCCCGGCAATTTGAAGCGGGCCACGCCTTCGCGCAGCGCGTAGGCTGTGCTCTTGAGTTGTTCGATGGCCTGGTTGGACTGGTCGAGTGATTGGTACTTCTTTAGCTCCTGTTGCTTGTATAATTTCTTTGACCATCTGCTCGATGTCGTAGGTAGCCACGGCGGTCTGGTCGGCGAGGCGGCGGATCTCGGTGGCGACGACGGAGAAGCCTCGGCCGTATTCGCCGGCTTTCTCTGCTTCGATGGCGGCGTTGAGGGACAGCAGGTTGGTGCGGTCAGCAATCTTCGTGATGGCGGTGACGACTTGGTTGATGTTGGCGGCTTTTTCGTTGAGCACGGCCAGTTTGGACTGGATGAGCCCGGCGGCATCCGTGAGCTGAGTCATCGTCTCGCGCATGCGGGAGAGGCCTTCCTGGCCCTTGCTGGCGAGCGCGGCGGTATCCTCGGCTACTGCGGTGGCGTCTTTCATCATGCTCACCAACTCGAGCGAGGTGGCGGAAATCTCCTTGGCGGTCGCGCCGATCTCGGTGGTGGTGGCGGCGATCTCGTTGGCCGTGGCCTGCTGCTGTTTGCCGGTGACGGAGATCTGGTTGACCGAGGTGTTGACTTGCAGGCCGGATTTTTGCACTTGCCCGACGATGTCATTGAGGCTGCGCACCATTCGCTGGAGTGCCCGGAGGAGGTTGCCCATTTCATCGCCACGGTCCTGCGAGGAGACGTTGACGGTCAGGTCGCCCTCGGCGATCTGGTCGGCGGCCTCGACCACCTCGTCGAGCGGGCCGGTAATGCCGTTGCTGATGAACAAGGCGATAACCAGCACCACCAGCATGCTGATCGCGACGATGCCCAGCGTCTTGCCCGCGTCCACGTAGAATTTCTCGATGCGTTTCTTGAACTCCTCGTCGAGGGCGAGGCTGACCTTGTCCTCCAGGCGCAGCACCGTCACGGCGGCTTGCGTGAGCGTGTCGTGATATTCCTTCGCCGCCGCAACGGCACCCTGTTGTTTGAGCGTGGAGCGGACCAGCTTGGCGGCCTCGTCCACGGCCCGGCGGGCGTTGCCAAACTCCGAGTCGAAGCGTGGCTTGAGCGAGAAGTGGGCGCGCATCAACGCGTCTACCGTTGAGAACAGCGTGCCCTCGGAACTGGTGAGGGCGGACTCGATCCGTATGACGTTGCGTTCCAGCTCTTCGAACTCGATTTTCTGGTTTTCGGTTTTGGCCACGACGCTGCCCCGCGAAGCCAGGCCGTTGCAAATCCCGCGGGCGTTGGAAAGCGCCTCCAGCAGGTCCGGCCCGCGCCACTGCAAGGCCGCCGTGAGCTGCTGGGCCGCCTCGCTGACGGTGTCGTCGCTTAGTTTCGATTTGTCGCCGATGAAGACCAGCAAGGCCCGCGTTTCAGCAATCAGTCGGGAACGATCTTCATAGGCCAGCGAGGGAATGTCATAAGGCGGATGCTTGAACGCGTTCTGGATCTGGCTCTGGAGCTTGCTCCATTGATACTCCAACCCTTGGATCTGCTCGCAAGCCGGCCCGATCACCTCATCTGCGCTCTTCATCGCCAGTTGCACAACGCCGGGCTGTTGTTCGAACAGCGGGCGAAGGACCAGGTTGGTGTTGGCGACGGCATGGCCAAGGTCACGGTAGATTTGCAACTCGTGAAAAAGTTTGAGCAGCCGGGGCTGGATGCTGACGCCGATGATTTCCTCCTTGGCATGACCGAGGTCGCGCTTGGCCTTGACGAAGAACAGGTCGTAAACGACGACGGTGGCAAAGGGCAGGGCGAAAAGGAGGCCCAAGAGCAAAAGCTTTTGCCGGACTTTGAATTTTTTCATGGCCGGGCGGGATCAGGTTTTGAGTTTGAAACGGGCGGCCCGCTCTTGCATGCGCCGGGCGGTGGACTCGAACTGGTCCATCGTGCCCCAGGCTTGCCGTTGGGCATCAGTGGTGGCCCGGGAGAAGTCTCCGAACTTCGTGGTGGCCTCGGAGATTTGCCGGGCACTGTCGGTCTGCGCGTTCATGGTGGTGTTGACGGATTCGATCTGCGGCGTGATGGCCTGCACATGCTGCAGCACGCGGTCCAACTGCTCGCTCACCTTCTGCACGTCGCCCACGCCTTGACGCACTTCGTCGGCAAATTTGTCCATGCCCATCACGCCGGCGGTCACGGCGGACTGCATCTCGCGGACCATTTGCTCGATGTCTTCGGCGGCCACGGCGGTCTGGTCTGCCAGCCGTTGGATTTCCGTGGCGACGACCGCAAAGCCACGGCCGTATTCACCGGCCTTCTCGGCCTCGATGGCGGCATTGAGCGAAAGCAGGTTCGTCTGGTCGGCCACCTTGGCCATCGTGGTGATGACCTGGCTGATGTTCGCGGCCTTTTCGTTAAGAATGCCCAGCTTGGCGTTGATGCCGTCGGCCGCGCGGTGAATGGCCTCGATGGTCTGGCTCATGTGCTTGAGCCCGATGCGGCTGGAGTCGGTGAGCATCGCCGTCTGGTCGGCAACGAGGGAGACGGAGTGCACGGAGCGGGACAGCTCACCGGCGGTGTTGAGCACGCGCCGGGCGGACGCGGCGAGGTGGATCGCAAGCGTCTCCATTTCCGAGACGTGCTGTTTGCTGGTGCCCAGCGCGGCTCCCAAGGTGTTGTTCACCGTGAGCACCTCGCCGCTGGACTGGCGGAAATGTCCGGCGAGTTCCGCCAGCTCGGCCCCCAGCCGGTTCAAGCTCTCGGCCAGCAAAGTGCATTCGTTACGCTCGGAAAGTTCGATCGGCTGGTCCAGCACGCCGCTGCGCAACCGGTCCACGCCCTGCCAGAGAGCTTGCAATGAATTGGTGAACGCCACCTCCGTCCGCCGGGCAAGAAGTGCCCCCGTGGCCACCAGCAGAAACGCCGCGCCCGCCGCCCAGAGCAGAACCCGGTGCCAGTCCAGCTCGGCCGCGCCGATCCTTCCCGTGTGGTTGACTAGTTCGTCGAGCAATTGCTCCTGCCGCCGCCGCGCCGGCAAATATTTTTCGGTGTATTCCGTCCGCGCCTGCGCCGGGTTCGTCAACACCAGCGTGAGCACCCGGTCGGCAATGACATTGAGCTCGCGCGTTTCCTGATCGCTGATGTCCTCCAGCGCGGAGCGCAGCGCGTCCGGCTGGCTCCGCAGCAGCGTCCGCAACTCGCCAATGGTGCGGGCCAGATCGTCGCTGGCCCTGCGCTTGCGGTCGCGCTCCGTCTGGCTTTGCGGCTCCAGCAACACCCCCAGCAGCGCCTCGCCCGTTTGCAAAGTCGCCAGCCGCAGCCGCTCCGCCATCGTCGCCGCCTGGCCCCGGATCCGCTCCGCCGCGAACTGCCGCTCCACGGACCACCAGCCCTGACTCGCCACCACCACGCCGCACAGCACCGCGACCAGGCACACCGCCCCGAAGCCCGTGCGCAGCCGTTGAATGAGCGTGATGGTTTTCATGCCGGGAACCGGCGCGAACGCGTTGGAAACAACTTCATCACTGGCTAGAATCAGGCCGGCTACGGTGCGATTTCTGTGCGACGAGCGTAATTCATCAACCTTCGGAAACAAGCCCAGACTCGGCGAGGCCAATGGCCGCTTGCCTGTAAACCAACGTAGTGATACCAACGCGATCGTCGCCCCACCCACACGCACCCCCCACGCCAAACCCGCTGTGCTCAGGAACCTTCCTCCCCCTCCTAGCCCGTGGCTGGCACCGTTTGGCCGGCTCGTGCTCGCTGCGGTCATGCTGCTTCCCGGCTGCGCCGCGAGCCGCGCGACCGGCGAAGCCCCGACCGGCCTCGTCGCGAAGTGGTGGCAGGCGAAGAAAGCTCCCGTAGGAGACGACGTGAGGAAGCTTCGTTCTTTCCAGACGCCAGACATAAAACTCCAGACCCCGCCCGCCAGTGAGAGACTCATCACCTCGTCATATACGGCATTGGAGGCCGAGTTGGAGAGCGCAAACGAGCAGCGGGAGAAACGCGTGGCAGAAGTCTTGAAGAAGTGGAACGAGTCGCCACGCGCTGCCTTGCCCGTCCCCAACCCCTACGCCAGGACCAACACCCAATCCCCATTCATCACGCACTCCAGCAAGGGTGCGCAGCGCATCAACCGTAAGCTGGGGGAAATTGTATTGCCCGAGGTTCACTTCGACGCCGTGCCGCTCGTCGGCGTGGTGCAGCGGCTCATCGAGGAGGCAAAGAAGTTCGATCCGGAGCAAAAGGGCCTGAACTTCCTCATCAACGACGTCGCGCCCGCTGCGCCGTTGCTCGACGCCGCCGGCAATCCGGTGCCTGTCGCGCGGCCCGTGGCCTTGAGCGAGGGCCTCGTGCGCGTGACGCAGCCGCTCAAGAACCTCACGCTGCGGCAGGCGCTGGATGTCATCTGCAAAACCGCCGAGCTGCCTACGCAGTTCAGCGTGGAGGAATACGCCATCGTTTTCATCCCGCGCGGGCCGGTGGCCTACTACTCGCGGATATTTCGCGTGAATCCGGACACGTTCATCCAAGGCTTGCAAGGCGTGGTGGGCAACCCGGTGCTGGGCGTCACGGTTGGCGGCAACAACGCTGCCGGGGCCATCGGACAGAATCAGCCTGCCACCGTCCCGGCCACGCAGCGCACACCGGCGGAGGCCAACGCACTCGTCCGGCAGTTCTTCCTGTCCGCTGGCGTCACCGCCCTCGGCGCGACGAACGGCAGCACGCGCGTGACGTTCAATCCGGAGAACGGCCTCATCCTCGTGCGCGGCACGACCAACGACCTTCGCGTCATCGAGCAGGCAATTCAGAAGGTGCAACCTAATATTTCGTTGCCCAGCGCGCCGACGAGAAAATAGCCCGCAAGAGACAACGCCTTCTGCTTCACGCAAACTCGTGGCGGATGCGGACGAGACGGAAGTTTTCACCGGCAACCATCAAGGTGACGATCAATGTTATCGGCGCAGGACGGAAGCGTGAGAGACGAATCAGGCCTCCGGCTTGTCCAGATGCTCGCCCGGCGGCAACTCGTCGAAGCCCTTGAAGTGCTCTGGCCGCAACGGCTCGGAGACGACATGCTCCTCGCTGAACCACTTGCCCAGATCCACTAGCTTGCACCGCTTGGAACAAAAGGGGCCGAACGGCGTGGCGAACCAATCGCCAGCCTTCTTGCACGACGGGCACTTGATGTTCTTTGGCGTGCTCATCGGAAGGAAAGCTCTGGCGTGCGCAGCCACACGCCCGGCTGCGCGGCGGTCTGGCGGCAGGCGTCGAGTAAACCGGCCGTGAGCAGGCTGCGCTGTGCGGGCCAGGGCGGCATGCCGGTGCGAAAGAAGTCTTCGAGCGTCGCGGCAAGCTGGCTGTAGTGCTCCTGCGCCGGAACGGGTGCGCGCAAGAGCTGCGCTGAAATGTTGTTCCCGTCCGCGAGGCGCACGGCGAAGTTGAAGTCCGCCACGACCCCGTCGAGCGCGAGCAACGTGGTGCGCACGCCGTCGGTGTGCTCGATCAACCAACCGCGCGGGTTCGTGGCGAGCTTTGGCACGAGGCCGAGGCCGACCAAGTCCTGCGTGCGTCCGTCCAGAATCGTGTCTCCTTGCGGCGAGTCGGAACGCGACAGCGCCGCGGAGAGCAGCGGCCAGGACCACTCGCGGCGGTCGCCTGCCCGCCAGAGTTCGCGGCCTGAGAGGAACTTCACCTGACGCACTCCGTGCTCGCCGCCGGCACGATGTTCCAGCACGGGCAGCAGTCCGTCGAGGGCGTGCAGCTCAGCGAGCGGTGACGCGCCTTGCACGACGATGAGCGCCTCGTCCACTGGTGCGTTCACGGGCAAATCCACCTGCGGCAAGCGCCACGTCGTCGGCAGTGTGGTGCCGGAGGCGAGCGTGACCTGACGGGCGGCGGCCAGTGCGACCACGGTGCGCGCGGCCGCGAGGTTCGTCGCAAGTGCGCCGAAGACGAAGCAGGGCGTGCCGGGCTTGGCATGAGTTAGCGTAGCGGTGAGCTGGGCGTCGGCGGGCGTGGTAGCGTCGGCGCGGGGCATGAGGACGATCGCATCTGCATCGCGGACAGCGGTAGGGAGGTCCGTGAGTTGCAGGCCAACGTTGGCCGTTCGCGCGCGGAGCAGTTCGGTCGCGGTGGACGGCGACAGGAAGTCGCCGGCACGAGCGACGGTGATGCGGACACCGTCAAGTTTGTGGAACGCGCCGGCACGTCGGTAGCCGAGGAGGAAGCGGTCGAGGAGTTGTTGTGCGGGGGTTTGCAGCGCGAAGTCGGCGAGGACGAAGGCGATTTGGTGGAGCGGTTTCATTTAGCGTCTCCAGAAATGCGGTCCCGGCGTTGGCTGGTAGCGAATGTGCAGGTCGGGGGTGGCGAGCTGCGCGCCGTCGGCGTAGAGCGAGTCCACAGCGAAAAGCGTCATGCCGGTGGTGAGGTAGTTGCGCTCGATGGGCCAGGCGGTTTGGCCGGTCAGGACCATTTGCTCGATGTGATTTACCAGCGGGCCGAAGAAGCTGGCGAGCGTGGACATTGTCGGCGGCATGGGCAGAAACATCAGCGTGGAAAGCACGTCACCAGACTGCGTGAGGCCAGCGTAGGTGAAGTCGTTGAGCGCGGCGGTGTCGCGGCTGAAGGTGGTGCCGGTGCCGTTGAAGTGGAAGATGGTCGTGCGGAAGCCGTCGCGGTGCTCGAAGACGTAGGCAATCGCGAACGGGCTGACGCGTTTGAGATGTTCGATGCTTGGCTCGGCGAAGGTGTAGCTTGGCAAGGGCGCGAGCGTCTGGCTGCGGTTCAGCGCGGCGAGGCAGAGCTTGCGCGTGGACTCACGCTCGCCGAGCAAGCGCCAGACGGCGTCGTTCTTGAAGGCTTGAACGGACTTCACGCCGACTTCGCCGCCCGCCCGTCGTTCGCTCATGCACTGCGCGGTCTCGATGGTGTGGATGTCGTAATAGCCGTGGTGGCCGTAGCCCACACCGACGCTTTCGACGAGCGGCGTGCCGAGGGGAACTTCAACGGCCGGTATGCGCCACGTCACCGGAAGCGACGAGCCGGCCATGAGCGGGAAGCCGAGGCGCTGCGCGTCGCCGTAAGTCTCCTGCGCCTCACGCCAGTCCATCGCGAAGTGCTTGTCCTGAAAGACGGGCACGGAGGCGTTCGTGCGCTCGAAGGTTTTGACCACGTCCTTGAAGAAGCGGAAGCGCGGGTAGAGCGGCTGGCCCTTGGCGTCGCGCGGATAGTCGCCGTGCTCGCCGACAATGAGCACGCCGTCTACCGCGAGCCGCTTGGTGCCGAGCGTGAGGGCCTCGGCGATGGTTGGGCAAAGCCGCACGCCGTGGCGCTTGCTGCGCTCGCGGCTGGTGTCGGTCTCGGGGAACTGCTCGACATAGAGGGAAACGAGTTCGAGCGGCGACGTGTGGTGTTCGCCGTGCCAGCCGTAGCCCTCGAGCAACCGGTCAACGAAGTGCTGCCCATGGGAGAACTTGCGGACGATGGTGGTGATGAGCGCGACGCGCTTGCGCTTGGCCGGATGACGATCGGCGGCCGAGCCCACCGACGGCAGGAGGGCGACGCCCGTCGCTCCGGTCAGCGCACCGGTGAACTGGCGGCGAGACCACGGATTGGGTTGGCGACTGGGCACGGAGGGTAATTACCCGAGAGTCTGGGCGATGCCAACCGGAAACCCGCTGCTCCGCCAGTGTGGGTGAAGATAGAGGGCGGTGACTAAAGGTTCGACACCTCGCCCCCGCGCGATTAACCTCTCGACTCCATGAACATCCTGTTCTTGAACGGCCCAAACTTGAATCTCCTAGGCCAGCGCCAGCCGGAGATCTACGGTCGCACAACCCTTGCTGACATTGAGGCCATGCTCCGCCAGCAAGCGGCCAAGGCGGGAGTGACAATGGATTTCCGCCAATCGAATACCGAAGGCGAGCTGGTGACTTGGGTTCAGCAGGCACGGGGAGCTTTTGACGTTATCGTCATTAACGCCGCCGCCTACACCCATACCAGTGTCGCGCTGCGGGATGCCATATCGGCGGTGGCGGTTCCTACGATTGAGATTCACTTGTCGAACATTCATTCTCGGGAAGAGTTCCGGCACCGGTCACTTATCGCGGGCGTCTGCAAAGGCCAGATCGCTGGTTTTGGTGAAAACTCCTACTATTTGGCGCTTCAAGCCGCTTTACAGTTAAAGTCAGCTTGAGGCCCGATTTTTCAAGAGATTAGGTTCAAGTTTAACCTGGCTTTTTTCCGTGGCGAATGTCCGCTTGACGCATTGGCGTGCGCTCTCTACGCTCCGCCCCCACTGAAATGTTGCAGGCAGTCAGGCCGAGCCGAACTGTCCTTAACCTAGCATGAGCCGAAGCTCGCAAACCAACCTAAATCTCTCAACTGGGAGGACCCTGTGGATCTAAAAGACATCAAAGCCATCATCGACTTGATGAAGAAGAACTCGATTTCGGAGTTCGAACTCGAGAAGCAGGATTTCAAAGTCCGGCTCAAACGCGGCAGCCTTGGTGGCCAAGTAGCCTACGAGGATGGCCCAGTGATCCAGCAGGTGGCTCCTCCTGCCCCCGCAGCACTGGCAGCTCCGGTGGCCCCGGTTTCGGTTTCAACAGACGCTGAAATCAAGTCGCCCATGATTGGGACGTTTTATCGTTCGCCGTCACCCGAATCCGCCCCTTACGTGGACATTGGTTCGGAAGTTGGCCCGGACACCGTCGTCTGCATCATCGAAGCCATGAAGGTGATGAACGAGATCAAGGCCGAGACCCGGGGTGTCATCACCCAACTCGTCGCGGAAAACTCCAAGCCCGTCGAGTTCGGTCAACCGCTCTTCAAGATTCGTCCCCTCTAATTCCGGCTTTACTCCGGACCCCACCCGATGTTCGAGAAAGTCCTCATCGCCAACCGTGGCGAAATCGCCGTCCGCATTATCCGCGCCTGCAAGGAGCTGAACATTCGCACCGTGGCGGTTTACTCCGAGTCCGACGCCAATTCCATGCACGTGCAAATGGCCGACGAAGCCATCTGTATTGGTAAAGGACCGAGCAAGGATAGTTACCTCCGCATCGATCGCCTCATCAGCGCCGCAGAAATCGCCGACGTTGACGCCATCCATCCTGGTTACGGCTTCCTCTCTGAGAATGCTCATTTCGCCGATGTCTGCGAGAGCTGCAACATTCGCTTCATCGGGCCCAGCTCCCGGGCTATGAACGCGCTCGAGGACAAGCAAATCTCCCGTTCACTCGCCAAGAAAGCCGGCGTGCCTTTGCCGCCCGGCTCCGAAGGCATTATCGAAAACGAACAGGAAGCCCTCACGGTCGCCAAGCGCATTGGCTATCCCGTGATGATCAAGGCCGTCGCCGGTGGCGGTGGTCGCGGCATGCGCGTCGCCCATAACGACATCTCGATGGTTAAAGGCTTCCACACTTGCCGTTCTGAGGCAGAAAAAGCCTTTGGCAACGCCGGCGTTTACATCGAGAAGTTCATCGAAAACCCCCACCACATCGAATTTCAGATCCTTGGTGACACGCGCGGCAACCTCATTCATCTCGGCGAGCGCGACTGCTCCATTCAACGCCGCAACCAGAAGCTCATCGAGGAATCCCCCTCTCCGCTTTTCGACCGCAAGGAATTCCGCGACCTCCGCAAGAAGATGGGCAAGGCCGCCCTCAAGATTGCCGAGGCGGCCAACTATACCAGCGCCGGCACCGTCGAATTCATCGTGGACGACCACGCGAACTACTACTTTCTGGAGATGAACAAGCGCATCCAGGTCGAGCATCCCGTCACCGAGGAAATCACCGGCGTGGACCTGCTCAAGCAAATGATCATGATCGCCGCTGGCGAACAACTACGGATCAACCAGAGTGACATTACGGTTCGCGGCCACGCCATCGAGTGTCGCATCAATGCCGAAGACCCCTTCGACGACTTCCGCCCCTCGCCCGGCCGCATCGACATGTATTATGCACCCGGCGGTCCCGGCGTGCGCATCGACAGCCACGCCTACGCCGGCTACACGATCCCGCCGCATTACGATTCGATGATCGCCAAGCTCATCGTCTGGGGCAAAGACCGCCGCGAAGCCATGGAGCGCATGTCCCGCGCCCTCAGCGAATACATGATCACCGGTGTCAAAACCACCATTCCCTTCCAACAGGCGATTTTGCAGGACCCGAACTTCCGGCGTGGTGTCTATTCCACCAACTTTATCGAGCAACTCTTAGGCGGCGGTCGTCGCGAGTTGATCGAAGAGAAGGCCTGAACCGTTCGCTCTCACAACGAAAGTTCCCGGCCGGCCACCCGTCCAGACCGGTATGTCTCGAAGGCCCGTCCCGGTCCTCATAGCTAAATCTTGCCAGTAAAAGCCCTCGGTGCCTGAGCCTGCGCTGGTCGCATTACCGACTGTTTCCTCCTTGCCGGATGGGTGTTGCCCCTACAATTTCACGGCGTGATCCAGCGCGTTCAACTCCGCAATTTCATGGGTGCGCCCGCCCGCCGGCCCTGCGGCCCAGTGCTTTGGTTGCGCCGCTGGCCAATCGCCATTGCCTTCCTGATCGTCACGTTGGCTCACGCCGCCCAGTGCCCCGCCTGCACCGTCCCCGTCTTCCGCTACGGCTTGGATAACTGGCAGGCCGACGCCTACCGGATTGAGCTCCCCGCTGCTGCCATGCAGGACGGCAAGCTCGCCGACTTCTTCCGCAACCTCGGCACCGCGTTGCCCGTGAACTTGGAGGCCAAGCCCGGCACCGGCACGGAAGCGCGCCTGCTCTTCCCGCATCCCGAGGAGGCGAAGTCACCCGTCGTCTGGACCGGCACGCTCACGCCCACAAGCCTCGCCGCGCTGACCGACTCGCCCGCGCGCAAGGAAATCGCCCGGCGCATTCTCGCTGGCGAGTCCGTCGTGTGGGTGCTCGCGGAATCGGGCAACCAGGCCGAGGACGACGCCATCGCCGCGCGCGTCGAGAAGCGGCTGCGCTACCTGGAACAAGTCGCCATTCTCCCGCGCATTGACCCGAACGACCCCACCAGCAAGCTCGGCCCCGGCCCCGCGCTGCGCGTGAAGTTCTCCCGGCTGCGCGTTCCGCGTGCTGGCGATGAATCCATCCTCCTCAAAATGCTCGCCGGTCCGAAGCCCGCCGCTGAACTCGCCACCGGCCCGTGGCTCGCCGCCGTCTTTGGGCGCGGGCGCGTCCTCGGCGCATGGCCTGCCGCAGACTTCGGTGATGCGGAGCTTGAGGAAGCCAGCCTCTTTCTCCTCGGTGCGTGCTCCTGCCAGGTGAAACGCCAAAACCCCGGCTGGGACCTGCTGATGAATGTGAACTGGCCGGAGGAACTACAAGCCGCGGCAGAGAAGGCGAGTTCGCCTCCGTCCGGCATCGCGAAGCCGCCCGCCGCCGTCCCGAAGAACAACCCGACCAACGAAGCACAGACCATCACCATCGCCAGCACGGCGGCTCTGGAGGCCACCTCGTCCGCGCCGGATTCCACGACACCTATGTGGCTGGGAGCGGTCGTCTGTGCCATCGTCGGCTTGTTCCTCTTTGCACGCCGCGGCTAGGCTTGCTGTGCAGATGAAAAAACTCGCCGCCCTTCTCTTTGCCATTGCCGGGTTGTTTGCGGTGCTCGCGCTCTTGCAGCGTCGCGATGCCGCGCCGTCCACGGGCTCGGCTCGCGCCGCCGCGCTCACCGTCTATTGCGCCGCCGGGTTGAAGCAGCCCGTCGAAGCCATCGCGGCGAAGTATCGCGCGGATTTCGGCGTGGAGGTGCAGTTGCAATACGGCCCCACCGGCGCGCTCATCAGCAACCTCCGCGTGGCCAAGCGCGGCGACCTCTTCATCGCCGCCGACGATGGCTCGGTCGCCGATGCGCGGAAGTTCGAGCTGGTCCGCGAAGTCCTGCCGCTCGTGCGCCAGCATCCCGTCATCGCCGTGCGCGCGGGCAACCCGAAGAATATCCACTCGCTCACTGACCTGCTCCGCGACGATGTGAAGCTTGCGCTGACCAACCCCGACGCCGCCAGCATCTCGCGCGTGTCCAAAGCCGCGCTCGGAGAGACTTGGAGCAAGCTGGCCGCCCGCGCCACGGTGATGAAGCCCGCCGTTACGGAAGTCGCCGCCGACCTGTCGCTCGGCACCGTTGACGCCGCCATCCTCTGGGATGCGACTGTCCCGCAGTTCAAAGGGCTACTTGCTGTGGAAGTTCCTGAGTTAAAAGACCGCGTCGAAAACGCCAGCGCTGCCGTGCTGGCTGTGTGTTCGCAGCCCGCCGCCGCGCTCAAGTTCGCGCGCTACTTGGCCGCGCCAGAAAAGGGCGGCGCGGTGTTCCAGTCGCACGGCTTCCAGCTCGCGGATGGCGACAAGTGGGCGGAGAAACCGGAGTTGATACTCTACAGCGGCGGCGTGAACCGGCTGGCAATCGAGAAGCTCCTGAAGCAATTCGCCGACCGCGAGGGCGTGAACGTCACCACTGTCTTCAACGGCTGCGGCGTGCTCTGCGCTACGATGAAGACGATGGACTCCGCGACCTCGCCGCGTTTCCCGGACGCCTACTACGCGTGCGACTTGTGCTTCGTGCCGCCCGTGGCCGCGCAGTTCCCCGAGGCCTTCCTGCTGACCGAGACCGAGATCGGCATCGTGGTGCGCAAGGGCAACCCGAAGAACGTAAAGACTCTAGCCGACCTCGCGCAGCCCGGCTTGAAGCTCGGCCTCTGCAACGCTGAGCAAAGCACACTCGGTTTCATGACGCGCGGGATGCTTAAGCAAACCGGCCTGCTCGACTCGGTGCGCAAGAACGTCGTGGTCGAAGTGCCAACGGCCGACTTCCTCATTAACCAGATGCGCGCGGGCGGACTCGAAGCCGCCGTCGTCTATCGCGTGAACGCCGCACCTCAGACGGAGCACCTCGAGTTCTTCCCCATCAAGCACGAGGGCGCGCGGGCGATCCAACCCTTCGCCGTCCGCGAGCGTTCGCCGAACCGCCAACTCGCGCGGCGACTGCTGGACACGCTCAAGGCGAACCGAGGTGAGTTCGAAGCCGCCGGTTTCCAATGGCGCGGCAACGAGCCGTCGCTCAAGAGCAAGGACATCAAGGTGCCGGAGTATCTGCTGGAGAAGTAGGTCAGGCATCCCGCCTGACATCCATTTGAAAAGGCCCGCTTGAGCGGAATCTGAAAGTCGGAGGACAGGCGGGACGCGCTGTCCTACTTCACCTCCCAAACCACTTTCCCGCCCACCATCGTGAGCAGTGCCTTGGTCTGCGCGATCTTGTCCTCGGGGCACGTGAGCAGGTCGGTGTCGAGCAGCGCGAGATCGGCGAGCTTGCCGGGTTCGAGCGAGCCGGTGCGGTCTTCTTTGAAGAGCAGCTTCGCGTTGTTGATGGTGTAGAAGCGCAGCGCCTGCTCGCGCGTGAGGGCTTCCTCGGGGTGCAACTGGCCGTCATACCACTTCGCCCGGCGCGTGATGGCGGTGGCCATACCGAGGAACGGGTTGTAGGGATTCACGCTGCGGAACGAGCCGATCTTCTGCATGTGGTCCGAGCCGCCGCCGACCACGCCGCCCGCCGCGAAGATGCTCCGCAGCGGCTGGAAGTAGCGCAGCCGGTCGTAGCCGAACTGCTTCGTCAGCGTGCGCGTGTCGAGGTAGAGCCACGCGGGCTGGATGTCCAAGACCACGCCGAGGCGCGCGGCGGTCTCGACGGCTTCCTTGCTCATGAAGTTGCTGTGCGTGACGCACGCGCGGGTCTGGCGGATGGGGAGGCCTTCCTTCGCCAACTCGTCGTAGACGTCGAGCAGCGTGTGGACCGCGCCGTCGCCGACGCTGTGCGCGGTGAATTGCAGGCCGCTCTCGACTGCGGTGCGGACCATCGGCTTGAGGCGGTCCTTCGGGATGAAGAGCACGCCGCGATACTGCGGGTCGGTGATGGAGTAAATCTCGCTCAAGCCCCACGGCTCCCTCATGTAGGCGCTGCCCGTGAGCATCCCGCCGTCGAGGAACATCTTGATGCCGATGATGCGGACCCAGTCGTCGTTCTCGGTGTGCAGCTTGTGCTTCGCCACGGCGCGGATGCTGTCCTGAATCTTCGCCAGCTCGCCGAGCGAGCCGACGCCTTGAGAGGAAAACACGCGGACGGTGAGCTGGCCGGCGTCGCGCAGCTTTGCGTAACCCTCGATGGCACCGAGGCTGGCGTTGCGGTCGGAGATGGTTGTAATGCCGACGGAGTTGTAGTCCTTGAAGAGCGCGACGAGCCGCTCCGTGCGCTGGGCCTCGGTGGCGCTGCGCGCGCCGGTGTTGCCGGTTTTGAAGTAGTTGCCCGCCGTGCGGAGTATGCCGGTGGGTTCGCCGTTGGCGTCCTTCTCAACCTTGCCCGGCACGCCGGCGGGAATCTGGAAATTACGGTCAATCTTGTTGAGGTGGAGCGCCAGCGTGTTGACCGAGGCGTCCGGGCCGGTCTGGAAGGCGACCGGGTGCTTCGGCGCAACGGCGTCCAGCTCGGCGCGCGTGGGGTAACGCTGCTCCTTCAGGCGTGTGATGAAAATCTGCGAGGTCGTGATCCACTGGCCCTCCGGCGCGACGGCGGCGCGGGACTTGATGTAGGCGAGCACGTCCGCGATGGACTCCATCTCGGGCATTGTGTGGTCGAACTCATACATGCTCGCGCCGCTCGGGTGCGTGTGCGAGTCCATGAGGCCGGGGACGACGAGCTTGCCTTTCGCGTCCACGATGCGCGTGTTCGGCCCGGCGAGCTTGGCGATGTCGGCGTTGCTGCCGACGGCGAGGATCTTGTCGCCGCGCACGGCGACGGCTTGCGCGAGGCTAAACTTCGCATCTATGGTGGCGACTTTGGCGTTGCGGACAATGAAGTCCGCCGGCTCGGCAGCGACAGCAGCGAGCGCAAGAAGACTTGGCAGGGCGAAGGAAGAGGTGCGTCGAAACAAACGGCTGAACATGGTTTTGATACTGGCGACATGAGTGCGCGGGGACAAATGGATTTTGTGTGGCGCGCTGGCGGGCGGGCGCTGGCGGGGGGCTTCATCCTGCTGGCGACGCTGCTGCCCGCTTCCGCTGCCACGCTGATTTACCGCACGAGCTTCGAGTCGTTCGAGGGTTATTCCACCAACTTCACCTTGAGCGGGCAGAACGGCTGGCAGCACGAGGGCACAGGCGGCAACGGCGTCGTGACAGACTTCATCCCGGGTGCGGGGCAGTCAGCTTACATCGGCTTCGGTGCTCCTGGAGCGACGGAGTTCAACAACGTCTGGCGACCCGTGGACCTCGCACCGGTGCCGACGAACCTCAGCGTCGTGACCTTCTCCGTGACGATGCTCGTGGTGGACTCGACCAACGCCCGTCGCGATGACTTCCGCTGGAGCATCTACAACACGAACGGCGCGCGGCTCTTCACGCTGGACTTCGACAACGCCTCCACGGGCATCAACTATGCGCTGGACGGTGCTGGCGGCTTCGTGAGCACGGGCTTTCAGTTCACGCGCGGCGCGGTGCATGAGCTGGCCGTGACTCTGAACTTCCCGCGCAACCGCTGGCAGGCGTCGCTCGATGGCACGGTGCTTACCGCGCCCTTGCCCATCACCACGACCAACGCGGCGCTCAACCTCGGGGACATCGATGCCGTCTGGGCCATCCGCACGCCGGGCAGCGCGGGGAACAACTACCTTGTGTTCGACAATTACCAGATCGCCGGCGAGCCGCGCGTGACTGTGCCGACGCTGGTCTCGGCCACGCGGCAGAGCGACGGCTTCCTGCGGCTGACCGTGCAAACCGAGCAGGCGACGCGCAACGCCATCGAGGTCTCGACGAATCTGACGACGTGGAGCGCGGTGACGACAAACAGCTCGCTGGACGGGCTCTTCGACGTGCTGGATGGCGCGCCGGCGACGTTGCCGCGCCGTTTCTACCGCGTGCGACTGGCGGAGCCTTGATTCCTTGCCGGCGGTTTGCAACCGCCGCGTGGCGCGTGGGCTGGGTGAACGCGTTCTGCCTGGCGGTGCCTCTGGGCGGCGACTGCAAGTCGCCGGCACGGGTTACTTCGCCTTCCCCTTCTTCCTCCCCTCGGGCGCTTCGAGGGCGCGCGCCGGGTCCATGCGCTTGTAGTCCGCCTCGGTGGGGCCGCCGCCGAATTGCTTCCAGTAGAGTTCGGCGAAGGGGTTTAGTTTGGGCCCGACGACCTTCTCGTTGACGAGCAGGGGCTGGCAATCACTCCACCACTGGTCGTAGGCGGCGGCGAGTTGCTTCACCACCTCGGGATGCTGCGCGGCCACGTTGGTTTCCTGGCCGGGGTCGGCCTTCACATCGAAGAGCTGCCACTTGGGCTCTGCGCCGCCGTTGGGAGAGATGAGCTGCCAACGCGTGTTGCGCACGCTGCACATGGCGAACTTCGAGAGGTTCGGGTCAGCCATCTTCGGCCAGCGACCGAGGTGCGTGAACTGAACGCGGTCGGGCAACGAGCTGGCGGGGTTTTCGAGCAACGACACGAGGCTGCGGCCCTCGACTTGTTTGCGCACTTCGTCGGTCAGCTTCGCGCCGGTGATCTCGGCGATGGTCGGGAAAAAATCAATGTTGGCCGCGAGCACGCCACAGTCGGCGGGCTTGAGCGTGCCGGGCCAGCGCCAGAAGGAACTTGCGCGCGTGCCGCCAAGCCACGCGGAGCCTTTGCTGCCGCGCATCCCGGCGTTCCAGACGGGCACGCCGGCGGTGCCGCCGTTGTCGTTCATGAAGACTACGAGCGTGTCCTTGGCGATGCCCCACTCGTCGAGCTTGGCCAGCACCTTGCCGATGTTCTGGTCAATGTTGTGGACCATGCCGAGGAAGCTGGCGGCCTGGTCGTTCGGGGCCTTGCCGTCGTAGAGCGCCTTGTCCTCGGGCCGCGCGATGTAGGGACCGTGCGGGGCGTTCGAGGGGATGTAGCAGAAGAAGGGTTTGCCGCTCTTGCGCTGCGTGTCCATCCACTGCGTGGCCTGGCCGTAGAAGACATCGGTGCAGTAGCCCTGGGTTTTCTCGAACTTCCCGTTGTGCAGGATGTAGGGGTCGAAATACTTGTTGCCCGGCGCGTCACCGCAACTACCGGGATAGGACTGGCCGATGCCGCCCGCGCCGTGGATGAAGACTTCGCTGAAGCCGCGGCGACCGGGCTGATACTCGCCTTCGTCGCCAAGGTGCCACTTGCCGAAGATGCCTGTGGTGTAGCCGGCGGTCTGGAGCACTTGCGCGAGCGTGGTGGCCTTCAGCGTGAGGCGCTCGCGTTCGAGAATGGTGTGGGTGATGCCGTTCTTGAACTCGTGCCGGCCCGTGAAGAGCGCGCTGCGCGTGGGCGCGCAGGTGGGGCTGACGTGAAAGTCCGTGAAGCGCACGCCCTCGGCGTGGAGCCGATCCATGTGCGGCGTTTTGAGCACGGGATTCCCGTGCGCGGAGATGTCGCCGTAGCCCTGGTCGTCGGTGAGGAAGAAGATGATGTTGGGCCGCTTGCCGGCGACGACGGCGGAAGATTCGCCGACGAGAACGGCGAGGAGCGCGAACAGGGTAAGGCGAAAGAACGAGGCTTTCATGCGTGGCTGAATCATGCCGGGGCAGACGCGGCAAGGCGAGCGGAAGTCACACTCGAATCGGAACAGTTCAGATCCCGACGGGGCGACTACTTCTTGTAAAGCGCGCCGACCTGCATCGCGTAGCCGTTGAGCGGCAGCGTGCGGATGCGGTCGCCGGTGTCCACTTGGCGCTCGCTGGCTTGCGACCAGCGCGGATGTGGCACGGCGGGATCGACGTTGGACTCGAAGGGATACTCTTCGGGCGAGAGCGTTTCCCACAGCGTCTTGGGCTGTGTGGCGACGAGTTCAATGGAGACGAGGGACTTGCCGCTCTTGTAGCCGTATTTCCACGGGACGACGACGCGGAGGGGGGCGCCGTTCTGCTTCGGCAGCGGTTTACCGTAAACGCCCGTGGCGAGCAGCGTGAGCGGGTGCATGGCCTCCTCCATGCGCAGGCCCTCGGTGTAAGGCCAAGGATAACCGCGCAGGCGATTGATGCCGGGCATCTGGTCGGGCCGCGCGGCGGTGACAAACTTCACGAACTTCGCCTCGGGCTTGGGCTTCACTTTTTCCAGGAGTTTGCGCAACTCGAAGCCCGTCCACGGCACGACCGCGCTCCAGGCCTCGACGCAGCGGAAGCGATACACGCGCTCCTCGACGCCGAACTCGGCGGCCAATTCCTGGGCGTCGGCGGTGAACGGGTTTTCGCACAGGCCGCCGATTCTCACCGGCCACGGGGCGATGACGAATTTGTCGACGCGGTCCACGACGGCTTCCTTGTCGGTGCTGAACTCGTAGAAGTTGTTGTAGGTGGTGAAGACGCGTTCCTTGCTGGGCTGCAAGTCTGCCGGGCTGTAGGCGATGTTGCGCTTCGCGGGATAAAGGCCTTTCGCGTCGGCAGCGAAGGCCGCACGTTCGGTCAACGTGGCCGCGAGCAGGCCGCCGCCGGCAAACCCAAGTTCGCAGAGGAATTTCCGGCGATCACGATAGGAACGCTCGGGCGTGATGCGGCTTTCGGGCAGCTGCCAGTCGGGACGGATAATCACGTTGGACATAGCGCAGAGGCTGACGCGGGTGCGGGTGCCTTGCATCAAAAATGTTGTCGCCTCATCTCCGGTAATCTCCGGGCTTTACGGAATCCGGGCTCGAACTACATTGGCCGGCATATGGCCCCAACCGATGGCAAGCGCTTCGCCGGACTTCTCAACGAGGAGCTGCAGGCGTTGCAGCACACGGCCAAAATGCGCCGCTTCGCTGCGGGTCAGACCATTTTCCGGGCGGGCGACCCTGGCGATGGTTTCTACCTCGTCGAGACGGGTCGCGTCATCATCTCCGCTGCAATCGGGGACAATGAATCGCGCCCGTTGGCGACCGTCAGCCCCGGCGAATTCTTCGGCGAGATGGCCTTGTTGGATGATGCGCCGCGTTCTGCCACCGCCACCGCCGAGATGGAAACGCGGGCGTATTGCATCGGGCGCGAAGAGTTGCTCGCCTTGCTGGAGCAGAAACCCCGACTAGCGTTGAACTTGATTCGCGAGTTCAGCCACCGCGTTCGTTCGCTGAACCAGAAATACATCGACGAAATTCTCCAGGCCGAGCGGCTCGCGATGGTGGGCCGCTTTGCGCGCACCATCGTCCACGACTTCAAGAACCCGCTCAACGTCATCGGCCTCGCTGCCGAGATGGCCGGCATGGACGTCGCCACGCCCGAGATGCGCAGCCACGCGCAGACGCGCATCGTCCGCCAGTGCGCCCGCATGACGAACATGCTCAACGAGCTGCTGGACTTCACGCGCAGCACCAGCTCCCAGCTTATCCTCGCTTCGGTCAACTACGCCGAATACGTCACCGCGCTGGCTGACGAGATTGGCACGGAGATCGCCGAGCGCGGCATGAGACTGTGCCTTGAGCCGCCGCTTCCGGCCGTGGTGGTGCGCGTCGAGCCGCAGCGCCTCTCACGGCTCTTTTACAATCTGGTCAACAACGCGGTGGACGAGATGCAGACCGGCGGCATCGTCACCATCCGTGCGTTGCTCCACGGCGACGAGTTGGTCACCGAAGTGCAGGACTCCGGTCCCGGCATCGCGCCTGAGATTGCCACGCGCCTCTTCGAGCCCTTCGCCACGCACGGTAAGCAAAACGGCACCGGTCTCGGCCTCTCCATTTGCAAGAAGATCATCGAGGATCACGGCGGCAGGATCTCCGCCCGCAGCGAACCGGGCCGGGGGGCGACGTTTGTCTTCACGCTGCCGTTGTCGCGATAGCCGGCCAGGGAAATAGCAATCAGTGCTTAGTAATTAGTTCCGCTCGCCGACTTCACGCGTCATGTCCAGACTCCGCACTAATTGCTAACTGCTAATTGCTTTCTCTTGTCTCCGAGAAGATGAACCGCATCCGCCTGCTGCCCGAGCAAGTCGCCAATCAAATCGCCGCTGGCGAGGTGATCGAGCGGCCCGCCAGCGTCGTGAAGGAGCTCGTCGAGAACGCTCTCGATGCGCAGGCCACCCACATCACTGTGGACGTGCTTGCGGGCGGGCGTGGCCTGGTCCGCGTCACCGACGATGGCCTGGGCATGAGCCGTGACGATGCGCTCCTCTGCCTCGAACGCCACGCGACCAGCAAGGTGCGCAACGCCGAGGACCTGTTCCGCATCACCACGATGGGCTTCCGCGGCGAAGCTTTGCCCAGCATCGCCAGCGTGAGCCGCTTCACGCTCACCACGCGTGAGCGGGACAGCGAATCGCCCGAGGCCACCCAAGTCATCGTCCACGGCGGCAAGATTCTGGAGGTCCGCTCCGCCGGCGCGCCCAGCGGCACGAGCATCGAAGTCCGCCAGCTCTTCTTCAACCTGCCCGCGCGCCGGAAATTTCTTCGCACCGAGGAGACCGAGCGTGCCCACATCCACCACTACCTCACCCTTGCTGCGTTGGCGCATCCGCACGTCGCCTTCACCTTCACCACCGACAGCCGGACCGTCTTCCAACTCCCCGCCGCCCCGCTCGCCAGCGACCCCGCCGGCCAGCTCGCCGCCCTCCGCGAACGCCTCCGCGCCCTGCACGGCACCGACCTCAAGCTCCTCACCGTGGACACCCACAGCAGCTACGCCGAACTGCCTGAAACACCCGAAGCCGAACAATCGGCAACCGGCAATCGGCAATCGGCAATCCGCCTGTGGGGCTTCATCGGTGCGCCCGGCGTCTCGCGCGGCTCGCGCGATGACCAGCATCTTTTCGTGAACCGTCGACCCATCGAGAACCGCGCGCTGAACTTCGCGCTCATCGAGGGCTACCACACCGCGTTGATGAAGGGCCGCTACCCCGTCGCGTGCCTCTTTCTCGAACTCGACCCCGCGCAGGTGGACGTGAACATCCACCCTGCCAAGCGCGAGGTGAAATTCCATCACGAGCGCGCCGTCCGCGCCTTTGTCACCCAAGCCATTCGCGAAACGCTACTGTGTTTCCACACGGGTTCGCAGGCCGCGTCCTCGCTCGGTCGGGCCGATCTGCCAGTCGGCCAGCCCGTGCTTCCCTCGGGAGAAGGCCCCTCGCGGTCGAGCGCCCCCGCGCCGGACACGCAGCAGCGCGTCCCTACCATGGCAACGTCGGCTCCCTCCGCGCCGCCCGACTTCTTCCCATCGCTCCCCGGCAAGCCCATTCCCGACTGGCCTGCCAGCGCCCCGAAGCAAACCCCGTTGCCGATGGGCTTCAGCGGACAGCAGTCGACGGCCGGTCAGGAGCCGGCCGCGCGCGCGACCCCACCTCCTTCCACCTCCCCGCTGCTTTCCGTTCCCCTCCGTCTCGTCGGTGTCATCGGCCGCCTCTACGTCGTGCTCGAGAGCGACCGCGGGCTCGTGCTCATGGACCAGCACGCCGCGCACGAACGCATCCTCTTCGAGCAGATGCTCGATCGCCTCGAAGCCGGCGGCGAGGCGGACTCGCAACGCCTGTTACTCCCCGAGACCGTCGAGTTGTCCGTGCGCGACGTGGAGTTTTTGCGCAAGCAACTGCCCGTCCTCTCGCGCCTCGGCGTGGGCCTGAGCGAGTTTGGCGAACGCACCTTCCTGCTCGAAGCTTTGCCTCCCTTCGCCAAACTCGCCGATGCCCGGCGCTTCGTGCTCGAACTCGTGGACGCCCTCAAGTCCGCCGGCGAAGGCGTCAACGCGTTGCGCCTCGGCGAGGACGTCATCGCCAAGACCGTCTGCCGCCATGCCGTGAAGGCCAACGATCCGCTCGCCGGCCCCGAGCTCGAGCAACTCGTCACCGACCTGCGCCGCTGCCGGATGCCTTATACCTGTCCGCATGGCCGGCCCACACTCATCGAGATGAGTTTGAAGGAGCTGGAGAAGAAGTTCGGACGAGTGCAGTGACGCAGCGCGGACGTGGGCGACCGTGCTCCAGCACCGGCCAAATGGTTTGACCCTCAGGCGCTTTGTCTCTAGCAATGCCCGCCACGCACATGAACGACACGCCTGCACCCGCCGCGCCTTCCAACACCGCGAAATACATGACGCTGCTCGCGGCGTTTCTCGGCTGGCTCTTCGATGGCTTCGAGATGGGCCTCTTCCCGCTCATCGGTCAGCCCGCGTTGAAAGATTTGCTCGGCCCGGCTTCCGATCCGCTCGATGCGACGAAATGGTTCGGCGCGATCATCGCGGTGTTCCTCGTTGGCGCAGCGAGCGGCGGCGTCGTCTTCGGCTGGCTCGGCGACAAGATCGGCCGCGTGCGCGCGATGTCCCTGAGCATTTTCACCTACGCCATCTTCACCGGCCTGTGCGGATTTGCGACGGAGGCGTGGCACATCGCGGTGTTGCGTTTCGTGGCGTCGCTGGGCATGGGCGGCGAGTGGTCGCTGGGCGTGGCGCTAGTGAATGAAATTTGGCCGGGCAAAAACCGCGCGCTCATCGCGGGGCTGATCGGTGCGGCGGCGAACATCGGCTATCTGCTCGTGGCGGTCTTGAGCATGGTGTTGTTGAGCTTCATCGCGACGGCCAAGGGGATGTTTCTGGGAATCGGTTTTTCGGAGGCGTTCACAACCAAGCTGTTGTCCAACTATGCGTGGCGCTTCCTGATGATCAGCGGGGCGCTGCCGGCACTGCTCATTTTCTTCATCCTCATCTTCGTGCCCGAGTCGGCGAAGTGGGAGGCGGAGCGCAAGCGCGGCGCGACCTCGCATTGGGCGAAGGTGGATTTGTTCGGTGTGCTGATCGGCAGTCTCGCGGCGTTGGTCATCATCTGGGCCTGGTCGCCCGCGGGTGTTGGCGCGCTGGCGGCGACGGCCATTACCGTTGTTGGGCTGGGAATCGCGTTGATCGGCTTCCTTTATCCGATGCGCAAATACATTGAGCGCGCGGAACTCGTCAGTGCGATCAAGCCCGGCCAGGGCGCGGCCATTGTGAAGATGATGCTCTTCGGTGCGGCGCTCGCGGCGGTGGCGCTGCTTGGCACATGGGGCTCGACGCAATGGGCGCCGCGGTGGGTGCTCCAGCTCGAGCCCGACGCGGCCAAACAGGCAAAGGAGTGGACGCTTTTCTGGCTCTCGGTCGGGGCGATCACGGGCACAATGATCGCAGCGCTCGCGGCGGGGCGGTTCGGACGGCGCATCACCTACGCGGTGCTGTGCGTGGCTTCCATCGCGGGGGCGCTCCTGCTCTATCAATGCAACACGAGCTACAGCCCGTTCTTCCTGTTCTCCGCCTTCGTGGCTGGTGCGGCAACGGCGTCCTTCTACGGTTTCTTTCCGCTCTATCTGCCGGAACTGTTTCCGACTGCCGTCCGTGCGACGGGCCAGGGCTTCGCCTTCAACTTCGGCCGCATTGTCGCTGCGATCGGCAGCTTGCAGACCGCGAATTTGATGAAGATTTTCGACAACAGCTTTCCCAAGGCCGCCTCTGTGATGACGGTGATCTACGTGATCGGCATGTGCATCGTGTGGATCGGGCCGGAGACGAAAGGCAAGGAACTGCCGGAGTAGTTGGAGCCGGTGAGGGAGTAAGCCGTGCGGCAGTAAGGAGACGCGGGCGCGCGCACTTTCGCACTTTCTCGCCTGCCCTGCTTCGTCGAGACTCGCCGAGATGACTTCGCCCGTGAACCCGCCCGCCGCGCTCGCGGATGAATGGTTCACGCCGGGACGCTTCCTCGCGCTGCTGGCGTTGTGCCTCTTTGCGGCGTTCCCAGAAGTCATCCTCGGCAGCCACACTTTTTACTACCGGGACTTCGGGCACTTCGCCTATCCGCTGGCGCACTACCACCGCGAGTGCTTTTGGCGCGGCGAGATTCCGCTCTGGAATCCCTACAGCTCCTGCGGCCTCCCGCATCTCGCACAGTGGAACACGATGTGCCTCTACCCCGGCGCGCTCATCTACCTGCTCGGGCCGATGCCGTGGGCGCTGGGCTGGTTCAGCCTCGCGCACCTGCTGCTCGCCGGCGCGGGCGCGTATCGCCTCGCGCATCACTGGACCGGCAACCGCTTCGCCGCGAGCGTCGCCGGCCTGGCCTTCGCCTTCAACGGCTTCACCCTCCACGCCGTCATGTGGCCGAACAACGTCGCCGCGCTGGCGTGGGCTCCGTGGCTCTGGCTGCGCGTCGAGCGCGCGTGCAAGGAAGGGGGAAGAACCATCCTCCTTGCCGCGCTCATCGGTGCGATGCAGATGCTCTCCGGCGCGCCGGAAATCATCTTGTTCACCTGGGCCATCGCCGCGCTGCTCGCGCTGGTCGAAGGCAAAGGGCAAAAGGCCAAAGGCAAAAATGAAAGCTTCGGACGACTCCGTCCTGCTGCCTTTTTCCTTTTAACTTTTGTCTTGGTCCTTCTGCTGTCCGCCGCCCAACTCCTCCCCTTCCTCGACCTCCTCAGCCACTCGCACCGCACTGCCGGCTACGACGACAACCTCTACGCCATGCCGCTCTGGGGCTGGGCGAACTTTTTCGTCCCGCTCTTCCGCATGACCCCGGACAAGCTCGGCGTCTTCACGCACGTCGAGCAGCAATGGACCTCTAGCTACTACCCCAGCCTCGGCGTGTTGGCCCTCGCTGCCCTCGCAGTCTGGCGCCGCCGCGAGCCGCGCGTGTGGCTGCTTGCCGCAGTGACCGTGGTCGGCGTCTGGCTCGCGATGGGGCGCGACGCCTTCCTGCTCGACTGGCTGAAAGCCATCTTTCCGCCGCTGGGCTTCATCCGCTTCCCCATCAAGTATGTGCTCTTGCCGCTGATGGCGCTGCCATTCCTCGCTGCTTTCGGTATCACCGTCGTTCAGTTGTCGAAATGCGGTGACCAGCAGACATCTCCATCAAGCGATATCAAACTTCAGCGCGCGCGAAATCATCCACTGATACTCGTCACGTTTACATTACTTGCCATCTGTGCGGGCGTGCTGATTTGGGGTGCAAGTGAGAAGCACTTTGGTGTGACGCTGGTTTTTGCAGTCGCCAGTGCTCAAGCCGTCTTGGGGGCGGCTGTCTTGATCCATAGGCGTAACGGATTTGGAGGACTGACACCGCCACTGCCCGCTCTCGTCGCGCTGGTTTTCATCGCAGCCGACATCCTCAGCCACGCCCCGCGCCAAAACCCTACCGTCATCACCCAGGCCTACGAGCCGGGCGTCGCGAAGTTTTCCACCACCATGCCACGTCTCGGCGAAGGCCGTGCGATGGTCAGCCGCGAGATGGAGGGCTTCATGGCGCACGCGCAAAACACGAACGCACTCAACTACTGCATCAGCTCGCGCCGCGCCGCGTTCGCGAACTGGAACCTGCTCGACGCCGTGCCCAAGGTGAACGGCATGTTCTCGCAGTTCCCGCGCGAGCTCTCCGACACCTGGTGGTTGCTCTACGGCAACGATCGCCCGTTCCCCGAGCACTTCGCGGACTTCCTCGGCATCACGCGCATCTCGTCCAGCGAAACGCTCTTTACTTGGGCGCACCGCACCAACGCCCTGCCCCTCGTCACCGCTGGCGCGGAACCGATCTTCACCGACGCCGCAAGCACGCTGCGCGAGTTGGCGGGCTCGGGCTTCGACCCCAAGGGCAACGTCTTCCTGCCAAAGGAATTGACCGCCGTCTCCCCCGCCACCAACGCCAGTGCTATCACGCGCGCGACCGCTCTCTCCACGCGCTGGGAACGCGAGGCAATCAGCATCGATGTCGAGGCCAACGCGCCCGTCTGGGTCGTCATCGCGCAGACCTACTACCATCCGTGGAAAGCCTTCGAAGGCGAGCGCGAGCTGCCCATCCGCCGCGCGAACCACGCCTTTCAAGCCGTCGAAATCCCGGCCGGCCGCCACCACCTCGAACTCCGCTACGTGGATCACGCCTTTCGTCTGGGCGCGGCTATCTCAATCACCACACTGGCCCTCGTGCTCTTCGGCCTCCTGTGCCCTCGCGCCCCTCTGAAAACTGAACACTGACTACTGATCACTCCCTGAACGCCACCGCCGCCAACCTCCTCACGCCCGCGCGCTTCGCCGCGTTGCTTGCCGCGCTCGTCTTCGCTTCGTGGCCCGACGTGCTGCTCGGCTCCGCCAGCTTCGTCCTGCGCGACTTCAGCGTCTTCGGCTATCCCATCGCGCACTATCACCGCGAGTGTTTCTGGCGCGGGGAACTGCCGCTCTGGAACCCGCTCAACAACTGCGGCCTCCCCTTCCTCGCGCAGTGGAACACGATGACGCTCTACCCCGGCTCGCTGCTTTACCTGCTGCCGCCGCTGCCGTGGTCGCTCGGCTGCTTCATGCTGTTCCACCTCTGGCTCGGTGGCCTCGGCGCGTATGCCGTCGCGCGCCGTTGGACAGGAGAAAACTTCCCCGCCGCCGTCGCGGGCGTGGCCTACGCCTTCCACGGCCTGACGCAGCAATCGCTCATGTGGCCGAACAACATTGCCGCGCTCGGCCTGCTTCCTTGGGTGGTGCTGACCGCGGAACGCGGCGTGCGCGAAGGCGGCCGTCCGCTCGTCGTCGCCGCGCTCGTCGGCGCGCTCCAGATGCTCACCGGCGGGCCGGAGGTGATTTTGTTTACGTGGCTGGTCGTGGGAGCGCTGACGCTGCTTGAAGGCAAAAGGCAAAAGGCAAAAGGCAAAAGTGCCGAGGCGCCCGAAGCTCCGGCCTCCTCTTTTTCCTTTTTCCTTTTTCCTTTTTCCTTTGCCGCCGCCGTTCGCCTTGGAGCGCTCATGGCTCTCGTGGCGGCGCTCTCCGCCGCCCAACTCCTCCCCTTCCTCGACCTCCTCCGCCACTCGCAGCGCGATGCCGGCTTCGGCGACTCCGTGTGGTCGCTGCCCGCGTGGGGACTGGCGAACTTCCTCGTGCCGCTTTTCCGCTGCGTGCTCACCTCGCCCGGCGTGCTGTTGCACAGCGGGCAGAACTGGACCTCGTCCTACTACGCCGGCACGGGCGTGCTCGCGCTCGCGCTGCTAGCCGTGCTACGCGTCTCGGACCGCCGCGCGCGCCTGCTGTCGCTGTTCGGAGCCGTCTGCCTTGTGCTCGCGCTGGGCGACGGCGGCTTCCTCTTCTCCGCGCTCAAGCACGTCGTCCCGCTTGGCGTCATGCGCTACCCGGTGAAGTTCGTCATCCCGCTCACCTTCATCCTCCCGCTGCTCGCGGCCTTCGCGTTGAAAGAACTTTTCCGCGACGCCACCTCCCAACCTCCCAGCTCCGATCTTCCATCTTCCACGGACGAAGTCCGAGCCCGCATGGCTCGCCACCGCCTGCGCGCCATCACTGCTGTGCTTGTGGCCGTCGTCGCGCTCATCGCGGTGCTGGGCTGGTTCAACCCGCTCGCGGGCGAGGGACTTGAGACGCAGCTCCTCCTCCTCTACAGCGCGTTGGCGGGCGGCTTGTTCCTCCTTTTCACCACCGCCGCCGTGCTCAATCTCCGCCTCGCCACCGGCTGGCGCGGCGCTTTGTGGACGCTTGCCGTGCTCGGCCTCCTCTTCGCCGACCTGCGGCTGCACCTGCCCAGCCTCACGCCGCGCGTCCCGCCCGCGTTCCTCCATCCCGGCCAGCCGGATTTGCAGGCGCTCGTTCCCGCGCCGCGCGACGGCATCGCGCGCGCCTCGCTGACCTGGACCGCGCTCAAGGAGTTCAAAAGCAAACTGCTCCCCAGCCTCGCCGACACGCTCCTGCTCCAGCGCGTCGGCCTCTACGACAATCTCAACCTCCTCGACGGCCTCGCCAAGACCGACGGCATCTTCAGCCTCTACCTGCGCGAGCAACAGGAAGTTGAGGCGCGGATGTTTCTGAGCGGCCCGACCAACTCGCTGCCCGACTCGCTCGCGGACTTCCTCGGCATCGCGCACGTCAGCTCGCCGACGAACATCTTCAAGTGGCAGCGCCGCGACACCGCGCTGCCGCTCATCACGGTGGGGCAACGCCCCGAGTTCGCCGCCGCTGAAAACGCCTTCCCTGCGATGGCCAGCACCAACTGGAACCCGGCGGAAACGGTGTTCATTCATCCGTGGGACAAGGCACTTGTGCCTGCCACGAACTCGGCTCCGGACAAGGTCTTGTCCGCAAAGTGGACCGCTCACCGCATCGAGTGCGAAGTCGAGTCGCCCGCGCCCACGCTGGTCGTCCTCGCACAAGCGTTCTATCATCCGTGGCGAGCCACCGTGAACGGCCAGCCTGCCAACCTCCTCCGCGCGAACCACGCCTTCCAAGCCGTGCCCGTCCCCACTGGCCGGAGCACGGTGCGATTGGAGTATGTGGACCGCCGCTTCCAACTCGGCGTTGCGCTGACCGCGCTTGGCCTCGTCGTGTGCGCTGTGCTGTGGTGGCGTAAGCTACCGAGCGCTGCACTTAACACTAATCACTAATCACTCTCCTTGTCCGACCCTGCTCCCATCGCCGATTCGCAATTCGCAATTCGCAATTCGCAATTGCCCGACTGCTTCACTCCGCGCCGCTTCGCCGTCTTCCTCCTGCTTGCGTTCGTCCTCGCCTTCCCCGGCATCTGGATGGGCACGGAAACCTTCTTCCGCTCCGACTACGGCGTGATGGCTTACCCGTCCGCGCACTACCTGCGCGAGAGCCTGCGCGCCGGCGAACTGCCGCTGTGGAACCCACTCTCGAACTGCGGCGCGCCCTTCCTCGCGCAATGGGGCACCATGTGCCTCTACCCCGGCTCGCTCTTTTTCGTCGCGCTGCCGATGCCTTGGGCGCTGGGCGTCTTCTGCCTCCTGCATCTCTGGCTCGGCGGCCTCGGCGCGCGTGCGTTGGCGGAACGTTGGACCGGCAACCGCTTCGCCGCCGCCGTTGCGGGCACGGCCTTCGCCATCAATGGCGCGTCGCTCGCCTGCATCACCTGGCCGAACTACTGCGTCGCCCTCGGCTGGTTGCCGTGGATCGTGCTGGTCACCGAGCAAGCCTGGCGCGAAGGTAGCCGCAAGCTCGTCCTCGCCGCCCTCGCCGGCACGATGCAGATGCTCACGGGCGTGCCCGAGCTAGTCATCCTCACTTGGGGACTGCTCGTCGTGCTGTGGCTCGCGGAAGTCATAGAGGAAGGCAAAAGACAAAAAGCAAAAGGCAAAAGTGCCGAAACCACCGCTGCTCGCTCCACTTTTTCCTCTTTCCTTTTTCCTTTTTCCTTCGCCACCCCTGCCGTTCGTTTCGTCGCACTGGTGGCACTCGTGGCCGCCCTCTCCGCCGCCCAACTCCTCCCCTTCTTCGACCTCCTCGCTCACTCGCAGCGCGACGCGTCCTACCGCGACGCCCGCTGGCCGATGCCCCCGTGGGGTTGGGCGAACTTCCTCGTGCCACTCTTCCGCTACGGCCAGACGCCGCAGGGCTTCTGGATTCAAGTCGGCCAGGAATTTCTCTCCAGCTACTACCTCGGCCTCGCCCCGCTCGCGCTCGCGCTGCTGGCCGTGTGGAAACTCCGCGAACGCCGCGTCTGGCTGCTCGCAGGCGCAACCGCCTTCGCCCTCATCATGGCGCTCGGTGACGCGGGCTTCCTCTACACCGCGTTGAAGAACCTGCTGCCCGGCGGCGGCATCGCGCGCTTCCCGGTGAAGTTCGTCCTCCTCGCCGCTTTCACCGTGCCGATGCTCGCCGCCTTCGGCGTCGCGTGGCTCCAACGTGGGTCAGGCGTCCCGCCTGACTTCATTAACTTCTCTGCGACGGTCAGCACGACTGAGACTCAGGATGCCAAAGTGAAGTCAGATGACAGGCAGGATGCCTGTCCTACTTGGAAGCCGCTCGCGCAAGTCGCGTTCGCGCTCGTGGCAGGCAGCGCGCTCATCATCTGGCTAGGCCAGCAGCACCCGCTCCAATACGACCGCTGGCCGGAGACGCGCGCCAACGCCTTCGTCCGCCTCGCGTGGCTGGCGGCGGCGCTCGGGGCCATCGCCGTGGCGGCCGGCCTCGGCGCACGCGCGGCGCGGGAATGCCTCCTTGCTGCTGGCGCGCTGCTCGTCCTGCTCGCCGCCGACCCGCTCACGCATCAGCCGAATCAGACGCCACGCGTCGATGCAGACTTGCTAGCAGATAAGTGGGATGCACACCTGTTCAGGTCGGAAGCGGAACGAAACGCCGGAGGGACTCGCTACTTTATCACGCCAGAGCGAGAGGAGTTGTTACTGTTCGGGCGACACATCCCGGAAGAGATGCATCACCTTGGCGAGTTAAAAGAGACCACAGCCGAGGCGACTAACCAGTGGGTCTGGCATTTCGATTTGTATCAGAAACGAATGGAGTCTTGGTCCCATCTGAACATGGCGAATGGCATCGCCAAGGTGAATGGCTCATCAAACCTGCGGCTCCGAGATCAGGATGCGTTGCAACGCCGGCTCTATCCAGTCGGCGGCGCGAAGGCCCCAGCCGCAACTGGCTTGCTGGATTTCCTCGGCGTGGAACATCAGTCGCAATCGGGTCCAGACCGTTCCTCTGCTTTTCGGAAAGGCGCCCGCCCGCTGGTAGCCGCCGGTGCTTTGACCAACTTCCTTGAACCGACCCCTACACTCGATGCTTTGACGGCCGATGACTTCGACCCGCGTCGCGTCGTATATCTCCCGCCCGAAGGCCAAGGCTCCGTCCCCACGAACTCCGCCAACGCCCGCGTCACCACCCGCCGCTTCGCTGCCCACGAAATTCTCGCCGAGGTCGAGACCGACGCCCCGACGCTCGTGACCGTGGCGCAGTCGTTCTATCACCCGTGGCGAGCGTTCGTGGACGGCCAGCCGGTCAAACTCTGGCGCGCGAACTACGCCTTCCAAGCCCTCGCCGTCCCGGTGGGCAAGCACACCGTCCGCCTCGTGTATGTGGATGGGAAATTCCGCCTCGGCGTTGGCATCTCGCTGGCCGGCTTGGCCGTGTGCGGCTTCCTCTGGTGGCGCGCGGGAACAAGACCGGTAGGTGACGACGTGAGGAGTCTCACTTCAAACCGGGAGAAAGCTGGAGACTCCTGACGTCGTCACTTACACAAACAACCCTTTCGTGACCACCGACGCCCCAGACCCAAAACCCGAGACGCCAGACCCCGGTGCGGCGGATGTCTGGCTCTTGCCCGGCCGCTTCGCCCTCGTGCTCGCCGCACTCCTCGCCGTCACCTTTTGGCGCGTGCTGTTCGGTGGCGAGGCGTTCTTCTATCGCGACTACGGGTTCCTCGGCTATCCGTTTGCGCACTTCCATCGCGAGTGTTTCTGGCGCGGCGATTTCTTCCCGCTGTGGAATCCCTACGTGAACTGCGGTGCGCCGTTCCTTGCGCAGTGGAACACGCTCTGCCTCTACCCCGGCGCGCTGATTTACCTGCTGCTGCCGCTGCCGTGGTCGCTGGGATTCTTCTGCGTGGCGCACCTGTTCCTCGGCGGCATGGGGATGCGCGCGCTGGCGGAGCGGTGGACGGGCAGCCGCTTCGGCGCGGCGATGGCGGGCGTGGCATTCGTCTTCAGCGGGCTGGTGCTGAGCTGCGTCATCTATCCGAACTACCTCGTCGCGCTCGGCTGGATGCCGTGGGTCGTGCTCGCGACCCGGCGCGCGTGGCAGGAAGGCGGGCGAAGCATCGTCCTCGCCGCGCTAGCCGGCGCGATGCAGATGCTGTCCGGCGCGCCGGAAATCATCTTGCTGACGTGGGGTTTTCTCGCGGCGCTGCTGCTTGCAGAAGGAAAAAGGAAAAAGGAAAAAGGAAAAAGTGCCGAAGCCCTCGATGCTTCCGAAGCACCAGCTTCTCCTTTTGCCTTTTACCTTTTGCCTTTTGCCTTCCGTTTCGCGGCTGTCGTCTCGCTCATCACCGGCTTGTGCGCCGCGCAGCTCCTCCCGTTCTTCCAGCTCCTCTCCCTCTCGCAGCGCAGCGGGGACGCGGTGAACACGTTCTGGTCGCTGCCGGGCTGGGGCTGGGTGAACCTGTTCTTCCCGCTGTTCATGAACTTCCAGACCGAGCAGGGCGTGTTCGTGATGATCGGGCAGTCGTTTTTTCCCTCGGTTTATCTCGGCATCGTGCCGCTGACGCTGGCGCTGCTGGCGGTGTGGCGCGTGCGGACGCCGGAGGTAAAACTGCTCGGCGCGGCGACGCTGCTGGCCGTGCTGCTGGCGATGGGCGACAACTTCGTGCTCTGGAGTTGGCTACGCGAGGTGCTGCCGCTGGGCATCATGCGCTTCCCGGTAAAGATGCTGCTGCTGGCGGCCTTCACGGTGCCGCTGCTGGCCGCGTGGGGAGTGAAGTGGCTGTGCAGCGAACCGGGTGCGCTTGTCCGTAAGTCGCCGAAGCTCGGCAGTCAGAGCGGATATGAACCGGTGGACGCCTTCTTTCGTTACTGCGGGACGCGAGGCGGCTGGGACGTTTTGCGCCTTTGTTTTGTGTGGTGTGCTTTGGCCTTGGTTGTCATGGCGCAGTTGAAGTTCTGGCCGGTGATGTCGAGTCCGACACGGGTTGCCTACGGAGCGTTTTTCGACGCGGCCGCTTTTGCTGGCCTGCCTGTGTTTGGTGTCGGTTTGCTGCTGTATGGACGCAACTTCCGGTGGCAGCAGGTCGGTTTGTTGGGGATGTTGGCCCTTATGGCAGCGGATGTTGTGCGTCACACACCTGTCTTCAACCCCACCATCCCCGCCGCCGCTTTCGAGCCGGGCCTCGCCGCCGCCTACCACGACAGCAAGGGCTCGCTCACGCCCGCACCGAAGCTGGGCGAGTCGCGCCTCATGCTCAGTCCGCTGGCCGAGCGCGCGCTGCACACGCGCATGGTGCCGAAGTTTTACGACGACTTCATCGGTCAGCGGCTGGCGTTCTGGGGCAACCTGAACCTGCTCGACGGCCTGCCCAAGGTGAACGGCGCGTCCACGCTGGTGACGCGCGAGTGGAACGACGTGGAGGCTTTTCTCTACGGCACCACGAACCCCGCACCCGCGAACCTCATGGACTTTCTCGGCGTGACGCACACGACCAAGCCAGGCGAGCTGATGCAGTGGGAACGGCGGGAGAAAGCGATGCCGCTGGTGAGCGCGGGGCAACGAGTCGTTCACGGCGACGATGCAACGAAAGTTCACCTGCCCAACCTCCGCCGGGACGATTGGAACCCTCGCGAAACCGTGTTCATCACAGATGACGCGGCTGCGAAGTTCTCGACGCGCATCGAAGCCACCGCCCGCGTCCGGCACTTCCATTCCCGAGCCGGCGATTTGCAATCGCCGTCTGCGAGCAACGACAGCCACGGACGGCCGTTGCAAACCGCCGGCACGGCCGCGGGCGCATCGAGCCTCATCGAAATTGAAGCGGAAGCCGCCGCACCCACCGTCGTCGTCCTCGCGCAGAACTTCTACCCAAGCTGGCGCGCGACCGTGAACGGCCAACCCGCGCCAGTGCTCCGCGCCAACCACGCCTTCCAAGCCATTCCCATCCCCGCCGGCAAGAGCACCGTCCGCCTCGACTACGTGGACTGGCCGTTCCGCCTCGGCGCGGGCATCTCGCTGGCTACGCTGCTGGGCTGCCTCGTCCTCTGGCGGCGCACATCGAAAGAAGGCTGACACCGCGCGAGCGCTTGCTAGAGTCTGCGCATGACCGCTGTGACCCACCGTATGCGCGCGCCTGTTTTGGTTGCGTTGCTGGCATTTTCTTCCGTCATGTCCACCGCCGCCGCGCCCGCGTCGCACGAGGCCGCTCTGGCCCGCCTCGCGCCGCTCGTCGCGGACCCGCATCCGCGCGTGCGGACCGAGGCGGTGCGCGCGCTGGCGAAGATCCCGTCGGCGAAAGCGGCAGAACTCGTGCTCGCCGCCGCCGATGGCATCGGGGCCGATCCGTTTCTCGACTACGCGGTCTGGCTTTCGATCAACGATCTCGCGCAGCCATTCCTCGCCGCGCTCGAATCCGGCGCGTGGGTGCCAGACTCGCCCGCGAAGCAAAAGCAGCTCGAATTCGCCATGAAGGCGCTCGATCCCGCGCTCGCGTCATCAAGCGTTGCCAAAATTCTCGCCGCCAAGCCGCTCACGAAAGACGGCGCGGGCCCGTGGATCGAACTCATCGGTGCAGCGGGCGGACCGGCCGAGGTCAACCGGCTCTGGGAGCAAGTGGCGAAGCGTGACTTCAACGATGCCACGCTGGTTCGGGCAATGAACGCGCTTGCCGCGGCGGCGCGGCTCCGGAACGTGAAACCCGCCGGTGATGGTTCGCGCGCCGTCGCGTTTTTCTACTATGCCACTTCCCCGCAGCGTATCGCGGCGCTCGATCTGATGGGCGCGTGGAAGAACCCCGGCGCGGCCTTTGCTGAGATGGTGAAACTCGCCGGCGATGAGCGCACGCCCGCCGAAGTGCGGAACGCCGCGTTCGCCGCGTTCCGCGAATTGGGGGCGATCGGTCCCGTGCTTGGCGCGTTACAGCCGATGGCGGCGAAAACTTCTCCCGCGCCCGTGCGGCGCTCGGCGGCGATGACACTGGCCTCGCTGCAACCCGGCAAGTTCGCCGACCTCGCGCTCGACGAGATCGCCGACACGAAGACGGAGGGCGAAGCGTTGGAGCTATGGCGCGGCGTGCTCGCCACCAAGGGCGCGGCGAAGCAATTCGCGGACAAGATTGCCTCCAAGACGGCGCTGCCCGCCCACGTGGCCAGCGCCGGCCTCCGCGCCGCCCGCGAAGGCGCGCAGCCGGACGCCTCGCTCGTCGCCTCGCTGACGAAGCTCGCGAATGTCACGGCACTTTCACCCGACAAACTTACGCCGGCGAAGCTCAAGGAGCTGGCGGACCTGGCGTTGAAATCGGGTGATCCCGCTCGCGGCGAGCTGGTTTATCGTCGCGCGGAACTGGGTTGCACGCTCTGCCACAGCATCGGCGGCGTCGGTGGAAAAGTGGGCCCCGACATGACGAGCCTGGGCGCGGCGGCCCCGGCGGATTACCTCGTCGAGTCCGTCCTTTTACCGAACGCGAAGATCAAGGAAGGCTTTCACGGCATCAACATTGAGACCAAGGACGATCTGGAGTTCAGCGGCATGCTCGTGCGCGAGACCGGGCAGGAGGTCATCCTCCGCAACGCGCAGAATCAGGAAGTCAGCGTGGCGAAGGCGAACATCCGCAAGCGCGCCAATGCGTCGCAATCACTCATGCCCACGGGCCTGCTCGACACGGTGAGCGAGTCGGATCGCAACGACTTGATCGCGTTCCTCAGCCGGCTCGGCAAGCCCGGTGACTACGACGCGAGCAAGGGTGGCGTGGCGCGTGCGTGGCGCGTGCTGCCGGTGACGCACCGCATGGACCAGGGCGGCTGGGACAAGATCACGAAGGGTGACTTCACCGCGAAGTGGACCGCAATGGAGAGCGGCATCGGTGAGCACACGTGGCGGCCCGCGACCTCGCTGGTGAACGGCGCACTGGCGAAGGGCGATTTCGCACCCGGCAACGTGCCGGCGCACGTCACGATCACCAGCGTCTTCGTGGCCACGACCTTCACGCTGGCCAAGGCCGGCCCGGTGACGTTGACCGTGGATGGCGTGGCCAAGCCGGAGTTGTGGGTGGACGGCCAGAAGCTGGCGAAGCTGGCGAACACATTTCCCGCCGGCGCGCACACGGTTGTCCTGCGGCTTGATGGCGCGCAACTGCCGGCGAAGTTGAAGCTCAGTTCCACAGACGTGGCGTTCGCCACGAATTGATTGCCGATCGCCGCTGGCCCAACTCTATCATCCTATGTTCATCCTCGACGCCCATCTCGACCTCGCCATGAATGCGCTGGAGTGGAACCGCGATCTCACGTGGTCCCTCGAGCGCCTCCGCCGTCGCGAACTCGTGCAGAACGACAAGAAGGACCGCGCCAACAACACGCTGTGCTTCCCCGAGCTGCGGCGGGCGGAAGTGGGCATTTGTGTCGCCACACAAATCGCGCGCTGGTCGCCGTATTTTCACCGGCTGCCCGGCTGGGCCTCGCCGCATCAGGCGTGGGCGCAGACGCAGGGCCAGCTTGCGTGGTATCGCGCGATGGAGGAGGAGGGCGAGCTGGTGCAGATTCGCACGGCCGCGGAGCTCGAAGCGCATTTCAAGTTCTGGCAGAAGCTCCCGCCGCCCGATGAGAAGGCCTATGTCGTCGAATCCCGTCGTCCGCCCGCGAAGCCGCCGATCGGTTACGTGATGAGCCTCGAGGGCGCGGACTCGCTCATCACGTTGAAGCATCTGGAGCGCAGTTTCGCGGACGGCCTGCGCGCGGTGGGGCCGGCGCATTACGGCCCCGGCGTTTATGCCCACGGCACCGATGCGGAAGGCGCGTTACCCGCACGTGGCAAAGACTTGCTCAAGGAGATGGACCGCCTTGGGATGATTCTGGACAGCACGCATCTCAACGACGAGTGCTTCTGGGGTGCGATGGACATTTTCCAGGGTCCGGTCTGGGCCAGCCACCAGAACTGCCGCGTGTTGGCGCCGTGGAACCGGCAGTTTGCCGACGATCAGATCAAGGCCGTCGTCGAGCGCGGTGGTGTGCTGGGCATGGCCTTCGACGCGATCATGATGGTGCCCGGCTGGATTCACAACCGCAGCAAACCTTCGGATTTCAACCTTAAGATCGAGCGCATCTGCGAGCACATTGACCACATCTGCCAGCTCGCCGGCAGCGCGAAGCACGTGGGCATCGGCACGGACCTCGACGGCGGCTACGGCAACGAGCAAACGCCGATGGATTTGAAGTCGATCTACGATCTACAGACCATTCCCGGCCTGTTGAAGAAGCGCGGCTACAAGAAAGCCGACATCGAAGGCATCATGTCGGGGAACTTCCTGAACTTCCTGCGCAAGCACCTACCGGCGTAACCAACTGCGGGCTGTGGTGGCGGCTACTGCGGCCGGTAGTTGGCTTTCGCCTCGGGCATCCACTGCTGGATTTGCTGGATGCGCACGGAGTCGAGCGGGTGGGTGCGGAGAAAGGTTGGCGTGTTATTCCCGCCGTGGGTGCCCGTGTATTCGGCGAAGCGCTGCCAGAACGCGACCGCCGCCGCCGGGTCGTAGCCCGCGCGCGCCATGTAAATCAGCCCGATGTGGTCCGCCTCGGATTCCTGCGCGCGGCTGTGGGGCAGCTCGCGGCCCAGTTGCGTCCCGAGGCCGTAGGCGGTTTGCACGAGCACCTGCGTGCGCGGATCCGCGTGCGACAGACTCGCCCCCAGCAGGCTGCCGCCGGTCTGCAACAGCAGGCTCTCGCTCATTCGCTCCGCGCCGTGACGGGCGACGGCGTGCGAAACTTCGTGGCCGATGACGGTCGCGAGGCCGGCCTCGTCCTTCGTGAGCGGGAGGATGCCGGTGTAGATGCCCACCTTGCCGCCGGGCAGGCAGAAGGCGTTGGCCTCCTTGCTCTCGAAGACGACGAACTCCCACTGCGCGCCGGGCAGGTTCGCCACCGACGCGATGCGCCGACCCACGCGCTGCACCAGCGCATTGATGGCCGGGTCGTGGTTGATCGGCGTGTCCTGCTTCATTTTTTGGAACGCGCTCAGACCCAGTTGCATTTCCTGCTGCGCAGAAACGAGGACCAGCTCCCGGCGTCCGGTCTCCGGCACGGTCAGGCAGCCGGCGAGAAGCACTAAGCCCGCGAAGGTGGGGATCAGGCGGGCGACAGGCAGAAGACCAGTTTTCATGGGCGGCAAAGTTGGCCGGGCAACCCGGCTCCGATTACTTCGCTTTCAAATTCTTCAACGCATCGCGCACACGAGCGGCCTGCTCGTAGTCCTCGCGGGAGACGGCGTCCTGCAACGCCTGCTCCAGCCGCCGGCGTTCGGAAAGCTGCTGGGGCGGTTCGGCCTCGGGCTTGTCCCCGCGCTTCTCGCGGTTGTTTCGGAGGTTTTCCAGCCATTGTTCCAACGAGGCAATCTCGCCCGACTGGTCGGCTAGTTCCGGGCGCTCGAAGGCGATGTAGAATTCGCGGATGGCCGCAATGCCGTTCTCCACTTCGCGCGCGGTGGCGGCGAATTCCTTCTTCTCCAGCGCAATCATGCCCTTGGCCCGGGTGAGCATGAGCAGGAGCTGCGGGCGGAATTGTTGCAGCGCCCAGGACAGCTCGTCGGTCTCGGCGAACTCATCCACGAAGTCGAACACCTCGAGGTTCCGCTCCGCGTCCCGCACGACGGCGGTGTAGTCGCCGAGCTGGTAGAGACAGATGTAACGGTGGTGATACTGGATGGCCTCCTGCTGCAGCCGCGCGCAGTCCTCGCCGCTGAGGACGAACTCCTCGTCGCTGCCCTCGTGCGCCGCGCGATGCTTTTCCAACTGGTTGACCAGATGGTGAAAAAGCGATTCGTGGCCCAACGGACGTTTGCCATCCGGCCGCCCCTCGGCGTTCATCTGGAGCACGCCCAGATCCAAGCGCAATTGGATTTTCTCCGTGCCATCCTTGGACTTGAACCGGCGGACCAGCACCTGGCCGGGCTTGTATTCCCACGAGTCCAGCAGGCGCGAGATGTCGTGCTTCATCGCGGTCAACATGGCAGCGACCCGGCGAGGCGTCAATTACCGGAAGCAAAGTTTCGGCGGCTAGGCGACCGGTGCGTCCACGGGGAAACCCAGCTCGCGCAGCCGCTGGATTTTGTAGGTCAGGGCGCGCCGGCTGATGGCCAGGGTCCGGGCCGTTTCGGTGCGGTTGTAGTCGTGGCGCTTCAAGGCCGCGAGGATCGCGTCGCGCTCGATCTCCTCCAATCGCTGGGCGTCGTTGGTATTGGACGGTATCGCGCCCTCGGTGGCACGGACGCGCGTGGGCAGGTGCTCCGGCAGGACCACGGCGCCGCGGGAAAGCAGCGCGGCCCGCTCCATCGCGTTGCGCAATTCCCGCACGTTGCCTGGCCAGGCGCAGCGCTCCAGCCGCTCGATCACCGCCGGGGCGAAGCGCGTCTTGTCGCTACCGAATTGGGCGATGAAATGCGTCGCCAGCGGGAGAATGTCCTCGCGTCGTTCGCGCAGGGGCGGCACGCCCAGCTCGACCACCGCGAGCCGGTAAAACAAATCCTCCCGGAAACGGCCTTCCTTGATGAGCGCCTCCAGATTGCGGTTGGTGGCCGCCAGAATGCGCGCGTTGGTTTGCAGTTCCTTGCCTGACCCTACGCGCCGGAAGCGCCCCTCCTGCGTGACGCGCAACAGTTTGGCCTGCAACTGCGGCGACATCTCGCTGATCTCATCCAGAAAGATCGTGCCGCCATCCGCCTCCTCGAAGCGGCCTGTGCGCGTCTGATGCGCTCCGGTGAACGCACCTTTCTCGTGGCCGAACAGCTCGCTCTCCAGCAGCGTCTCGGGAATCGCCGCGCAATTCACCTTCACCAGCGGCCCCTTCGCGCGCGGACTCCAGCCGTGAATGGCGTCGGCGAGCACTTCCTTGCCCACGCCGCTCTCGCCGGTGATGAGCACGCGGCTCTCGGACGGCGCGATTAACGCCGCGTCGTGGAACACTGCGCGCATGAGCGGGCTGACAGCCACGACATTGGCCGGCAGCGGCAGTTCGTCGCGCGGGCTGCCGGCGGTCGCGTGGGTGCCAGTGATGTGTTCGACGGTGCGCAGCAGTTCGTCGAGATCGATGGGCTTGGAGAGATAGTTCACCGCGCCGTCGCGCATCGCGCCGACCGCCTCGCGGATGTCGGCATAGGCGGTGACGAGCAGCACGGGCAACTGCGGGTGTAGCTGGCGCGCGTGGCGGAGCGTTTCCAAGCCGGTCATGCCGGGCATCCGCACATCCGAGATCATCATGCTCACCTGCGCGGCTGCGAGCAGCTTGAGCGCGGCCTCGCCCGAATCGGCCACGAGCGGGCGGTGGCCGTTGCGTTCGAGAAATGTCGTCAGCAAGCTGCGCTGGCCCGCGTCATCATCCACGATGAGGATGCGCGGTGGGACGGAGTCAGCGGGTTTCGTCATGACGGGAGTAGTCAGAAGGGAACATCGCTGTCCGGTGCCACCGCGCGGAGCACCGCTGCCATCTTCCAGGCCGTCTGCGCCGCCTCGGTGCCGCGGTTGAACTCCCGGCTCAGGCAGCGCACGCGGGCTTGCTCCTCGTTCGTGAACACCAGCACCTCGTGGATCATGGGCACGCCCGTGGTCACGGCGAGTTGCATCAAGCCCGCCGTCACGGCCTCGCCCACGTGCTGGGCGTGCGAGGTCTGGCCTTGCATGATGACTCCGAGGCAGATGACCGCATCCCACCGGGGATGCTGCCGCGCGAACGCACCGGCCACGACCGGCACCTCGAACGCACCCGGCACTCGCACGACGCGCACTTCGGCCGCGCCGGCGCGTTTCAGTTCGGCTCGCGCGGCGCGCAACATGCCGTCCACGTAGCGGGCGTTGTATTGCGAGGCGACGATGGCAAACCGGCCGCCGGACTTGGGCGACCGGACGTGTGAGCGAACTGGCTTCAACATGAAGCCATTCCGGGTGTCCAGCGCGTGCGAGTCAATCCGATTTCCAACGCATCACCATGCGCCGATTCGGGTTTATGGGTAGCATTGGTGGTGCGTCGGACGGCTTGGAAGTCCTGCGGAAAACAACTGAGCCGGCACCGGGCTAATCCACCACCTCGTAGAGTTGGCCGCCGAGGACGAACTGCACGTTGCGATCCAGCGCGAGCCATTGCGCAGCGCGCGGTTCCTTGCCCAGCAGGGCGAAGTAATCAGCCGAGCCGAATTGCAGCTTCACCGCCTTCACATCCTTGAGCGACTGCACCTCGGCGTCCACCCACTGCGCGCCGTTCTGGTAAAAGCTCTTGCCGCCGACGAATTGGTTTTGCTGCGAATATTGCGCAACGCGCGAGGCCGCATCGGCGGCGGGGCTCGAACCGGTGGCCGTGGCTGCAAAGCGCGGGGTGCCAGAACTGGTGCCCGGCGCGGGAACCACCGAGGGAGTCGGGACAGTGACCGGCGCGGCGACCGCGCCGTAGCTGCGCGCGACGGACCGGTTCGCCATCGACTGCGAGGCCACTGATTGATTCGCTGATTTTAGTTCGAAGGTTGCCTGCGCACCGCCCACGGCCACGCCGCCATCCTTGAGTTTCTTGAAGCTGTCGTAGGATTCCGCCGCCTGCCGGGCGGCGCCCCGGTCAGATTGAAGCTGCGGGAGGAGCCGGCGCTCCATCGCCACGTTGCGCTTCGCCTCGTCCTGGGTGATGAGCCACGCGGTGTAGGGCGTGACGATGCTGTATTTGCGCGCGAGCAAAGTGACTTCCTCCTTCTGTTCGGCGTTCTCGCCCTTGAGCCGGATCTCATCGAGCAGGTAGCCGACGCGCCGGGTCGCCCAGAGGCGGGGGATGAAGTCATGCGCCGCGCCGGGCTGGAAATCCACTTGGTAACTGAACTTCCGCACCTCGTCTGCCACGGTGCCTTCGATCGTCAGCTTGCCTTTAACCGCGCCGGTGTAGCGGCCCGCAAGGACGAGCTGTTCGCCCCGGAACAAATCCGGCAGCGGCGACGGGTAGAGCTTCGTCACGCGCACGCCGTCGGGGAAAGTGATTTTCAAATTGGCCAGCGCCGGCTCCTTGATCTTGGTGAAGAAGGCCGAAAGTTTCACTTCGAGATCTTCCTCGGGGAGCACGTAGGTGCTGAACGCCTTCGTCTCGTCGGCGATCTTGTCGAGCAGGTGCGTGTTCACGTCGGTGCCGATGCCGAAGCAGAAGATGCGCGTGAGGCTACTGCTGTGCTCCTTCACATTGCGCAGGATGGTGTGCTCGTCGGTCACGCCGATGGTGGGCAGGCCGTCGGTGAGGAACACGATGACGTGCTGGCGGTCAGCTTTCGGCACACGCATGGCCAGTGCCTTGCGCAGCGCATCGTCAATCGCCGTCGAGCCAAGTGGCTTCAATGCTTGGATGAACGCCAGAGCCGTGCGGCGGTTGGGCTCGCTGGCCTCAGCCATCCGGTCGAAGAGGGGTTCGACCTCGGTCGAAAACCGCAGCACCTCGAAGCGGTCGCTGTCATTGAGATTCTCCACGCAGAACGCGAGCGCCTTCTTGGCCTGCTCGAGTTTGCCACCAGCCATCGAGCCAGACGTGTCGATGACGAAGCACACGTCCTTGGGCACGGACTTGCGGTGCTTGTCCGTTGCGCCCGGGGCCGCGAGCAGCAGGAAATAACCCTCTTCGCCCGCACCCGGCTGCGTGAGCAGGCTCGCGCTCAACTCACCGGCTTCAAACGAAAAGAACATCTGGAAGTCCGCGTCCGGTTTCACGTCGTGCGCCTCGAAGCCGACGGTCGCCTTGCCGCCGTCGCGATGAATGGACACCGGATGGCTGGGGGACCAGATCGATTTGAGCGGGCGCTGGCCGGCCAGCTCGACCTTGAGGCTGACGTTCTGGAGCGGCCGGGCGGAGAACTTCGCGGTGTTCAGCGGGATGACGTAGTTCAGCAGGCCGCCGTCCGCCTTGAGCAATTGCGTGTAGCTGAGGCTGACGCGCTTCGTGCCATGCGGCTCGATGGGGAAGATGCGCACGCGGAAAACATCCTGGCCGAGGTATTCGAGCAGCGCGGGATCGCGCATCGAGCGGACGATGCCTTCGTAGATGCCGCGCGCCTTGTCGGCGGAGAGCAGCTCGGCCTCGGCTTTCTTGCCGTCGATTTCCATCGTGAACTTGTCGAGCTGCGCGCCGCGCGGCACAGGCAGGAGGAACGTGCCTTCCAGGCGCGTGGCGTTGGGGTTGTAAAATTCCTGCACGATGGTCGTCACCGCGACCTGGTCGGTGATGCGCGCGTTGATCTGATGGGAGCGCACCTCCAACGGCGCGAAGCTGTAGGGACGCGGCAGAATGACCGGCCGGGGCGGGGTGAAGACCGGCGGCGGTGACGGCAGCCGACGCTCGTCCCCCGGCTCGGTGACGACGATCAGGCCGGCGGCGAACGTGGAAAGTTGGATGAAGAGCGAGGCGATGCCGAAGAGCAGGGCAAACGAGCGTTTCATGGCCCGTTAGACGGCGGGCCTGAACGAATGCTCCCGTCAGCGTCGCACTTGCACACCCAGCGCCGAGCCGCTGTTGGTGGCATCATCGGACAGGGCGAACGCGTGGTTCACACGGTTGAAGTTGAGCTGGACCGGCTGCTGCGGCGCGGCGGGATCGTAGGCCGTGAACCGCACCTCGCCCTCGATGGTCTGCGCACTGAAGATCAACAGCGAGCGGTTGTAGTTGAGCGCGTGATGACGGTAGAGGCGCACGAGGACCGGTCGGTTGCTGCTGGTGGCCTGGAGCAGTTCGTGGACGACGGTGTCCTTGCCGGGGCCGGCGTTGAAGGCTTTGGCCAGCAACGGCGCGCGGTTCTCGCAGCCGCAGACGATCCAGGACTCGGCGCGGAGCAGGTGGCCCTGCAACCGGCTGAGTTCGCGCAAATTCGCATAGCCGGGCACGACGATGCGCTGGTGCTCCGCTGACATTTCCTTGGGGTTGCGCTTGAGCACCGCCTGCACGAGGGCCAGTCGCTCGGCGGCCGAGGGCGGCGGCTGGGTCGGCTCAAACCGCGCGTGCAGGAAGAACTGCCGCGCGACGTGCGCATCCACGTGGCCGCGCAAGGCGGGATCGGCGAGCGCCTCGCGATTGTCGGCAGATGTCGGATCGGGCCCCGGCGCGGCCAGCGTGTCGGTGGCGAAATCAAAAGCGCGCTGCCCGGTGGCCGGAGTCTTGGCGTGATGGGGAAAGAGCGCGCAGCCGGCGAGGCACCCGGACAACGCCAGTGCAGCCACGAGCCGGCGGGCAGAAGGAAGGCATCGGTTCATTGCGCGAAAGTGTAACGCACTGCCCGCGCGACGCAGCCAGAATCTTCGCTGCGCTTCACCGGCAAAATGAGTTCTTGGCTTCGGGCGCAGCCATCGCATTCTTCCGCCCAGTCACATGGCAGGCGTAGGCTTCGAATTGAACAAGCTGCTGGCGAAGCAGGGTTACACCGGGCTGTTGCAGGCCTACGGCTATGCGGCGCTGATCGGCAGCGGCCCGTGGCTCGTGTCCGTCATCTCGCTGGGCATGCTCGGGGCGGTGCTCACGGCGGTGAGTGACACGGACGAGTTGCAGACATTTTTTGTCAGCATCTCGCTCATCTACGCGGTCACGCTGGTGTTGAGCGGGCCGATCCAGATGGTGCTCACGCGGCACGCGGCGGATCAGGAATATGCGCGCGAGCCGGAAAAGATTTACCCGACTTTTGTCTTCTCCATCGCGTGGAGCATGCTGCTGTTTTCGGTGGTGGGGCTGGTGATTTTCGTGGGGTGCGTGCCGGGGCCGCTGGTGTTCCGGCTGGCGGCGGCGATGCTCACCTCGTTGGTGGGTGGCATCTGGGTGGCGAGCATCTTTCTCACGGCCATCAAGGATTACGCGCAGGTGCTGTGGGGTTTCGCCATTGGGAGTGCCGTCAGCTTCGCTGGTGCGTGGGTGTGTGGCAATTGGCGGGGTGTCACCGGCGCGATGGTGGGTTTTACGCTTGGTCACGCGGTGTTGTTGTTGCTGCTCTTCCGTGCAATTTATCTGCAAATCGGCAATCGCGAGGTGGGCGATCCCGAGTTCCTTCGCTGTTTCCGCCGCTATTGGCAGCTTGCGCTCTGCGGGCTTTTCTACAACCTCGGCATCTGGATCGACAAATTCCTCTTCTGGTGGCTGGACCCGGCGGCCGAGAAGATCGCCGGCTTGCTGCATTCCGCGCCGGTGTATGACCGCGTGGTGTATTTCGCCTTCCTCACCATCGTGCCGGGCATGGCGGTGTTTCTGCTCAAACTGGAGACGGACTTCGCGTTCGCGAACGACCACTTCTTCCAGCACGTGCTGAAGAAGGGCACGCTCGCGCAGGTCACGGAACGCAAGCAGGCGATGATCACCGCGTTGCAGGAAGGCTTCGGTCTGCTGCTCAAAGTCCAGGGGCTGTTCACCATCGTGCTGATTCTCGGCGCGGAAAAAATCCTGCCCGTCATTGGCTTGGGCGCGGTGCAGGCGGGCATCTTTCAGATCGCGCTCATCGGCACGTTCCTGCTGGTGATCTTCATGTCGCTGCTGATGGTGTTGCACTACCTCGACAAGCGACGCGATGCGATGATCGCCTGCGCGGTCTTCGCCGGGACGAACTTGATCGTGACCTGGGGAAGCATCGTGGAGGGCGAACGGTGGTTTGGCATCGGCTTCCTCGTGGCATCGGCGCTGGGCACGGTGCTCGCGGGCTTCTGGGTGAACCAGCACGTGCGAAATTTGGAATACGACACGTTTACGCCGCAGCCGCTGTATGGGTGAGGCGGGGAAAAGTGATCACTAATTGGTGCTTGGCCTGCGATGGATCAAGGCACGACTGATCACGGAGTGCTAATTACGTTTCTCCTCACGCCTTCGGCAGCGTGACATTCTCCAGCCCCAGCTTGAAGAAATGCTCCGGCGGCGCGGGTTCGCGGACGTGCCAGCCTTGCACGTAATCCACGCCGATGGTCTTGAGCACTTGCAGCACCGCGCCGCTCACCACGTATTCTGCCACGGTCTGCTTGCCCAGAATGTGCGCGATCTCGTTGATGGATTTCACCAGCGCGCGGTTGATGGGGTCCACGTCCACCGAGCGGATGAAGCTGCCGTCGATCTTCAGCACGTCCACCGGCAGGTCGCGCAGGTAGAGCATCGAGGACGCGCCCGCACCGAAGTCATCCAGCGCGAAGCGGCAGCCGAATTGTTTGATCGCCGTGATCAACTGACGGGCTTGCGCGAGGTTCTGAATCATCGCCGTCTCGGTGATCTCGAAAAGCACGCGATCCGCCGCGATGTTCGAGGCGGAGAGGAGACGCTCAACGATGACCGGCAGATGCGCGTTGTTCAGCGTGCGTGCGGAAAGGTTGATGGACAGCGCCAGCTTCGGGTGTGCCGCCAGCAGGTTCATTGACTCGTAGAGCGCGAACTGGTCGATCTGCTGCATATTGCCGAAGTTTTCGGCGGCGGAGAGAAACTGTCCCGGCATGATGATCTTGCCGTCCTGATCCCGCAGGCGGACCAGCGCCTCAAAATACGCCCGGCCATCGGCGCGCAGCGGGAGGATCGGCTGCAGCCACATCTCCATGCGTCGATCGCGCAGAGCGTCCTTGATGCGGATGGACCAGCCGGCCTCGGTGCTAAGTTGGGCGATGGCCTGGTTATCGGGGCGGAATACCTCCAGTCCGTTGCGCCCGTGAGTCTTCACGTAGTAACAGGCGGAATCGGCGTGCGACAAAGCATCTTCAGCCGTGACCGCGCCATCGATGCGCGCCAGCCCGATGCTGGCGGTGCAGCAAAAGGTCCGGCCGCCTTCCTTGAAGCGTGACTCATCGAGCGTCTGCACCAGCATCCGCGCAAACTGCGTGGCGGTCGCCTCGTCCGCGCCGTTGAGCAGGATGGTAAATTCATCGCCGCCCAGCCGCGCGAGTTCGTCGCCAGGGCGGAGTTGGTTGCGCAGCGTGCGCGCGATGTCCACCAACAGCCGGTCGCCGGCCTGATGGTCGAGCGAGTTGTTCACGACCTTGAAGTTATCGAGGTCGAGATAGAGCAGGTAACTATGCGTGCCGCGTGCGGCCCGACCCACGACGCTCTGCAACAGCTCGAGGAAAAATCGGCGGTTGTGCAAGCCGGTGAGCGGGTCGTGGTTGGCGAGATAGAGCAAATCCTCCTCCAACCGCTTGCGCTGTGTGATGTCCGTGAAGATCAGCACCACTCCCAAAAAAGCTCGCCGTTCGTCACAAATGGCGTCCGCCCGGCAAAGTGTCGGGGCCAGCCGTTCACCCGCGGCGTGCATTTCCACTTCACCGCTCCAGGCCCCGCCCTCCTCACAGGTGCGCCAGATCTCATCCCACAGCTCGGTCCGGTTGAAGAGCCGCCGCAGCCGTTCGGACACTTGCAGCTCGACAGTGGACAGGCCGAAGAAATCCGTGCTCGCCTCGTTCACATAGGTCACGTGGCCCTCGGGGTTGAGGATGACCACCGCATCGCCGGCGGCATCCACGGCGCGGCTGATGCGCAGCATTTCCTCGTGCGTGCGCTGGCGCTCGTGTGCAACGGCCTGTTCGGCGTCGTCCGCCGCGGACTTGCGCTTGAGCGTGGCGAGGATGCGGGCCTGGACTTCGAGGAAATTGAACGGCTTGTTGACGTAGTCCACCGCGCCCAGGTTGAACGCGCGCAGCTTGTCCTCCGTGCGTTCGCGCCCCGTGATGACTATGACGGGGATGTGCTTGCGCGTGGGATCGGTCTTGAGCGCGGCCAGCACGTCGAGGCCGTCCATGTCCGGCAGCCCGAGGTCGAGCAGCACGAGATCGTAGGCCCGGCTCTGCGCGAGCTCGAGCGCCTTGCGCCCGTCCCCGGCGATGTCCGACTCGACGGTGTCGGTCTGAAGGCAGATGGCCAGTAGGTCGGCCATTTCGGGGCTGTCCTCGACGATCAAAACTCGGGGCGTGCGCATGATTAACCGGAGCCGCTGAACGGCGCAGATGATTCCGCGCAACCCCTCAATGTCCAACCCAAAATCGTTCCCCCTACGCCCTCTCCTTGGCCGTGCATGGCCGGATGGAAAATCCATAAACCCCAGTTCAGATACGACTGCGGACTTGGGCATCCGAGCGGCACCCACCTACAGCGACAGCAGCAGCTTCTTGATCTCCTTCAGCACCGCGAGCGGCTCGGTCTTGGTCAGGCGCGGGAACTTGCCGCCGAGCTGGATGAAATCCCCGCGCCGGTGGAGCATCACCTTGTCGCCCTTCGTCTCGATGGCATCCAGTCCGCGTTCACCGGCAAGCAGTCGCAATTCCGTTGCCACCAGCAGCAATTCCACGGGCTTGGGCCACTTGCCATAGCGGTCCCGCAACTCCTTGCCCAGCGCGTCCACCGCTGCCTTGGTCTCCGCCTGCGCCAGCTTGCGATACGCCTCGATGCGGTGCTGCGGTTCGGGAATGTAGGCGGGCGGCAGGAACGCGCCAGCCTGGGGAATGGCGAATTGTGAATTGCGACTGGCGAATTCTTCCTCCCTCGCCCGCGACGGTTGCACCCACACGTCCGAGTCACGTGGCACGGAAATCTTCGTCCGAGTCTGCGCCGCCCGCGCTTGCGTCGACGGTGATTCCGCCTCCGGTGCCTCTTCCACCGCGTGGAGCTTCAGGAAGTCCAGCCGCAGCGCCGCGTTCGTGCGTTGCTTCGTTTTCTCCCCCTTCAACGTCGCCACGCTTTGTTTCAGCAACGTGCAGTAGAGCTCGAAGCCCACCGCCGTGATGTGCCCGCTCTGTTGCGCGCCCAACAAGTTCCCCGCGCCGCGAATCTCCAAGTCCCGCATCGCGATCTTAAACCCGCTGCCCAACTGCGCGTATTGTTTGATCGCGCTCATGCGCTTGCGGACATCCGTGAGCAGGCGTGCGTGGCGCGGCAGGAGGAGGTAGGCAAACGCCTGGTGCTTGTAGCGCCCCACGCGCCCGCGCAACTGATACAACTGGCTCAACCCAAACCGGTCCGCGCGATCAATGATGATCGTGTTCGCGTTGGGGATATCCAACCCGCTCTCGATGATCGTCGTGGACAGCAGCACGTCCGCCTCGCCGTTGACAAACTTCGTCATCACGTCCTCGAGCTCGTCCCCGCTCATCTGGCCGTGGCCCACGACGATGCGCGCGTTCGGCACGAGGGTTTGCAACTTCGACCGCATCACCTCGATGGTTGTCACGCGGTTGTGCAGGAAGAACACCTGGCCGCCGCGCTCCAGCTCCCGGCGGATCGCGTCCCGGATGATCCGTTCGTCGTAATGCTCCACGATCGTCTCGACGGGCAAGCGATCCTGCGGCGGCGTGGCGATGGTGCTCATGTCCCGCGCGCCGGTGAGCGCGAGATACAACGTGCGTGGGATGGGCGTGGCCGAGAGCGTGAGCACATCCACGTGCGTGCGGAGGAGCTTGAACTTCTCCTTGTGCAGCACGCCGAAGCGCTGCTCCTCATCAATGATCACCAGCCCCAAGTCCTTGAACGTGACATCGCTCTGCACGAGCCGGTGCGTGCCCACCACGATGTCCACCGCGCCTGCCGCGAGCTGCTCCACGACCTTGAGCTGCTCCTTGCGGGTGCGATAGCGCGAGAGCAACTCCACGCGCACGGGGTAGTCGGCCATGCGCTCGCGGAAGGTGTTGTAATGCTGCTGCGCCAAAACCGTTGTGGGCACGAGGAGCGCCACTTGTTTGCCGCCCATCACTGCCTTGAACGCCGCGCGGATCGCCACCTCAGTCTTGCCGAAACCCACGTCGCCGCAGACGAGCCGGTCCATGGGCTTGGGGATTTCCAAGTCGTGCTTGGCCTCCGTGATCGCGCGGAGTTGGTCCGCCGTTTCCTCGTAGAGAAACGAACTCTCGAACTCGCGTTGCCACGGCGTGTCCGGGCCGAATGCGTGGCCAGGTTGCGTGGCCCGCTGGGCTTGAATCTTGAGCAAGTCCGCCGCGACATCGCGCACGGCGCGCTCGGCTTGCTGTTTGGTTTTCTCCCAACGCTTCCCGCCGAGGGTGTTGAGCGGTGGCCGCACCTTGCCCGCGCCCACATATTTGCTGACGAGGTGTGCCTCGGTGATGGGGACATACAGCCGGGGCGGCTCGCGGTCGGTATCCGAGGGCGCGTATTCCAACACGAGGCACTCGATGCCTTCCTCGGGGCGGGGGATGAATGGCGAATGGCGAATGGCGAATGGCGAATTGGCGGGGGGGTTACCGACGGAGGATTCAACCCTTGCTGATGGACCGGCGGCCCTTGAATTCGCACTGGGGCTGTCGGCCGACAATTCGCCATTCGCCATTCCCCTTTCGCAATTCCCCCTCGGCCGCAGCGTCTCCGCTTCCAAGTGATGCCGCTCGCGTCCGGGCTTGCCGGTGGGGAGCAACTTCAAGCCCTTGAAGCGTCCGATGCCGTGCTGGAGATGCACCACGTAGTCGCCTTCCTCCAGCTCGCTGAAATCGATGTCCATCGCCGAGCGGGCGGCGAGTGCGTGCGGCGATTTCATGCGTCGCGGCCGCTGGACTTTGTAGCGTCCGAAGATCTCCGCGTCCGTCACCACCACGAATCGGGCTGCCTCGCAAATGAAACCGCGCGCCAAGGCACCGAGGGCCAGCCCTATGCCTTGCGCCGCGCCAGTGACAAAAGCCGTCCAGCCGGGCGAGGGCTTACTTGTAGCCAAAGGCATGGGGCAGCCAAAGCGTGATCTGGGGGAAGAAGATCAGCAGAAACATCACGATGGTCAAGGGAATGCAAAACTGCCAGATCTCTCGATTGATCTCCTTCATGGGCACGCCGGTCAGCGAGCCCAGAACAAACAGG
>RFVF01000081.1 GCA_009922615.1 Pseudomonadota bacterium
GTCGTCCCCGGAGCCTTCAAGCGCCTCACCAACTTCATCAAGAACCTCAAGACCCGCTCCGGCTAAACCGCGACCATCGGCCAAGACCTCGGCGTGATCGGAGCCGAACAAGCTGCGCCCGACCCCGCTACCACCAAACCGGAAATCAAACTCGTGCTCATCACCGGGGGAAAAGTGCAGCTCCAGTGGAAGAAACTGGGCTTTACCGGCATCCGCATCGAGGTGGACCGGGGCAGCGGGACATGGACCTTCCTCGACATCGACACCAAGCCGCACTACGATGACCCCGCCAGCCCCGCCCCCGGCGCGACCGTCCTCTGGAAATACCGCGCCATCTACCTCGACGGCGACCAAGTCTTCGGCCAGTGGAGCGATGCGAGCAGCATTGCGGTGACGGGGTAGCACATGGCAATGTTCTCTCCCATCAGGTTCAAACAAACAACTTGTCTGATGGCGCTCTGCCTGTTGTGGCTGGTGCCGGTGGTATTACCGCTGAACGCGGCCTCTGGTGGCACGGTTGTTCCTCCCACTCTGCTTACGACCTTCGCCAAACCGACTCCGGTGGCCAATGGTTATTTAGGCACGACGCTGACCGGGGTTGGGGTTGACCGTGTGTTGATAGGATCAGCACAGGACAGTTCAGACGCGCTGTTTGCCGGGCGGGCCTATCTTTTCAAGACGAATGGAACACTACTGACGACGTTTAGTAAGCCCACGCCTGTAGCGTTCGACAGTTTCGGCATCGCAGTGGCAACTGTCGGAAGCGGGCATGTGGTCATTGGCGCAGACCAAAACAAAGCGGGCGGGCTTACTGCCGGAGCAGCGTTTCTTTTTTCGACCAACGGCGTGCTGGTGACGACTTTTACGAACCCAACCCCTGCGGATTATGACCGATTTGGGGCATCTTTGGCACCCGTTGGGAGTGGCCATGTGCTGATCGGAGCATATGATGACGACATTGGAGCGGTTGACGCAGGCGCGGCCTATCTGTTTAGCACGAATGGCGCGCTATTGACCACTTTCACCAGTCCGAATCCGTCGGGTAGCGGCTATTTTGGCTATTCTGTGGCGGCGGTAGGGCCTGACCGAGTGCTCATTGGTGCCCACGGGGATAATTTGGGAGCATCACAGACAGGGGCGGCGTATCTGTTTAACACCAACGGCACGCTTTTGATGACCTTCACCAACCCCAGCCCTGCGAGTGGCGATCAGTTTGGCTATGCAGTATCAGCGGTCGGAACCGACCGAGTGCTTATCGGGGCACCGGGTGCTGACTTGGGGCCAGCTGATACCGGAGTGGCCTACCTCTTCGACACGAACGGGACATTGATCGTCACTTATTCCAATCCCACGCCGGAGTTCGGTGACAGCTTCGGATCTGCAGTTGCGTCCGCAGGGAGCGGCCGCATTCTTATCGGCGCAAATGGAGACAACACAGGAGCGGCTCACGCCGGCGCGGCGTATCTTTTCGGCACAAACGGGGCTTTGATCGCTACAATCACGAATCCCACACCTTCGATACTTGATCGGTTTGGTGCATCGGTAGCGGCAACTGAGAGTGGCGAGTTGCTCGTCGGTGCGCCGCTTGACAGTCCCGGGGTGCCGTCTGCTGGAGCTGCATATCTTTTCGGAGTATCAACGGATACATCGACGGCCGTTGCCCCCACCATCACCACCACCTCAACGGGCACCACCTTGACCTTATTTTGGCCGGACTCTGCGACAGGCTATCGGGTTGAATCGACATTGAGTTTTACACCTACCATCATCTGGAACAACGTGACTGGCACGTTCCAAACCAACGGTGGTTTCATCAGCATCGGCTTTCCCATGTCCGGATTGCAGAAATTCTACCGTCTCGTCAAGCCGTAGTCAGAGGCCGCGCAGCAACGCGGCCCTACCACCGCCCCGTCAGAGACTCGTCACCGTCTGGTCTTCCGTCTTCAGCTCCCCTTCCCACCGGGCCATGACGGCGGAGGCGAGGCAGTTGCCGACGAGGTTCACCGTGGTGCGCGCCATGTCCATCAGCTCGTCCACGCCCAGTATTATGGCGACGCCTTCTAGCGGCAGGCCGAAGCTCGCAAGCGTGCCGGACAGGATGACCAGCGACGCGCGCGGCACGGCGGCGATGCCCTTGGTGGTGAGCATGAGCGTGAGCATCATCAGGAGCTGCTGGCCGAAGGACATTTCCACTCCCGCCGCCTGCGCGACGAAAACCGACGCGATGGCGAGGTAGAGCGTGCTGCCGTCGAGATTGAACGAGTAGCCCGTGGGCAGCACGAAGGAGACGATGCGCCGGGGCACGCCGAACTCGGTCATGCGCTTGAGGGCGTCGGGCAGCGCGGCGTCGGAGGACGTGGTGGAAAAGGCGATGAGCGCCGGCTCCTTCACGGCGCGGAGGAATTTCAGCAAGGGGATGCGCGCCCAGAGCGCGATGGGCACGAGCACGACGAGACAGAACACGACGAGCGCGCCGTAGAGAGTGAGCACGAGCATCCCCAAGTTCTTGAGCACGGCCAGGCCGCTGTGCCCGACGGTCACGGCCATTGCCGCACCGATGCCGAACGGCGCACACATCATCACGAGGCCGGTGAACTTGAACATGACTTCGCTCAGACCCTCGAAGAAGTTGAGCATTGTTTCCTTGGGCTTGCCCTTCACTTGCGCGAGGGCGAGGGCGAAGAGGATGGTGAAGACGACGACTTGGAGGACATCGTTGTTGGCCGCGCTCTCGAAGAAGCTCTTGGGCGCGATGTGCTCGATCATTTCCTGAGTGGTTTGGGTCTTCGCGGCGAATTCCTTGCCCGTGTCCGCCGAGGGCGGGAGCAGGACGCCAACGCCGGGCTTGGTGAGGTTCACCGCCGCCAGCCCGATGAACAGGGCCGCCGTGGTGACGACCTCGAAGTAAATGAAGGACTTGAACGCGAGGCGGCCGACGGCCTTGAGGTCATCGCTGTGCCCGGCGATGCCAATGATGAGCGTGCCGACAAGGATGGGGACGATGATGCACTTGATGAGGTTGAGGAAGAGCTTGGAGATGACCTTGAGGTTGCGTGCGAGTTCGGGATACGCGGGGTCGCCGGCGGGAGTGGTCTCGGGGAAAGCCCAGCCGATGAAGATGCCCAGCACCATGGAGATGAGAATCCATTGGGTGAGGCTGATGCGGCGCAAAGCATTCCACAACATGCCGGCGAGCTTCGCGCGGGAGGGCAGGGGAACGTCGAGGAAAATCTACTCGCCAAGCGGGCGATGCGCGGGATAGTCGGGGCATGGACGTCCAAATTGCGAGCCTGTGCGACTCGGCGGCAGATTACGGCGGCAAGCTCTGCTTGATCGGCGCGTTTGACACGATCTTGGTGCGGCAGTTTCCCGCGCAGCATCCGTTTTGTTCCGTTGCGTTGCGGATCGTGTTCCGCGACACGGACGAGGGGAAGCACGTGTTGCGGGTGAATCTCATCGACGATGACGGGCAGAACCTGCTGCCGAAGATCGAGGCCCCGATCGACATCCGGCTGCCGGAGAACCAGTTCTTTGCCTCGGTGAATCTGGTGTTCAACTTGCAGGGGATGCGCTTCACCAAGCCGGGCCAATACTCGATCGACATCACGCTCGACGGCACGATGATGGCGCGAATCCCGTTGCAGGTGTTGGTGATGGCCGAGGGGACTGCGCCAAACTAGGCGTATCCCTTAGCCAGCCTAGGCTGGTCCCACCCTGCTGGCTTAGGGGTTGTCCCAATGGTGTTCCACGGCCGCCGCTCCTAACTTGGCACCGTGAAGGCAAGATCGGAACGACAAGATAAGTTGAGCGGCGCAACAAGAAACGCGCGGCTGGCCGTCCGGGTCTGCCTCACGCAACCCATCCCCGAAACGCCATGAACACCCACGAAGACAGCAATCATATCATCAACACGCTGGCACACTCGCAGGTTTATCAGGACTACGAGCGAGCCTTCAACGAGACCACGGGGCTGCCGGTCAACTTGCGCCCGGTGGAGAGCTGGCAATTGCCGCATCACGGCCGCCGCAACGAAAACCCATTTTGCGCGCTGATGGCAGAGCGCAGCCGCACATGCGCCGCGTGCCTGCAAACGCAGCAGCAGCTCGCTGACGCAGCCCGCACGTGTCCGGCGTCGGTCACGTGCGCGTTCGGCCTGTGTGATTCCGCTGTGCCGGTTCGCACCGGGGACAAAACGATTGGTTATCTTCAGACCGGCCAGGTTTTCCGGCGCAAACCCACAGAGGCACAGTTCGACCGAACGGCCAAGCTAGCGCAGGAAGGCGGCGTGACGGCCAGCCGTGAGCAAATGCGCGAGGCGTATTTCAACACCCCTATCCTGACGGCCAAACGCCACGAGGCAGCGGTAAACCTGCTTCACATTTTTGCCGATCACCTGGGCATGGTCAGCAACCAGATCATGGTGCGGAATGCCAACGCCGAGCCGCCGATGATCACGCGGGCCAAGCAGTTCATCGAGGAGCATCACAAGGAAGACCTCTCGTTGGGCACGGTCGCCAAGGCGGTAAACACGAGCACGTTCTACTTCTGCAAGATGTTCAAGAAATCCACCGGCATCAACTTCACCGACTACCTCTCGCGCATCCGCATCGAGAAGGCGAAGAACCTGTTGCTTAACCCGAACCTGCGCATCAGCGAGATCGCCTACGAGGTTGGCTTCCAGTCGCTGACGCACTTCAACCGCATCTTCAAGAAGCTAGCCGGGCAATCCCCCACGCTCTATCGCATGCATCTGCCGGCGGCGGCCTGAATTCCATCGGAAAACCAAGAGGAACCAACATGAGTGCAAAGGCCAAAACAAAAGTCCAAACCCGCCGCACCAACGCCCCGCAAGCACGCGAGCCGTCGCATGACGAAATTGCGTTGTGTGCCATGACCATCTGGGTGGAGGAAGGGCGGCCCGAAGGTCGCGACCTCGAACACTGGCTGAAAGCGGAAGCGCGTTTGCGCCAAGCTCTCCAAGTCGAGGCCACTGCCGCGTCCGGCCGCCGGTCGCGCCGCACTACTCGGAGCAGTGCGGAGCTTTAGGCGTGCTTGCCGGGTGCGGCCCCGTATCCTCGCCGCATGTTCGATTACGGCCGCATGACCAAGGCTCAACTGAGCAGCCGCTTGCAGGCGCTGGATGCCCGGGCTGATGTTGCCGCCGAGGCCACAGTCAGGGAGTTGCGCGACCTCAAGGCCGCCCTCGATGCTCATTCTATCGTCGCGATCACCGACGCCCGCGGGCTCATCACGCACGCCAACGACAAGTTTTGCGAGCTGTCCAAATACAGCCGAGATGAATTACTGGGGCAGGACCATCGCCTCATCAACTCGGGCTATCATTCCAAGGAATTCTTCCGCCAGCTTTGGGAAACCATCCGGCAGGGTCGCGTCTGGAAAGGCGAGCTGTGCAACCGCGCGAAGGACGGCACGATTTACTGGGTGGACACGACGATCTTCCCGTTCCTCGGGGCGGACGGCAAACCCTGCCAATACATCGCCATCCGCACCGACATCACGGAACGCAAGCGCGATGAGCTAAAGCTGGCCGAACTGGCCCAGTCGCTCGCGGAGAAGAACAAGGAGTTGGAAGCCATTGTGTATGTAGCTTCCCACGATTTGCGCTCGCCACTTGTTAATATCCAGGGATTCAGCAAGGAGCTGGCGCGGACGTGTGAGGGGCTACGGGCCAAATTGGCGGAAGCCCCCGGCGCGACGGTTCCGAAGTGCGAACTGCAGGAATCACTGCTTCAAGACATCCCCGAGTCCCTCTCATTCATTGAAGCCGGGGTAACCAAGATTGATGCGTTGCTCTCCGGTTTCCTGCGCTTCTCGCGCCTCGGGCGGGCGGCCCTTCGATTGGAGCGACTGTCGATGAACCCGATGCTCGCGCAGATAGCTCAGGCGATGGAGTTTCAGCTCCAGCAGGCTGGCGCACAACTGAACATCGGCGAGTTGCCCGATTGCGTGGGCGACGCTACGCAGATCAATCAAGTCTTTAGCAACCTGCTCGACAATGCGGTGAAGTATCTTGATCCCGCCCGGCCGGGGCGCATCTCTGTCACGGGCCGGGTGTTGGGAGCCAACGTCATTTTCGCTGTGACGGACAACGGCATTGGCATCGCGCCCATTCACCAGCCCAAGGTGTTCGAGATCTTCCACCGGCTTAACCCCTCGCACGGCACTGGCGAGGGCCTGGGGTTGACTATTGCCCAGCGCATCTTGGAGCGGCAGGGCGGGAAGATTTGGGTGGAGTCTGAGGTCGGCAAGAGCAGCACCTTCTTCGTGAGCCTGCCTGCGGTAACGAACTAACCGGCTTTCAAGCCGTCTTAATGGCACGTTGAGCCACGAACGTCTCGCAACTCCCAGCGCCTAGGTCAGGGAAGAATATCGCAGGGATTTGCGAGTCACATTCGGTCCAGATTCCCCAGTCACTGGTATCGCTTGGGACGGCTTTTCCGAGTCGTCAGTTGCGTTCAGCCTTGAATCGCCTATAAATCCGCCGCCGGTATTCCACTTGGTGGCTGGCACGTCTCCGGCTGAAATGAACGCGTCGTAGTCAGACGGGTCCAATCAACGCGTGACGGCTGGCAACTGAACAATCGAACCAGACATGAAAAACTTCCTGCAACTCGGCAAGCGCTTCCTCCTCTTCGCGGTCGTGAACATCCTGGTGGTGATCACGCTCTCGATTGTCGTCGGTCTGATCCTGCACTTTTTCCCCCAGCTCGGCGGACGGCGGGGCGGCGGCAACTGGCTGATCCTCATGGCAGGGCTCGCCCTGGTCATCGGCATGGGCGGGGCGTTCATCACCTTGGCCATTTCCCGCTGGATGGCGAAAGCCTTCATGGGGGTGCAGGTAATTGACCCGGACACCGCCAATCCCGAGTTGCGCACGCTGGTTCAGATGGTGCACGGCTTCGCGCAACGGGCGGGACTGCCGGCGATGCCGGAGGTTGGCATTTACGATTCCCCGGAGGTGAATGCCTTTGCTACCGGGCCCAGCAAGTCCCGTTCGCTCGTCGCGGTTTCCACCGGCTTGCTCCAGCAGATGAACCGTGCGGAGGCTGAGGGCGTCATCGCCCACGAAGTTGCGCACATCGCCAATGGCGACATGGTCACGATGACGCTGGTGCAAGGGGTCATCAACGCCTTCGTGTTCTTCCTGTCGCACGTGCTCGGTTTTATCGTGGCGCAGGCGCTCGGTGGCCGAAAGGACGACGATGACCGCGGCCCCAGTTTCATGGACTACATCATCCAGAGCATTTTCATTCACCTGTTCGAGTTTGTGTTTGGGTTGCTCGGTTACATCGTGGTGTGCTGGTTTTCGCGGCGCCGGGAATTCCACGCCGATGCCGGCGGGATGCTGCTGGCGGGCAAGGATCGCATGATCGGGGCGTTGCGGGGGCTGCAACGGCTCCATGAGCAACCGCTGAACTTGGAGGCGGCGGGCACGAACAGCATGGGCTTCGAGGCCTTGAAGATTTCCGGCAAGTCCGGGGGCCTCATGGCGATCTTCTCTACGCACCCGCCGTTGGAGGAGCGCATCGCTCATCTGGAGAGTTTGGGCCGGTGAGCGCCCGCGTGGGGAATTTGTCTTGCTGCCAACGCTGCCGCTGACGAATTCTCGTCGTCCAACATGGCCGTGCGTAAGACAAAAGCGAAGGGTGCGAAATCGCGTGTTCCCGCTGCGCGCAAGGTGGCCCGTCCACCGGAGGCCAAGCCAGTGCGTCGTTCCATCGCCGCGTCCAACCCGAGCCCAAACGCAGTTGCTTCCGAGACCGCCCCGGCCGTTGTGATCCCGCCTGCCGCGCCGACGCTGACACCCACCGAGGCCGCGGAGCTCGCCCGGCTGCCCTACGATGGTGACAGCGCCATCAAAATTTATCTGCGCGAGATTGGAGAGGTCCCGCTGCTGACCGCCGAGCAGGAGATTGAACTGGCCGAGCGCATTCAACGGGGAGACAAGGCGGCCCGCGAGTTGATGATCAAGGCCAACCTCCGGCTCGTGGTGAAAATCGCCCGTGATTACGACTGGCTTGGACTTCCGCTGCTCGACCTCATCAATGAAGGCAACATCGGGCTGATGAAGGCCGTTGAGCGCTTCGATCCCAGCCGGGGCAATAAATTCTCAACCTACGGAGCCTGGTGGATCAAACAGAGCATCAAGCGCGCCCTAGGCAATCAGAGCAAACTCATCCGGCTGCCGGTGCATCTGGTGGACAAGATTTCCCACATGCGGCGCGTCGCGATGAAGTTGCAGGAGGTATTCGGACGGGAGGCGACTGACGAAGAGCTGGCCGAGGAATTGGGCCTGACAGCCGGCCGCGTCGCTCAGATGCGCACCGCCGCCATCCGGCCGGCGTCCTTGGATGCTCCAGTAGGCACCGAGGGCGACTCTCACCTGTTCGGCGACATCATTGAAGACGAGCACGCCGAGACGCCTTACGAACAACTGGAGGAAAAATCGGTCAACGGTATGTTGCGCGATTTGGTCAAGGCGCTGCCGCCGCGCGAAGCCTCCATTCTCACCTTCCGTTTCGGCCTCGATGGGGGCAACGAACGCACGTTGGAGGAGGTCGGTCAGAAGTTCGGTGTCACCCGCGAGCGCGTCCGCCAGATTCAGATGCTGACCTTGCGCAAACTGCGCCGCCTCATCGAGCGTCGGGAAGCCCAGACGGTTTGATATCTATGAGCCAAGCCAGAGTTACTCCCCAGGACATCGCTGCCGCCATTCGCAATGTGCCTGACTTTCCGAAGCCTGGCATCCAGTTCAAGGACATCACCCCGGTGCTCGCCGATGGCCGGTTGTTTGCCGGGACGATTGACTTGCTGTGTGCCAATTACAAACCCGGCGATGTTGATGCGGTGGTGGGCATCGATGCACGCGGCTTCATCTTTGCCTCGGCCGTCGCCGTGCGGCTGGGTGCGGGCTTCGTCCCGGTGCGCAAGAAGGGCAAACTTCCCTACGCCACTCACGAGCAGAGCTACGACCTCGAATACGGCTCCAATACCGTGGCCATCCACGTTGACGCTGTGAAGCCCGGCGAACGCGTGCTTCTCGTGGACGACCTCCTCGCCACTGGTGGCACGGCGTCGGCCGCCGTGCAGTTGCTCGAGAAAATCGGCGCTCAAATTCTCGAAATTCACTTCCTCATCGAACTGAAATTCCTCGCCGGCCGCAGCAAACTCAAGGGCTATCCGGTCAAGTCCCTCGTGACTTACTGAGGCGGCCTTGGGGCGGCCATCAGCGCGTCACCAGTCCGTTCATTTTCACCACTTCGAAGTCGCGGCCTTTGATGCGCTTCATCGTGTGAATTTCTTCGTCGTTCCAGCGCGGGTCCGGCGCGCCGCTGAGGAACCAGTCGCCGCCGTTGTCCGCCACGATCATTCCGTAGCGCTTCAACGCCCTGAGGATCACCTGCACCGGCGGCGCATACTTCGAGATATCCACCGAGGCCTTCAGCCGCACGCGCATGCCCATCGGCGGCAGGTTCGCATCGGTGTGCCGGCTGGCGAAGTGTGTGGCGGGCGGCAGATAGGCCCGGCGCGATTTCACCACGGTGAAACGCAGTGCGTGCCGAATCGCCTTTTGCTCCATCACCTCATCGTAACGCACGAGACCGGGAAAGATCGGCAGCCCGGCGGCGTCGGCTGAAGTCCACCCAGCGGGACGGAGCTTGTTTGAGTTCAAGTCAAACGTGGCGCCGGAGCCGGCCTTCCAGGCTTTGCCTCCGTCCTGCGGGTAGGAGGAAAACGTCTCGTAGAGTTTCCAGGTATCGCGCTCGATCACGAGCACGTGACGGTCACCTTTCGAGCCCGGCCCGCCTTCGATCGGAGCGTTGGGTGGAATCGGATACGGCCCGGGATCACTCTCGTCGGCATACTGAAACGCGACGGGCACGCGCGGCTGTTGGCTGTCCACAACGATGTAGGGAATGCCGCTGGGCGCGCCCTGATACACGGTGCCGAAGTCCGGGTGCAGGCTTTTCGCCGGCCCGATGCTGGCGATGATCGCGTCGGAGTTCGGGTCCACGGGGTCTTGCGAGATGTCGCGGTTCCACGGGTTGTCATCCGGGAACGGGCGGCGGCCCTTGAGCGAGACGTTCGCGCCGAGCGGTATGGCATCTGCGGCGAACGTGGAGGTTGCCAGCGCGGCCAGCCCGGCTTGGTGAAGAAAGCGACGGCGATTCAAGAGCGCTGCGTTCATAGTTTCATCGCGTAATGCACCAGTTGGCCGATCTCCTGAAAACCAACGGAGGTGTAAAGCCCGCGCCCAACTTCGTTGTGTGACATGGACTCGATGAGCGCGTAGCTCAAGCCTTGTGCTCGGAACCAGACCAGCGCGTGTTGGATCAACTGCCGGCCCACGCCGCGTCCGCGCAGTTCGGCCACGACCGCGAGGTTCGCGATGCGGCCGCTGCCCGCCATGCGGTCCAGCGTCGTGGTGACGTAGGCGATGACGCGCCCGGCCTCCTCGGCGACGAATGCACCGGCGGGGTTCGCCGTGGTTTCCAGCTCGATGTGCCGGGCCTTGCGCCAGCGCCAGTCGTGACCGTTCTGTTCGCCGAACTTTTCCTCGATGGTTTGATCCAGCGAGATGCCGGGAAACGACGCGAGGGTGATAGTCTGCATCACCGGCAGGTCAGCGGGCTGGTAGGGACGAATCGTAATCGACATTGCATGAGGAGGAAAAATCACTTCGGCGTCGGCAATGGATCCGCCGGGCGATGTCGCGGGATCTCCGCTTTGAAATCGCCGAGGCTTTGCCAGAGCAGCCGTTTGTTTAGGTCCACCTCGGCAATGGCGAGCGTGCCCCAGTCCTTCGCCTGCGCGAGCGGCTTGCCGTCGTGGCCATAGACGGCGGAGATCATCCAGTTGGCAGCCGCGTCCGTGTGCGTGCTGCTGACGACATAGACGTGGTTTTCGCACGCACGTGCCGCGCCGAGCAGCGGGTTGCAACCCATCACGGGCCACGCGATGACCTCTGCGCCACGGTTGCTCAACTCGCGCGCAACCTCCGGAAAAAAACCGTCGTAGCAGACCATCATTCCGACTTTGCCGAGCTTCGTGTCGAAGACCGGATACTCGTGGCCCGGCTGAATGCCGCCCTCGATCTCGCCGCGCGGCAGGCAGACTTTGCGATATTTGCCGATGAGGTTTCCGTCCGGGCCGATCAACACGGCGACGTTGTAGATCAAATGCCCGTCACGTTCGATGAGTCCGGGGACGAGGTGGAGGTTGTGCTGCTTTGCCAACTTGCCGAAGAACTCCGTCGAGGGACCGGGGATCGGTTCCGCGCACTCGGCATAAGTGCTGCCGCCCGCGTAGGTCAGCACTTCCGGCAACACGAGGAAATCCACGTGTTGCTTCGCTGCCGCTTCGATGAGTGGCGCAAAGGCTTTCCGCCGTTCGTCCATGGTCTTGGTGTTGCGCGGGACGAAATGCGCGGCCGCCAGGCGCACGACGCGCGGGGCCGGGGCGGGCACGGCCGTGAGCGAAACTTCAGCCCACTCGACCTTTACGTTCGGAGCCCAGCGGAAATGCAGTTCCACGATGGCTTGCGTGGCCTTCGATGGCGCGCGGTAGGTGTCTGAAACTTCCGTCCAGCCACTCTTGTCGGTGGTCTTGTCGGTGGGGAGTTCCGGCTCGGAACGCGGGAAGTCACCGGGGCGATACGACGCGAACGACGGCTCATCGTGCGTCACGGGTTTGCCGTTTGCGTCGCGCCACAAGATGCGGGCGACTGCGAGCCGGCGGGGCGACTCCGCGTTCGTTACTTTGCGGTGCGCGAAGAATCGATAGTGCTGACCGCCGCTCACGGGGAAGCTGCGCATCCACCAGCCGTTCAACCCCTCGCGGGCATCTGACTCGATGACGAGCGCGCCCTTGCCGGACGGGCCACCCTTGGGCTCGCAGCGGAAGTTCGGGCGAAGTTCTTCGCGCGCCGCCGCGGTGGTCCAGCCCATGGGCGCGGAGGTGGAAGCGGCAGTGTGTGCTGTAGCCATCAGGCACAGCAAACACCCGAACACGACCAAGGGCGGTGTTTTCATGGACGGCTGCGATATAAGCACGGGGCTTGGGCGTTCGCAACCACCACAAAACCCACTCGACTTGCCAGCCGCCATTCCCGACAGTTGGGTAGATCATTTCATGCACGCCGACGCCATTCACTTCTTCAACCGCTACACGCAGCGGGTGGAGACCGAGCAAATCTACGGCGAGGGTTTCCTGCGATGGATTTATGGTTCGCTCTCCGGTCGGCTCGCGCTGCATGCCGTGGCCAAGCGCGCCTGGTTCTCACAATGGTATGGCTGGCGCATGGACCGGCCCGCGAGCCGTGCCAAGATCGCGCCCTTCATCCGGGACTTCGCGGTGGACATCAGTGAATTCGCCGACGCGCCGGAATCCTTTCGCACGTTCAACGAATTCTTCTACCGAAAGCTTAAGCCCTCCGCGCGACCCATCGCCGGTGAGGTAAAGACTGCCGTGTTCCCGGCCGACGGACGGCATCTCGGCTTCGCCGACGTTTCGGAGGCCGAGGGAATCTTCGTGAAAGGCGAAGTGTTCGATCTCGCCGAATTGCTGCGCGACCCCGCGCTTGCCGAGCAATTCCATCGCGGTGCGATGGTGCTCTCGCGGCTCTGTCCGGTGGATTATCATCGCTATCATTTTCCCGTCGCCGGCCTCGCAACCGAGCCACGCTTGATCAACGGCTGGCTCTATTCGGTGAGCCCCATCGCGCTCCGGCAAAACATCCACATCTTCACGGAGAACAAGCGATCCATCACCCGCATCGAGTCGCCGGAGTTCGGCACCGTGCTGATGCTGGAAGTAGGCGCGACGAACGTGGGGAGTTTTGCATACACCTTTTCGCCGAACACGCGCGTGGCCAAGGGAGCCGAGAAGGGCTATTTCAAGTTCGGCGGTTCCTCGACGATCACGCTCTTCGAACCGGGCCGCGTGAAGCTGGACGCCGATCTGCTTGCCCACACCGCCGAGCATCGCGAGCTCTACGCGCGCATGGGCGACCGGCTCGGCGTGGCGACGTGAGGTTCGTCGTTATTTCAAATTCTCCGGGTTAAGCGGCTGCAAATCCTTCGGGACGAAGAGGCCGTCCTTGCGGATGAGTTCGCCGTCGAACCACACGTCGCCGCCGCCCCATTCCTTGCGCTGGATGAGCACCATGTCCCAGTGGACGGCGGAGCGGTTGCCGTTGTCGCAGTCCTCGTAGGCCTGACCAGGGGTGAAGTGCAGCGAACCGGCGATCTTTTCGTCGAAGAGGATGTCGCACATGGGCGACATGATGTAGGGGTTGAAGCCGAGGGAGAACTCGCCCACGTAGCGCGCACCGGCATCGGTGTCGAGGATTTCGTTGAGGCGCTTTTCGTTAGAGCCGGTGGCCTTGATGATTTTGCCGTCTTTGAATTCGAGGCGGATGTTCTCGAACTTGGTGCCGCTGTAGAGTGTGGGCGTGTTGAACTGGATCGCGCCGTTGACGCTGGTCTTGACCGGGCACGAGAAACACTCGCCGTCGGGGATGTTGCGGGCACCCTCGCACTTGCGCGCGCCGATGCCCTTGATGCTGAAGGTGAGGTCGGTGCCCGGCGCGGTGAGGCGGACCTGGTCGGCCTGCTGCATCCGCCGCTCTAAGTGGATCATGGCCTTGGCCATCTTGCGGTAATTCATCGTGCAGACATCGAAGTAGAAATTCTCGAAGGCCTCGGTGCTCATGCTGGCCGCCTGCGCCATGCTGGGGGTGGGCCAGCGCAGGACGCACCACTTGGTTTTGTTGACGCGGTAGTTCTGCACGGGGCGGAGCACCTTGGAGTAAAGCGCCAGCTTGTCCGTCGGCACGTCGGCGGATTCCGTCGCGTTGTGGGCGCCGCGAATCGCGATGTAGGCCGCCATTTTCTTCATGCGCGCCAGCTCGATGTCATGCACGAGCTTGGCGTGTTTTTCATCCGTGGCCTTGAGCACTTCGCGGGTGACGCGGCTGTGGCGCACCTCGACGATGGGGGTGGCGCCGGCCTTGCGGGTGGCGCGCATGAGCTCGACGGTGAACTCGTCCGGCACGTCGATCATGTCGAGCAGGATGTTTTCGCCGGGCTGCATGGCGGTGGAGTAATTGATGAGGAGGTCGGCGAGCTTGGCGTAACGCGGGTCGGTCATAAAGTGCGCGGAGGCTAGACGGCGAATCGCACGGGTTCAAGTCACCATCCGTGCCTGGTGAACGGATAAATTCTTGAACAGCGGGGATTCTCGGCCAGTCTTTAGCCGCACATGATTTCCGCAGGCCACGTTTTCGCTCCCGCCGGGATGGTTGACTTTGTCCCCCGCACGCGGCTCGTGTTTGGCGCGAACTCGGTGGATCGCGTCGGAGAACTGGCGGCGGAACTCGGCGGCCGGCGCGTCCTGCTCGTCACCGATCCCGGCATCGTCAAGGCCGGCCACGCGCAGCGCGTGCAGGAGTCACTTGCCAAAGCCGGTCTGCACGTCAGCCTCTTTGACCGCGCGAAGGAAAATCCCACTACCAAGTGCGTGGATGACTGCGTGGCCATGGCGGCGGCGGAGCAGGTGGATTTGCTGGTCGGTCTGGGTGGCGGCAGCTCGATGGACACGGCGAAGGGCTGCAATTTCATCCACACCAACGGCGGTCGGATGCACGATTACTGGGGCGTGGGCAAGGCGAAGAAACCCATGCTGCCGTTGATCGCCATTCCCACCACGGCCGGGACCGGTAGTGAATGCCAGTCGGCCGCGTTGATCGCCGATGAGCAGACGCATCAGAAGATGGCCTGCCTCGACCCGAAGGCCGCCGCGCGCATCGCGATTCTCGATCCCGTGCTCACCGTCTCGCAGCCGCATCGCGTCACGGCGTTCACGGGTATTGATGCAATTGCGCATGCGGTCGAGACGGCGGTGACGACCAAGCGCAACCCGCTCTCGCAGATGTTTTCGCGCGAAGCCTTCCGCCTCTGTGTCACCAGCCTGCCGCAGGTGTTGAAGCATCCCAAAGACCTCGACGCGCGCGGGCGGATGCTGCTGGGTGCGGCCTACGCCGGCATCGCCATCGAGAACTCCATGCTCGGTGCGGCCCACTCGGCGGCGAACCCGCTCACTGCTCACTACAACATCGTCCACGGACAGGCTGTCGGCATGATGCTCCCACTCGTCGTGCGCTTCAACGCGGCGGACCCCGATGCCCTTCGGTGCTACGCCGAACTCGCTTCCGGTCCCGAACTCGCAACCGTGAAGGGCGGCCTGACCAGCGCCCTCGAAGCCCTCCTCGCGCGCCTCGAATCGCTGCTGAACCTGGCTGGTTTCCCGCGCTCACTCTCCGAGTGCGGCGTCGAGCCTGCCAAAATCCAACAGCTCGCCGATGAAGCAGCGAAGCAATGGACCGTGAACTTTAACCCCCGGCGTTGCACGGTAGCGGACTTCGTCGGCCTCTACGAAGCCGCCTTCAACCGCCGCAGTGACGGGGACTTGGTTTGATTAAGGAGCATCTGGAGCAAGTCGGTTTGCTGATGTCTTTACGTGCTTTGCCGTCGCTGGCGGTTCTTCTTCTCTGCTTTGGAGCTTTGCCGTCGCTGGGCGCCGTGCCGGTCCCCGAATTTCTCTTTCCGGCGGGCGGCAAGCTGGGCACGTCGCTGAATGTCACGGTTGGCGGGAAGCTGGAGCCGTTGCCGGTCGGCGTGTGGACGGATCATGCCGGGTTGGTTTTCAAAGCCACGACGAACAGCGGTGTTTTTTCCGCAAGCATCGGCGCGGACGTGCCGCCGGGACCACATCTGGTGCGCTTCTACAACGCGGACGGCGCAGCGGAGCCACGAATTTTCGTCGTCGGCACACGCGAGGAGATCATAGAAGTCGAGCCGAACGATGACTTCCGCAAAGCGCAGCGGCTCGACAAATCCACCGTGGTGATCAACGGCCGGCTGGAGAAAGCGGGCGATGTGGACAGCTTTGCCATCACGGCCGAGCAGGGGAAATGGATCGTGGCCGCGGTGGATTGTTACGGGCTGGGCAGTTCCGTGGACCCGGTCCTGCAACTCCTCGATGAACGTGGTGTGCGCGTGGCCTTCAATCACGACACGCACAACCTCGACGCGCTCATCGCCTGGCCGGTTCCGCGCACCGGCACCTACGTCGTGCAAGTGCTCGGCTTCGCGCACCCGCCGGCGTCCGACGTGTCAGCCAAAGGCAACGCCGCCTACGTCTATCGCCTCACGGTCACGACCGGGCCGTTTGCGCGCACAGCCTTTCCCGCCGGAGTGAAGCGCGGCACGAAGTCGCCGGTCACCTTGCAGGGTTGGAATTTAGATAAAGCCACGGCGACACAAACCGTGGATGCGACGCTCGCACCTGCGGCCGATCAACTGCTGTTCCGCCCCGCCGCCCCGACCGGCGACCTGCTCTGGCTGGGGCTGGGCGATGCGACCGAAATCGTCGAAGTGGAGCCCAACGACACGCCCACCAACGCGCAGCCCGTCGCGTTCCCGGCGACGCTCAACGGACGTATCGGCCGCCCGGGCGATGTGGATCGGTTTGCCTTCACGGCGAAGAAGAACGAGCGGTTTAACTTCCGCGTGCGGGCCGCCGAGTTGCATTCGCCATTGGCGGCGCGGCTGCGGGTGGAGGACACCAACGGCGTCTCCCTCGTTCAACAGGAGGGTGGCGACGGCAGCGATCCGAAGCTCGGCTGGAACGCGCCCGCCGACGGCACGTTCGTCGTGGCGATCAGCGACATGTATGGGAACGGCAGCCCGGAACATTTCTACCGCATCGAACACGTCGCGCCGCCGCCGCATTTCACGGCCACCATTCCGACGCACGCGTTCTTTGTGGAGAACGGCAAGACGAACGAAATCAAAGTCACAGTCACGCGCAACGAAGGTTTTAAGGAGAAGCTTGTGTTGAGTGTGAAAGGCCTGCCGGACGGCGTGACGGCGAAGATTCCTGAGATCAGTGACAAGGTCGGCGAAGTGAAACTTGAGTTGCTTGCGTCTGCCGAGGCGAAGGCCGCGAGCGTGCCGATTGAAATCATTCTCTCAGCCCCGGAGGTGCGTCCTCCCCTGAGCCGTGCGGCGAGCTTCAGTCTGCGCGGCACCGACACGCGGGGGGACAAATTGATCAACGACGGCCGCGTCGCCTGGCTCACCGTGGCGAACAAACCCGCGCCGCCCCCGCCGCCGAAGAAAAAGAAGTGAGCACCGGTGCCGAGCCTAACGGACTGAGCTAGCGTCGCTTCTTCGGTTTGCTTTGTTCCTTCCCACATCGCGCAGCGCGTCTCGCCCAGACACACAGTTGCGCAGCGTCTTCGAGCACGTTGGCCGGCACTTCGCGGTAGGCCGGCAGGCATTGTTTGGCGTTGGGTCGGAACGCTCCCATGTCGGCCGCCTCGTAATCCGGCCGGGAGGCGGCATCGGTTTTGAAGTAGAGTCGGCCTTGGTAGAGAATGCCGAAGAAGACGTCGCCGAGGTAAATTCCCTGACCACCGAACATCCGGCGGACCTCAACTTCCGGCAGCGCGGCCAGTTGCTCGCGCACGAAGGCAGTGAAGCTCGCATCCGACATCCGGCCGCGTGTTTAGAAATTGGCCTGAATCCGGCCGTGAATCTGCCGGGATAGTCCCTCGTCACCAACCAAGCCGACGCGAATGCTGATTTCGGTGGATTTCTCCGCGATTCTGCGGGTTTTGATCGTCACCTTTTTGTCTCCGGAGGTGCGTGCTTCCAAGAGGCTGGTCAGGCCATCTTCCCGTTGGTTCAGCACGGAGATTTTCAAATCACTGAGCGCCTTGGCGGCGGCTCGGACAGCAGTGGCGTGCGGGACGCTCTCGGTGACTTTCAACTCACCGCGCACGTAGGCCACGCCTCCCGCTCCGGCGGCCCCGACGACGAGCAGAGCGCAGCCGGTGAACAGGATGGAGGCGCTGAGCACCAGAACGGTCAGGCAGAGGATGCGTTTCATAATTGGGTTGGTTGATGTAGTGACTCTACGTGCAGAGGGGATGAAAGTCCATGACGCACGGCAGCGAAGCGCAGGCCGCGCGTGCTGACTCGCAGGGTGTCGATGGCAAAGTGAGCGATTACCGCCTCGTAAATGGCGGCACCGAAGAGGATTACATCGGCTCGCTCCGGCGGCAGGCCGGGCAATTCGCGCCGCGCCGCCAGCGGCCGTCGCCAGAGCTGCTCGACGTGCCAGCGCACGCGCGCGGCGTCGAACCGCGTCGCCTCAATGCGGGCGCGGTCATAGTCGGCGAGTTGCAATTCCATGCGGGCGAGAATGCTCGTAGTGCCGCCGGTCCCGACCAGCACGGCTTCCGGCAAGGCGGCGAGGTGCGGCGCGATCCGGGGTCGGACTTCGCGGTCGAGGAATGCGCGGAGTTGCGTGCGCGTCGCGGCGAGTTCAGCGCCCGTCGGTGGGTCGGAAAGCGGCGTCGCTTCGAGCAACCGCACGCTGCCGAGTTTGAAGCTGTCGCGAAACAACGCCTGTCCGGCGTGGCCCAAAATGAACTCCGTGCTGCCGCCGCCGACATCGAGAATCAGCGCGGGTTGATCGCGCAGCGCCGCATCGGTCAACACGCCTTGAAAGGCCCAGTCCGCTTCCTGTTCGCCGCTGATGACTTCAACGGTCTGGCCGCTGGCGGAGCGGACTGAATCGAGAAGTTCACCCGCGTTCACCGCGTCACGCGCGGCGCTGGTGGCGATGACACGCACGCTGGTCGCACCTTGCTCACAGGCTACTTGGACGAAGTGCGTGACCGCCTGTGCGGTGTCGGCGATGGCCGCAGGGCGAAGCCGATGGTCGTCGTAAAAGCCTCGGCCCAGGCGCGTTTGCTCGCTGCCTTCCCACACCGGCTCGACAGTGTCGGCGGAAACATCCGCGACGAGGAGTTTCACGGAGTTGGTGCCGATGTCGATGACCGCGCGGCGCACCGAAGGGTGATTAGTGATTAGTGATACGTGCTGAGTCGCAGCGAAGTGCTCAGGGTCAGTGCTCACAAGACTAATTACTCAGCACTAATTACTTCGTCACTTCTCCTTCGACTCCCGTTTCGCCAAGACCGCTGCCCCCGTGATGCCCGCATCGTCGCCGAGCTTGCTGGCAATGATTTCAATGCCCTTGGCTGTGCCGGGCAGGGCGTAGTCTTTCGCCGTCTCGATGATGATCGCCATCATGTCATCGGCGAGTTGGTCCATCACGCCGCCGCCGAGCACGATCACTTCAGGGTTGATCAGGTTGATGACATTGGCGACGGCGATGCCTGTGTATTCGGCGGCCTCCTCGACGATCTGCTCTACGAACTTGTCCCCGCGCCGCAGCGCCTTGCGGAGGTCACCGCTCCTCATGTCCGTCAACTCCGGGCCAAGCATGTCCGTGAGCACGGTCTTCTGGCCGTCCTTCACCGCCGTTTGTATTTTGCGGAACAGCGCAGTGCGGCTGGCGAGCGCCTCGAAGCAGCCCTTGTTGCCGCAGCCGCACTTGGGGCCGTTGACTTCGAGGACCATGTGGCCGATCTCGCCGGCGGTGCGGTTGAAGCCCGAGAAAGGCCGGCCGTCCAGCATGATGCCGCCACCGATGCCGGTGCCGAGAAAGATGCCGACCATCGAACGCGGCTTGGGATCGAGCTCTGTCTCATACACGCCGAGAGCACAGGCGTTGCAGTCGTTCTCGGCGAAGACTGGCACGTCGAGCTGCTTCTCCAGCATCTTTTTCAACGGCACGTTTTCCCATTTGAGGTTGGGGGCAAAAATCATCCGTCCCTCGTCGGGATCGATGGCCCCGGGCGCGCCGATGCCCATCGCCTTGATGTGGTCGAGCTTCAGGTCGCACTCATCCACGGCCTCCTGCACACACCGGGCCACGCGTTCGAGCACGCCATCGGGGCCGCGTTCGGGCTTGGTGCTCATCTTCACCTTGCCGATGCACTTGAGCTGCGGGGTGAAGACGCCGGCGAGAATCTTGGTGCCGCCGAGGTCCACGCCGACGAAGTATTCGCGTTTGCCAGTTGAGTCAGCCATGTGCGTTTGAAGTTGTTCGAGAAGTTTGTGCCCGCAGGCTACGATGGTTGCAAGCCCGGCTGGAAAATTCCTTGATTAAGCTTGGCGGCAATGCGTGCGACCAGTTCCAAATTGTTAAATCTTCAGCGGCGAAGTCGGCTGTTTCACCTGGATCCGATTGGGGGAAGTTAGCGAAGGATGCTCAGGATGGGTTCAATTCGTCGGTTGTATTGCCTGCTCATTGCTTGGGCTTCTTCCACGGCTGGTCGGGGAATTTCTCGGGGAGCTTGAAGGGCTGCGGGGCGGGCTTGGCGAGTTCGAGTTCGGGGTCGCTGGAGGCAGCGGGCGTGGTGCCCGGGGCGGCCATGTTGCCTTTCCACGAGGCGATGCGGGCTTGGAGGCCGTGGTGCTCGGCGGTCACTTTGTTGCCGGAGCGCATGTAGAAGAGGGAGAGGTTGGTGTGGACGAGTTGCTCGTGCGGGCGCATCTGTTCGGCCTTGTGGCCCTCGGCGATGGCAGTGGCGAAGTCACTCTTCCGGTAATATGCCATGCCGAGGGAGAGCTGGGCGTCGAAGTGTGCGGGGTCGGCGGCCAGCACGGCGCGTAGGCCCGAGATGGCGGTGTCGTAGTCGCCCTGGCTGAAGGCGAACATGGCGTCGTCGTATTGAGCTTGGAGGTCGTCGGGCATCGCTGCGGGTCAGCGTAGGTGGGAGCGGAGGGATTGGCAATCAAGGGGGATTGGTGGGTCGGTGTTTTTGCCAAGGATGGAATAACGATAGCCAGCGCAGTTGCCGCCGCGCGAAGGAGGGGACTTTGATTCACGCTCGACGGCGGGCGGGGTGGCTGGTTGCCTTGCGGGTGTGAGCAAGGCTGATGTGGATGCCATTTATCTCCAGCGCACGCTGCAACTGGCGCGGCGCGGGCGAGGCCGCACATCGCCGAATCCGATGGTAGGCGCGGTGCTGGTGCGCGCGGCCAAGGTGATCGGCGAAGGGTGGCATCGCCGCGCGGGCGGACCCCACGCGGAGGTGGCGGCGTTGCGTGATGCGGCGCAGCGCGGGGAGCGGGTGCGGGGTGCGACCCTTTACGTTTCGTTGGAGCCATGCTGCACGCACGGACGCACGCCGCCCTGCACGGAGGCGATCTTGGCGGCAGGGATTCGGCGCGTGGTGGTGGCGGCGGTCGATCCCAATCCGGCACA
>RFVF01000082.1 GCA_009922615.1 Pseudomonadota bacterium
GCCGATGGACGCGCCGCCAGCGTCAGCGACATCGCCGCCGCCATCAATCTGGAGCGCGACCTCACCGCCAAGCAACTCCGCGTCCTGCGCGACGCCGGCGTCCTCGAATCCCGCGACGGCACCGACCGCCGCCAAACCCTCTACCAAATCCCCGCCGCCCGCCGCACCCAACCCGGCGAAATCAACTACGGCCTCTGCCTCCTGCGCCTCTGACACACCGCGCGCGACGGCGTCCGCAGGACCATCGCAGTTGAAGCCAAACGCGCCTTCGCTGCGAGCGATGCAAGACCAGTTTGCGTTGCCGATTCAGCATGAAGCTCGTCACGGCATTCGTGCTGCGGCTGGCTGACTGGCAGGGCTGAAAGCCCGAAAGACAATAGCCCAGGGCAAAGCGAGTGGTGGCCGTGCGCCAGCACCGAGCGACGCCCTGGGTCAATCGTCCACAAATGTTCCAAGCCCTGAAAGGGCGGCGGAAGGATGCAAGGATAGACGAACGAGAATGACCGCAACCGTGTTGCGGTTGGAAATGATTTGCGGACGGTGCCCCAGGATAGCGCGTGCCTCGCAACCCTGGGCTTTGGGACGGAATCCCGTTGGGATTCTTGGATATCGCGTTGACGAAAGAGATGATAGAACGACCAGTGTGAATCCTAAATCTCCAGACCAAGACTTCGAAATCTTTGGGTATCAAGAAGCTTTCTATATCGTGAGCCTTCTCTTCTGCACGGAGTCAGCGCTAGGTTCAGCTCTTCGCATTTCTGACTTGCTGAATCAACATAAGGGAGGCCGCTTTGATTTTCCTCCGCAGCCGGCGCTTGATGAATTGCAAAACATCGCACTACAAGGAGCGGGGATTTCTCGTTTCTTTTGGCCCCCGAACAAAAAGCACTCCAAGCGGGGTGAAATCCTTCGAAAAGCTTTTGTTGTTACAGAACAGAGTCCGCTTCGTTCTCGGGATCTCAGAAACAGGATGGAACACTTTGATGAGTATCTGGATGATTTCCTGAAGACTTGTATCGCTGGGCAATTTATCCCGGACTATTTTGGACCTAAGCCCCCCGATGACCGCGGGCCACTCCGGTTCTTTCGAGCTTATTTTGTAAATACCGGGGAGTTTGAAATTCTAGGCAGCATTTTCGTAATGCAGCCAATCGTAAATGAAATCCGCCGCCTCCACGGCTTGCTCATTGAATGCGAGAAGGCTGGTTCTCGTTTTCCCCGTCAAAGCTGAATTCAAAGATTTTTTAACGCCTCCCTGCCACCAAACAGTTTTTCCACCTTCGCCTTCACGCTTTCATCCATCTTGATGAGCGGCGGCCAGGGGCGTTTGAAACCTTCCCCCGGCAATTTCTTCGTCGCATCAATGCCGAGCTTGCTGCCGCTGGCGAATTCGCTGGTGGCGTGGTCGAGCACGTCAACGATTGTAGCAGCCGACGTGAGTCGGCTCATTCTTTCTTCGGTTAGTTTCAATCGCGTGAGCATATCGCAAAGTTTGAGCGGACTCACGTCCGCTGCTACAGGCTGGGGATTTTCGCCACGCGTGTCTTCACCGCTTCATCCATCTTGATGAGCGGCGGCCACGGGCGTTTGAAACCTTCGCCGGGAATTTTCTTCGTCGCGTCGATGCCCAGTTTGCTGCCGCTGGCGATTTCGCTGGTGGCGTGGTCGAGCACGTCGGACGGGCCTTTGGTGAAGATGCTGTCGCGCTGCGGATCGGTGTTGGCGGTGAGCTGGAACAGCACTTCGCTGGTGTTGTGGACGTTCACGTCGGCGTCCACCACGATGATGTATTTGGTGAACATCATCTGCCCCATGCCCCAGAGGCCGTGCATGATTTTGTAGGCTTGCATCGGGTAGGTCTTCTTGATGCTCACGAAGACGAGGTTGTGGAAGACGCCTTCCGCCGGCAGCGCGATGTCCACGATCTCGGGGAAGTTCATCTTGAAGATGGGCAGGAAGAGTTTCACGGACGCGCCGCCGATGTAGAAATCTTCCATCGGCGGGATGCCGACGATGGTGGCGGGATAAACAGCGTCTTTGCGGTGCGTGATGGCGGTGACGTGGAAGACGGGATACGGCTCGGGCAACGTGTAATAGCCGGTGTGGTCGCCGAACGGCCCTTCGTCGCGCAACGGCTCGGTAGGGTCAACGTAGCCTTCGATCACGAAGTCGGCGTTGGCAGGAACTTCGAGGTCGTTGGTCTCGCACTTGACGAGTTCAACGGATTTCTTGCGGAGATAACCGGCGAGGAGAAATTCATCCAAGCCATCGGGCAACGGTGCAGTCGCGGCGAAGGGAAACATCGGGTCGCCGCCGATGAATATGCTGACGGGCATACGCTCGCCCTTTTCGTAGTAACGCCGGCCGTGGCGCGCGGCGACTTTCTGCAACTGCCAGTGCATGCCGGTGGTTTTGTCGTCGTAAATCTGAATGCGATACATACCGACGTTGCGGTCGCCGGTGTCAGGATCCTTGGTGACGACGCAGGGCAGCGTGATGAATCGTCCGCCGTCCAAAGGCCAGCATTTGAGGATGGGGAGATTAGCTAGAGTAGAGGGTCGAGGGTCGAGGGTCGAGGGATTCTGCCAATCGGGCGCTTTCGGCCAACTCTCGACTCTCGACTTTGGACTCTCGACCAAGTGGATGACTTCCTTGCACGCGCCATCTTTGACGAGTTTCGGTTTGGCATGACGCAAGTCGAGGGCGAGGGAAAGCAGCTTCATCGCCTCCTGCATCGAGGTAGGCGGCTTGGCCTTCATCAGCGCACCAAGTTCGTTCGCCACTTCATCCACGGATTCCGCGCCCATGCTCATGGCCATGCGCTTGTGCGAACCAAGCGTGTTGATGGCGACAGGAAAGGGCGAGATGACGCCGTTGATAGTGGGCTTTTCGATGAGTAGCGCTTTCCCACCGCCGGGCGATTTCATTTCGCGATCGGCCAGCTCCGTGATCTCCAACTCGGTGGCGACGGGCCGGGTGATACGGCGCAGTTCACCGGCGCGATCGAGGTGGTTGATCCAGTCGCGGAAGGAATCGAATGCCATACGCGCGCGAAGCTAGCAGGGCGGCGCGTGGTTGCAATTCAACGGCGCTACTTACTGCCGGGCTTGGTGGCCGGCAACGCGGCCAGATCGGGCGGGAGCCGGTCCGGCGGGAAGGTTTCCACGTCCAGCTTGATGAGGCTGAAGGTGGGGACGCCGAGGTTCACGCCACCGCCGGAGCGGTCCACAACCATGCCGACGCCAGCGACGGCGCCTTGGTGGGCGCGGACGATGTCGATGGTTTCCTGCACGCGGCCGCCCTTGGTGACGACGTCCTCGATGACGAGGAGTTTTTCGCCAGGCGCAATCTTGAAGCCGCGCCGGAGGACGAGTTTGCCGTCTTCCTTCTCGGCGAAGATGAAGCGCAACCGGAGCTGGCGGGCGACTTCCTGTCCGATGACGAGGCCGCCCATGGCCGGCGAAATCACCGTGACCGCGCCGAGTGGACGGAGCTGCTCCGCGAGTGCCGCACCAAACTGCTCGACGACGGGCATCTGCTGGAGCGCCTGGGCGCACTGGAAGAACTGCCGGCTGTGCAGGCCGCTGCGGAGGATGAAGTGGCCTTCCAGCAGCGCGCCGGTCTGGCGAAAGAGTTGCAGGGCTTCGTTGTTCGTCATGCCGTCAGGCTAACGGGGCGGCAACAGCCAAGACAAGCCGGAGCGCTGAAAAAGGAGCAGGCCCGCCGTTGCGGGCGGGCCTGCACGTGAGCTGCGCAAAGAGCGGCTTAATCCTTGCCTTTCTTGCCCTTGCCGCCGCCCTTGTCGTCGTCGCCGCCGCCGAGGGAATCCATCAGCTTGATGAGCGGGAGGAACATCGCGATGACGATGCTGCCGACGACGACGGCGAGGAACACGATCATAATCGGCTCCAGCAGCGAGGTCATGGCGGAGACGGCGTTGTCCACCTCTTCCTCGTAGTTGTCGGCGACCTTCATCAACATTTCCGGTAACGCACCGGTCTGCTCACCGACGTCCACCATGGACACCACCATGGGCGGGAAAATCTTGGAGGCTTCGAGGGGGCCGACGATGGTTTCACCTTCCTTGACGCTGTCGTGAATGCTCTGCACGGCCTCGGCAAACATGATGTTGCTCGAGGTTTCGCGGACAATGTTTAGCGACTGGAGGATCGGAACGCCGGAGCTGATAAGCGTTCCCAAGGTGCGGGTGAAACGGGAGATGGCCACCTTTTGGATGACCTCGCCGAACACGGGAATCTTGAGGGAAAACTTGTCAAACATCCGGGCACCAAACTTGGTGCGGAGGAACAGCTTAAACGAAATGACAATGGCGGCAACGATGCCGGCGGTCATCAGGAAGTTGTGCTGGATGAACCGGCTGATGTTAAGGACCAGCATGGTGAACTCGGGCAGGCCTTGATCGCCGAGCATGTCCTTGAAGATTTCCTCGAACTTGGGCACGACGACGATCATGAGGAGTGCGACGATGCCGACGGCGACAGTCATGACGGCACTGGGATAGAAGAGCGCGGCCTTGACCTTGCCCTTGATCTTCTCGGCCTTTTCAGCGAATTCGGCCAGACGGGTGAGGGTGACTTCCAGCACGCCACCGAGCTCGCCAGCTTTCACCATGTTCACGAAAAGCTTGTTGAAAACCTTCGGATGCTGGGCCAGTGCCTCGGAGAAGGTGCTGCCGCCTTCGATGCCTTGCGCAAGTTTGCCCAAAATTTCCCGGAGGGTGGGGTCTTTTTCGCCCTTTTGAAGCACGATCAATCCCCGCATCAACGGCAAGCCGGCATCTACGAGGGTGGCGAGCTGGCGGGTGAAGTTGCAAAGGGTCTTGGTGCCCACCTTTCCCCCCATGCCGGGGATCTTGATGTTGATTTGCAGGCCACCCTTCTTGGCTCCTTTCGCACCACCCTTTCCGGCGGGGGCTTTTGCATCTTTGCCCTTGTCCTTGTCTTTGCCTTTGTCCTTGTCTTTGTCTTTGCCCTTGTCGGACTCGACCACTTTGGTCGGGAAGTAACCCATCTCCTTGAGGCGCGTGAGGGCCTCGCTCTGGTTGGCGACTTCCAAGGTGCCCTTGGTGGGCTTGCCCTTGGCGTCCATGGCCTCATATTGGAAGACAGGCATAGGGATTCCTCCGTTCAGGTGTATTTGGTAACTTCTTCGACGGTGGTTTTACCATCGAAGATCAACCGCATGCCGTCCGCGCGGATGGTGGCCATGCCCATTTCGATCACCCGTTGGCGCATCACGATGGAGGGGACGCGTTCGTTGATCATGGTGCGAACCGCGTCGTTGACCTCGAGCAATTCATAAATCCCCGACCGTCCCTTGTAGCCCGTGTCGTTGCACCCCTCACAACCACGTCCGTAGTGGAAGGTCCGGTCACCAATTTCGGCGGCAGTAAGCCCCAACAGGCTCAACTGGTTCTCCGTGGGCTCGAATGGGGAGCGGCACTTGGGACAGATGGTGCGCACCAACCGCTGGGCGAGCACGCCCATGAGCGTCGAGGAAATCAGAAACGGCTCGATGCCCATGTCCACGAAACGAGTCACAGCACCGGGCGCGTCATTGGTGTGCAGAGTGCTCAATACGAAGTGGCCGGTGAGCGAAGCCTGCACGGCAATTTGCGCGGTTTCCAAGTCACGCATTTCCCCGACCATTATGATGTCAGGGTCTTGACGCAGGAAGGCGCGCAGGGCCTTGGCAAAGGTCATGCCGGTGCTTTCGTTGATGGGCACCTGCATGATGCCCTCCACATCGTATTCCACCGGATCTTCGGCGGTGAGCAGCTTGGTATCGAGCGCATTTACGCGGCGGAGGCAGGCGTAGAGGGTGGTCGTCTTGCCGCAGCCAGTCGGGCCGGTGACGACGAAAATGCCGTTGGGGTTTTGAATGATGGAGCCGACCGACTCGTAAACCTGCTTGCGCATTCCGAGGTTTTCGAGGTCGAGGCTGACGGAGGACCGATCCAGCACGCGCAACACGACCGACTCGCCGAACTTGGTGGGCAGGACGGATACGCGCAGGTCAATCCGCTTGCCCGCCAGACTCATGGAGATGCGCCCGTCCTGCGGCAAGCGCCGCTCGGAGATGTTCAAGTTGGCCAGCACCTTGAGGCGCGAGATAACAGGCAGGGCCAAATAGCGAGGTGGCGGGGCCATTTCATAAAGCGCGCCGTCCACGCGATAGCGAATCTTGAACTCATCCTCAAACGGCTCGAAGTGAATGTCACTCGCTCGATCCTGCACCGCCTGATAGAGAATGAGATTAACGAAGCGGATGATGGGCGTTTCGTTGGCCATCGCGGCCATGGCTTCGGCGGAATCTTCAGCCGTAGCTGCGGCAGCGAGTTCTTTGACGCTGTCGCCATCACCTGACAAGGAGTTGATGATGTCGTCGAACGACTCGGTCTGCTCAGCGTAAAGTTTGGCGAGCGCGTCTTTAACTTCCTTCGGGTCGGCGACTACGACCACGAGCTCCTTGCGAACAATAAAACCCACCTCGTCAACAATGGCGGGGTTTAGCGGATCAGCCAAGGCCACGCGCAGCGCGTTCCCATGCAGCTCAAGCGGCAGGCATTCATACATCCGAGCGGTGGCCGCAGGAACTGCGGCGATGACTTCCGGGGGGATCGGCATGTCCTTGATGCCCGTGACGACTTCGGTGCCCAAATGCTCGGCGATGATAGTGAGCTGGGTGCTCAGGTCCATGATGTGCGCATCGATCAAAATCTGACCGATGGCCTTGCCGCTCTTATTGTTTTCCTGCATCACCTCCTCAAGTTGGAGGTCATCAATCATCCCGCGCTCGCGGACGAGGGCCAGCAACGGGTCTGAGATGTTGGCGGACATCGTTACTCCTTCCCTTCCTTCTCCTCGGCCATCTTGGCCTCCACTTCGGCCAGCTTGCCGATGATGGCCTGGGAGTCGATGCACCGGTTGATGACGGTGTCGCGGGATATGCGGCCTTTCACATACCATTCCACCAGGCCGCCATCGAGGGTCTTCATGCCGAACTTTGCACCGGTCTGCTGATCGGAAGGAATACGGAAGGTCTTGTTGTCGCGGATCAGAGCCGAGATGGAATTGGTCATCACCATGATGTCATGGATGGCGAGCCGCCCCGGCTTGTCACTAGTGGGCACGAGGATCTGGGCAATCACGGACACCAGTGCGGTGGAGAGCTGAATGCGGACGGTTTCCTGCGCATTGATCGGAAAGGCGTTGACGATACGGTCAATGGTCTTGGCCGCCGAGTTGGTGTGCAGCGTGCCGAAAACGACGTGACCGGTTTCAGCAGCGGTGAGAGCGGCATCAATCGTTTCCAAGTCACGCAGCTCGCCGACGAGAATCACCTCGGGGTCCTGGCGCAGCGCGCGGCGCAGCGCCTCGGCGAAGCTGGGCACGTCGATGTGCACCTCACGTTGCGTGATCACCGCCTTCTTGTGCTTGTGATAAAATTCGATCGGATCCTCCACCGTGATGATGTGCGCGTGGTCGGAGGTCTCGTTGATGATGTTGATCATCGAGGCGAGGGTGGTGGATTTGCCCGAGCCGGTCGGCCCGGTTACAAGGATCATGCCGCGTGGTTTGTGAATGAGCTCTTCCACGAGGGTTGGGGAGAGGCCGATCTGGTCGATGGTGAGCAGCCGCGTGGGAATCTGCCGGAGGACCAGGGCGAAATTACCCTTTTCCTTAAACGCACTGACCCGGAAACGGGCCAGCTCACCGAAGGCAAAACCAAAGTCCGCGCCCCCCTTGGTGCGAACGTTTTGAATGTGATCTTCCGAGGTGATGCTGGTCATCAATTCCTCCGTGTCCTCCGGGGTGCAGGGCGGACCTTGGACACGCTCCAACACGCCGTGGGCCCGGATACAGGGAGGGATGCCCACCCGGACATGGAGGTCGGCGGCGCCCTCGGACACCATCAACTGCAACAGATCGGACATCGCATACATTCCCATAGGCTCTTAGTGTGTGTCGTGAATTGAGTTTAGCTTCGCGGGGTCGCTTTCAATGGCCGCCCTTGGCGTCGGCGGTCGTGGCTTTTATAACTTCATCGGCCGTGGTCATGCCTGCAACAACCTTTCGAGCGCCGTCTTCCCGCAAGCTGCGCATACCAGTTTCGCGAGCGCGGGCCCGTAGCACCGTGGAGGAGGCCCGCTCAAAGACCAGCTTTCGGATGCTATCATCGGTTACGAACACCTCGAAGATGCCGAAGCGCCCACGGTGGCCGCTCTTGTTGCAATTGTCGCACCCCATACCCTTGGAGTAGTTCGCCCCGGGCAGGTTCGGATCCAAATCCAACGTCTTCAGTTCGATTTCGCTGGGCAGGCTAGGCCCAATGCACTTCTTGCAGATGCGCCGCACCAAACGCTGGGCGATGGCCGCCCGCAAGGCCGTGGCAACGAGGAAGGGCTTGATACCGATGTCCACGAGACGTTGCACGGCACCAGGAGCATCGTTGGTGTGCAGCGTGGAGAATACGAAATGGCCGGTCAGCGAGGCGTTAATGGCGATGGTCGCGGTTTCATTATCGCGAATTTCCCCCAGCATGACGACGTTGGGTGCCTGACGGAGCATCGCGCGCAGCGCGGCGGAGAAAGTCAGGCCGATGATTTCGCTAACCTGCACCTGATTGATGCCCGCCAGCACGTATTCGACGGGGTCCTCGACGGTGATAATCTTTTTGTCCGGCCGGTTGATGTAATTGAGGCACGAATAGAGAGTCGTGGTCTTGCCCGAGCCAGTGGGACCGGTCACCAGCAAAATTCCGTCCGGCAAGCCAATCAACCGCTCGAAGGTCTGCTGGTCGTCCGTGAGGAACCCCAGTTCGGTCAAACCCAGCTTCAAGCCGGACTTGTCCAGAATACGCATACAAATGCTCTCGCCGTGCACAGTCGGCAGCGAATTGACGCGCAGGTCGATCGGCTTGCCCGAAATCTCCAACTGGATGCGGCCGTCTTGCGGGATGCGGCGCTCGGCGATCGACATGCCGCCCTGAATTTTGAGACGGCTGATGATGGCGTTCTGCAGCTTCTTCGGCGGGCTGTTTACTTCCTGTAAGCAACCGTCGATCCGGTAGCGGATGCGCAGGCGTTTCTCCAGCGGCTCGATGTGAATGTCCGAGCCGCGCATCTTGTAGGCATCGGCGATGATGGTGTTGACCAGCTTGATCAGCGGGGCGTCGGCATCCACCTCGGCGTTCTCGTCATTCCCATCGCCGGGGGTATTGAAGCCCAAATCAATTTCCCCTTCCGTCAAATCCTGCAACATGCCCTCGACCGATTCCTCGGCCGTGGCGTAATGCTTCGCGATGACCTGCTCCACTTGCTGGACCGTAGCCACGCGAAACTCCAGATTGTCCACCTTCAGCACGTGCCGCAGGCTGTCCATCGTGTCCAAGTCGGACGGATCCGTGATCGCGACAATGAGGCTGCCGTCGCCGTAAAAGACCGGGACACACTTGTATTTGTTGGCAATGTGGCGCGGCAAGACCTTCAGCGCATCGTCCTTCAACGTCAGCCCATCCAGGTCCACCGTCTCCATGCCGAACTGGATGGCCTTGGCTTGAGTGACGTGCGCGGAATTGATGATCTGCGTCGCCAGCAATCGGTCGATCACTCCCTGATCGGGAAACTCACCTGACTCCACCTCGGCGCGGGCCTGGGCGACATCTTCGTTGGTCACCAGACCCATGTCCGCCATCGTATCTACCAAGTAATCGTCTTTGACTGGCACGGCTTGAACGATGATTGAAAGGTTGTTCGGCTACTGCGACGCACTGTGTCCGGCACGTGGCTTGATGTCAAACCCAGCGTGTTCGGAACTGCCTGAGACTACCTTGCCTACCGCCACTTTGCACTAAGGAAAAACCACGAAACTACCACTCAGGATTCCCCGGCAAAGCCCTGTTGTCGCAAAGCTTCATACAGCACCAGCGCCACGCAGTTGGACAAATTCAGCGAGCGCGCTGCCGGGTTGGACATTGGAATCCGCAACCAAGCCTCCATGTGCTCGGTCAACAGCGACTTCGGCAGGCCGGCGGTTTCCCGGCCAAAAACCAGATAGTCGCCGGGCTGAAACCGCACCTCGTCGTAGCGCCGGCCGCCACCTGACTCCACCAGCCACAGGCGCGCCTCCGGCTGCACGCTCGCGACAAACTCCGCCCAATTCCGCCACCGCCGCCACTCGACGTGCTGCCAATAATCCATCCCCGCCCGCTTCAGCGTCGCGTCATCCAACTTGAAGCCAAACGGCTCGATGAGGTGCAACGTCGTCCGCGTCGCCGCGCACAGCCGGGCGATGTTACCCGTGTTCGGTGGAATCTCCGGTTCGAGCAGAACGACGTTCATTCGGGTCTTGGTCGCGGGTTCAAATTCTTCGCGTCATACAGCACGCGCCACAAAATCAGCCCGTGAGCCGGTGCCGTCATGCCCGCCACGGTGCGATCGCACTTCGTCAAAATGGAACGCACCGCGTCGCGCGGAATTTTTCCCTCTCCCACTTGCACCAGCGTGCCGACGATGCCTCGGCACATCTTGTATAGAAACCCATCGCCCTCGATCACGAACGTGAGCAGCGCTCCGCGCCGCCGGATTTCGCACCTCGACAACGTCCGCACCGTCGAGTCTGTGTCGTAGCTGGGATTCACGCGGAACGAGCGAAAGTCATGCTTGCCGACAAAGTCCCGCGCCGCCGACCGCATCGCCGCCAAGTCCAGCTTCCGCTTGAAGTGCCACGCCTGCGTGCGCAGCAGCGGATTCATCGCCGGGTGATTCCAGACTTGATAGCGATACTCCTTCCCTGCCGCGCTGAACCGCGCGTGAAACACCGCCGGCACCCGACGCACCGTTTGCACCCGGATGTCCTCGGGCAAATGGGCATTGAGCGCCAGCAGCAGCCGCGCCGTCTTCATGCGCCACTCTTCACGGGGCACCTCGAAGTGCGCCGCCATCCCCAACGCGTGAACCCCCGCATCCGTGCGGCTCGAACCAAACACCTTCGGCTGGCTGGGAAACAACTTCGCCAGCGCGGCCTCGACCAGCGACTGCACCCCCACGCCCGTCTTCTGCGTCTGCCAGCCGTCGTAAGCCGTGCCGTCGTAGGCAATGGTGAGTTTCAGTTTAACCATGCTCGCGGCGAGCTTTAGCCACAGATGAAACACAGATGAAACACAGATGAAACACAAACAGGGTGACGGCGAAGAAGTTCTTCATCTGTGTTGCATCTGTGTCTATCTGTGGCTGAGAAAGTTCAACTCTGGCTGTCCAGAAAGCTCTGCAAGATGATTGCCGCTGCCGTTTGGTCCATCTTCCCCTTCTGATCCTTCGCCTTGTGGCCCGCTTGGTGGAGCATCCGTTGCGCCTGCACCGTCGTCAGCCGCTCGTCCCAGGTGCGGATCGGCACCGTGATCGTCTCGCGCAATTTCGCCACGAACACGCGCACCTTCTCCGCCGCCGGACCGAGCGAGCCATCCATGTTGCGCGGCAGTCCGACGATGATCTGCTCCGGCTGCAACTCCGCGAGCAGCTGATTGAGCCGCACCATGAACGGCTCCCACGGCTCCGCCGGGATGAACTCCAGCGGCCGGGCAATCATCCCCAGCTCATCGCTCACCGCGACGCCGACGCGAACCGTTCCGTGGTCAAGGGCAAGGATGCGCATGAATCAAAGCCCCTTCATCACCTTCGCCGCCGCCTGCACGGTGCGCTCGATGTCCACCGGCGTGTGCGCGGTGGAGAGGAAACCAGCCTCGAACTGCGACGGGGCGAGATACACGCCCTCAGCCAACATCCCGTGAAAGTATTTCTTGAAGCGCTCGCGGTCGGCTTTCATCGCGTCGGCCAGGTTCCAGACGGGTTCGCTGGTGAAGTAGCCGCAGAACATGGAGCCGCAGCGGTTGAAGGTGACGGGGATGCCGGCGGATTTCGCGGCGTCGCGCAGGCCGGCTTCGAGGGCGGCGCCTTTCGCTTCGAGCAGAGCGTAGGCATTGCCTTCACGGAGTTCCTCCAAAGCGGTGATCCCAGCGGCCATGGCCAGCGGATTGCCGCTCAAAGTGCCGGCCTGATACACCGGACCGAGCGGCGCGAGGCAGTCCATGATGTCGCCGCGTCCGCCGAATGCGCCCACGGGCAGGCCACCGCCGATGATTTTACCAAACGTGGAGAGGTCGGGGCGAATGCCGAATCGTTCCTGCGCGCCGCCGGGCGCGAGACGGAAGCCGGTCATCACTTCGTCGAAGATGAGCACGGTCCCCTGCTCTGCCGTAATCTGCCGGAGGAATTCCAGATAGCCCGGACGCGGCAGATACAAGCCCGCGTTGCCCGGCACGGGCTCGATGATGACCGCGGCGATTTCGCCCTTGTTCGCCGCGAAGCACGCCTTCAACGCCTCCACGTCGTTGTAGGGCAGCACGAGCGTGTGCTTCGCCGTGTCGGCGGGCACGCCCGCGCTGTCCGGGTTGCCGAACGTGAGCGCGCCGGAGCCGGCCTTCACGAGCAGGCAGTCAGCGTGACCGTGATAGCAGCCGTCGAACTTGATGAACTTGTCGCGCCGCGTGAAACCGCGCGCGAGGCGGATGGCACTCATGCACGCCTCGGTGCCGGAGTTGCACATGCGCACTTTGTCCACGCTGGGCACGAGCGACTTGATGAGCCGGGCCATCGTGACCTCGAAGGGGTTCGGAATGCCGAAACTGGTGCCGTGGTCGGCGGCAGCCTTCACGGCGGAAATAATCTTCGGATGCGCGTGCCCGAGGATGGCCGGTCCCCAAGTGCCGACGTAATCAATCAACTCGTCGCCGTCTACCGTGGTGACATGCGCACCTTTGGCGGCTCTCACGAAAAACGGCTGGCCGCCCACGCCGCGAAAGGCGCGCACGGGGGAATTCACGCCGCCGGGGATGTGCTGCAAGGCCTCGGCAAACAGGGCTTCGGATCGGGTCCGCGAAATCATGGGCGCAGGATAACGGCAGGCGTTACGAAGGCACGCGCATTTTGCCAACCCGACGGGCCACATCGAGCGACGGCTGATTCACTCCTTCCCCGCACCGCGCGGGCTTGCTACAAAGTCCGGGTGCGGAACATGACTGATACACTTTGGCAGCAACTGGCGGCGCGCAAACGGCTTTTCTTGCTGGCCGGGCCGTGCGTGATCGAAAGCGAGGCGTTGTGCTTCGAGGTCGCGCGGCATCTGCAAAAAGTCTGCGCGCGGCTGGGCATCACCTACGTGTTCAAGGCCAGTTACGACAAGGCCAACCGCACCTCGGGCAAGGCGTTTCGCGGGCCGGGCCTCGACGACGGGCTCGCGATCCTGGAACGCATCCGCACGCAGCTAGGCGTGCCCGTCATCACAGACGTCCACACGGAAGTGCAGGCGCTCGCCGCGGGCGAGGTGGTGGACATCCTGCAAATCCCGGCGTTCCTGTGCCGGCAGACCGATTTGATCGAGGCGGCGGTGGCGACGGAGAAAATCGTGAACCTGAAGAAAGGCCAGTTCCTCTCCCCCGCCGAAATGGGCCGCGTGGTGGAAAAGGCCAAACTCGCCGGCGGCGGAAAATTGCTCGTCACCGAACGCGGCACGACTTTCGGCTACAACAACCTCGTCTCCGATATGCGAGCGATCCCGGTGCTGAAGCAGACCGGCTGCCCGGTTGTCTTCGATGCCACACACTCCGTGCAACAGCCGGGCGCGGGCGGAGATCGCACGACGGGGCAGCGGGAGTTTGCGCCGTTGCTCGCGCGCTGCGCGCTCACGGCTGGGGCGGATGGCTTGTTTATCGAGACCCACCCGGAACCGGACAAAGCCATGAGCGACGGGCCGAACATGATTCCGCTGAAGGAAATGGCGGGGCTGTTGAAAACCTTTCTAAAGGTGCGGGCGGCGGTGCGATAAGCTCCAAATCCCAAAGAATTTCCACGCTCCAATGTTCAAACGCTTTGTTCCATCCACCGGGTCCGGATTTGATTGGAGCTTGGCAGTTGGAGATTCTTTGAAGCTTGGAGCTTGGGATTTGAAGCTTTGCTACCATGTCTGACCCGCACCGCAAACTTTCCCCGACCGCACTCCGCACTCGCCTCAAACGCGTCCGTCTCCTGCTCTGCGACGTGGACGGCGTGCTGACCGACGGCGCGATCTACATCACGGGCGACGGTGAGTTCAAAAGGTTCCACGTCCACGATGGCCTGGCGCAGCGGCTCGCCGCGCACGCGGGGCTGAAGGTCGGCTGGGTTTCTGCGCGGCCCTCCGCGATCACGACGCGCCGCGCGGAGGAGTTGAAAACCGACTTCATCGCGCAAACACGTGACGGCAAAGTGCCGGCGGTCGAAGAAATCCTGACGAAGACCGGCCTAGACTGGGCGGATACTTGTTTCATCGGCGACGACATCGTGGACCTCGGAGTGTTGCCGCGCGTAGGCCTGGCGGTTTCTCCTGCTGATGGCCGACCAGAGGCAAAGGCACTGGCTCACTACATCACCAAAGCCAAAGGCGGCAACGGCTGTGTGCGCGAAGTGGTGGAAATGATTTTGAAAGCTCAGGGCAAATGGGCGACGGTCATCGCGAAACACGCACGATGAGCCTTGGCTCCATCAAACCCATCGCCCTTGGTCTGGGCCTGCTCGCCCTCGTGAGCGTAGCCGCCTTGCTCGTGGCGAAACGTCACGATAAGCGGTTAGCTCTGGCCAAGGCCGTTACTTTGTCCGCGCTCAACCAAGCGGCCGGCGCGGTCGATGGGCAGGCGCGCGGCATCCGCTTCCCAACTTACGAAGGCGACGCGAAACGACCCACCTCGGTCCTGCTCGGTCGGACGGCCGAACCGGTGGCTGGCGGCAAATACATCGTCACCGATATGCGCGTTGAAAATTACACGCACAGCGCCAACACCACGGTGACGAACTTTGTAATCGAAGCACCCCAGTGTCTGATCGACCCGGCACTGAAGATCGCGACCTCGGCCGGGCGCATCGTGGTCACCCGACCGGACGGCAGTTTCATGACCACCGGCATCGGTTTTCAGTTCCAACAACTGGACTCCACCCTCGTGATTTCCAACCAAGTTATCACACACCTCACACGCGAAAGCTTGAACCCCGAACCCTCAAACAAACCATGACTTCGCGACTTGTCCCCGCCCTCGCGCTTGCCTTTGTCCTGCCGGTCCTCGGACGGGCCGCTGACACCCAGCCGCTTTCGTTTAGCACCTCCACCACCGGCCCGGTGCCCAAGGCCGGGACAGCACCGAAACAACCGGCTGGCACGCCGCAGCCGATTGAAGTTCTCTCGGAAGGACAGGGCACCTTTTCGCTCAAGGAAGAATACGCGTTCTACCGCGTCAACGTCCGGGTGAACGATCCGCAGTTCTTCCTCCGTTGCGACTCACTGCGCTTGAACCTCGACTTGAAGGGCAGCAAGGGCACGAATCAACCCGTCGCCAAACCGCTCGTGGCTCCGCCCGATTCCAGCACGAACAAACCTGTCACGGTCGGGCCCATGATTGGCCCGATGGGCGGGAAGGTTCGCGATGCCGAGGCGCTCGGCCAAGTGGTCTTTTCGAACAAAGTGGACTTCAGCCAAGCATTTGCCGATCGCGTCATCTATCGCGCAACCAACGACGCGTTCGAACTGACCGGCAACGCACGCGTCATCAAAGGCACCCTGACGAACACAGCCGACACCATCCTGTTTCTGCGCGGCGAGGGTCGGTTCGATTTCAAGGGTAACTTCCGCACCTACGGCACCTACACGCCAGCGAAAACCAACAGCCCGCCGACCACGCCGGCGCCCGCACCCAAGCAGCCCTGAAGCACGATGGAACCCGCGCCCACCAATTCCGAGCCATTGCTCGCCGCGCAGCAACTCGCCAAAGCCTACCACCACCGGCGCGTCGTCGATGGCGTCTCCATTCACGTCAATCCCGGCGAGATCGTCGGCCTGCTCGGGCCCAACGGCGCGGGCAAAACGACCACGTTCAACATGGTCGTGGGCGTCGTGCGGCCGGACGAAGGCGTCGTGCGCTTTCGCGAGCAGGACATCACGCACCTCCCGATGCACGAGCGCGCGCGGCTGGGCATCGGCTACCTCACGCAGGAGCCGAGCGTGTTCCGCAAACTGAGCGTTGAGGACAATTTGCTCGCGATACTCGAAACCTGCGTGATGGACAAAGCCGAGCGGCAGGTGCGGCTCAAGTATTTGCTCGAAGAACTGGACCTCACCGCGCTCGCCAAGAGCATGGCCTACCAGTTGAGCGGCGGTGAAAAGCGCCGGCTGGAAATCACGCGCGCGCTCGTCACCACACCCAAGCTCCTGCTGCTGGACGAACCACTCGCGGGCATCGACCCCATCGCGCAATACGAGGTCGGCAAGATTGTCCGGCGGTTGAAGGACCGAGGTCTGGGCATCCTCATCACCGACCACAGCGCCCGCGAGATGCTCAAGCTCATCGACCGCGGCTACATCATCGTCAAGGGCCAGGTGCTGATCGAAGGCTCCGCCGAGTTCCTCGCCAATGATCCGAAAGCGCGCGAGATTTACCTCGGCCCGGACTTCAACATTGCGTAGCGCAAGCCGGCGGCCGCACTACCCGGTCTGAGTCAACGCCTCGCCTCGCCCCTTCGGAATTTTCCCGAGGTGGTAGATGAGATAGCCGTGGAGGAACTGACGTAGCTCTGCCTCCTGTCCAGCACTCAGCTTGAGCCGGGCGAGCAGCGGCCAGTCTTCCGCCTCCAGGCGCGCGTAAATCTGCCGGCTGCCGGGACTGAGCTTGGCTTCGTCCAACTCGGGTTGCTGTCCCAGTTCCACGAGCAGCTTCGCCTCAAAGGCCAGCACCGTGCGCGCCTCCGCCGCGCCGCCGGCCACTTGGGTCAGGAGCGTTTGAAACAGCGCGTGAATCGCGGGCAACGGGGTTTCCGTTTCCGTTGTTTGCTCCAGCAACACCGTGCAATACGCCGCCTGTTGGAGCGCGTGCAAATCCTCCCGCAACCGAGGATACGTATGCCGCAGGCTGACTTCGCGCAACGTGTGCAGCTCGCTGCGCCGGCTCCGGGCGAAACTGAAGTCCGCCTCATAAAACAAGTCGAGCTTACCGCGAAAGGCCGAGTTCGGCCGCCGCGCGCCCTTGGCCACTGTCGCCACGCGGCCCAAGTCCGGCGTCAGCCAATGCACAATGAGGCTCGTCTCCGTCAGCGGACGGGTGCGCAGAATCAGGCCGGTGGCAGAGACCGAGTTCAGGATTTCGACTTTCGAGTTTCGAGTTGGTTGAAATCGAACACCAACGCGAGTTCGCGCATCAACCGGTTCTCCTCACGTTTCATCACGCGACGTTTCGCCGCCACCAGATCGTCATAACCACTCAAGTGCAGCAGGGCGTGGACGGCGTAGCGCACGACCTCGCTTGGCCAATTCGTCTGAAACTCGCGCGCTTGCCTCACCGCCTCCGCCACACAGACGAACGCCTCGCCGCAAAGCGCACCGGAGGCCGGCGAGGAAACGCCATCCGCCGACTGGCGGTAGTCGAATGTGATGACATCTGTGGGGCCTTGGTGCCGGAGAAATTGCCAGTTCACCCGCGCCATTTCCTCCGCGCTGACGAAGTGGAAGCACAGTTCAGCGGCAGGGACGCAAAGTGGCTTGCTCAGAACGTGTCGGAGGACGCGACGGAGGAACGGTAGATTGAGCCGCCGGTCTCGCTGACGATTGCGCAAGGTCAACGCAAGGATAGGAGCACGGATTTCAGTCCGCTTCAGGTTGGATACGGCATTTAACATCAAGACTTCTGGCACTGAGACGCTGAAGCAGACTGAAGCCCGCCTTCCGGATCACCCGTTCATCGCCTTCCCACGATGCTCCTCGTAGGCCACGATGATGCGCTGCACCAGCGCGTGCCGCACGATGTCGCGCTTCGTGAACTCGCAGATGGCGATGCCGTCCACCTGATGCAGGACCTTCACGGCCTCGCGTAGCCCGGAGGTTTTGTGGCCCGGCAGGTCGGTCTGCGTGGGATCGCCAGTGACGACGGCCTTGGAGTTGAAACCCAGCCGCGTGAGGAACATCAGCATCTGCTCGGGCGTCGTGTTCTGCGCCTCGTCCAGGACGATGAAGGCGTTGTTCAACGTGCGTCCGCGCATGTAGGCCAGCGGCGCGACCTCGATGACGCCGCGCTCCATGTGTTTCTCGATCTCCTCGCCCGGCAGCATGTCGTGCAACGCGTCGTAGAGCGGCCGCAAATAAGGCGTGAGCTTCTCGTGCAGATCACCGGGCAGGAAGCCCAGCGCCTCGCCCGCCTCCACCGCCGGCCGCGTGAGAATGATCCGCGTCACCGTGCCCTCGCGCAGTGCGGAGACGGCCATAGCCATGGCGAGGTAGGTTTTGCCCGTGCCGGCGGGGCCGATGCCCAGCGTGATGTCGTGCGTGCGGATGGCCTCGACGTATTTCTTCTGGCCGGTGGTCTTGGGCAGGACGGTGCTTTTGCGTTGCGACGTGTGGATGCGTTCGTCGTGCAGGCCCTGCAATGCCGCGATGCCCTCCGTTCTCACCATTTCCAGCGCGGAGGAAAAATCCCGCTGGCCAATCGCCGCGCCCATTTTGAGCGAGGCTTCGAGCTGGCGGAACAAGTGCCAGGCGCGTTCGACCGGCTCCGTCTCGCCCTCGAGCTTGATCCACGCGTCGCGCGAAGTGGCCTTGACGTTGAGTTGTGTCTCGACCGCCTTGAGGTTGCGCGGGTCGTTGTGAAACAGCTGCTGGGCAAACCGCGCGGTTTCGAAATGGAGAGTTTCCGATGCCATGTTCAATGGGGATTTGCCAACGCGGCCCGGAGCTTGGCCGCCGTGTCGTCCAGCGCCTCGGGCAGAACGGCTGTGCTGCCGGTCACGGGCATGAAGTTGGTGTCGCCGTGCCAACGCGGCACAATGTGCCAGTGCAGGTGCTCGACAATGCCCGCGCCGGCGACCTTGCCCAAATTCAAGCCGACATTAAAACCATCAGGCCGCATGACCTGCCGGAGCGCGGCCTGCACACGCCGGAGGAGAATTTGCATTTCCATCGCTTCCTCGTCTGTCAGGTCGGGGAGATCAGCCACCTGACGATACGGACAGATGAGCGTGTGCCCGGCGTTGTAGGGATACGTGTTGAGGACCGCAAAGGAAGTCTTCGCCCGACACACGACGTGGTGATCAATGTCCTCCGTTGACTGGCCAATGGCGGCGAAGAGCGAACGCCCATCCGCGTCGCGCTGTCGGGGCCCGAGGATGTATTGGATGCGCCACGGGGCGTGCAAGCTGTCCATGAGCCGGACGCTAGCCAGCGGCAGGAGGGAAGTCAAAGCGCACGCTGAACGGCGAGCCTGGCCTTGAGCAGGTAGCTGAGGACCTTGACGCTCAGCTCGACGAAGACGAAGGGCTTGGCGATGAGGTCATTTGCGCCGCTGAGAGTGGAGCGAGCCCGGCTCTGAAAGTCGCTCAGGCCGGTGACGAAGATGACAGGCGTGTCCTTGTAGTCGGCTTGCGCGCGCAACTTCGAGCAGAGTTCGAAGCCGTTCATTCCCGGCATGTCCACGTCCAGAACGATCAGATCGAAGTGCGTTTCCCGCGCCTTCAGCAACGCCGCTGCGCCGTTGTCGCACGCGACGCCACGCACGCCAGCCTTCTCGATGGAAAACATCACGGCGCGCCGGGAAATTTCTTCGTCGTCCACAGCCAGCACGACCGGGTCAAAACTCGTCAAGTGTGGCAGGGTCGCGGCCTTCTCCAGCAGCGCGGAGAGAAAGAAGAGCGTCTGGGTGGAAGTGCGGGTGGTGGAGACGTTGATGTTGCCGGGCTTGTCGTGCATCTCCTTGAGCAGGGCCTCATAGGCGGCAGATACACGGGCGATGATGTCCGCACCGACCAGTCCCGCGCTGCCGGTCAGCGCATGAATGTGCCGGTAAAGCTCCCCCGCTGCGGCGATCTTGCCGGTGCGGTCCTCGGTTTTTAGGAACGTCTGGTGGAGGTCCCGGATGGACTGGTTGAACTGGGGCACGCTGGCCAGGAACTGGCGGCGTTGCTCGGCTTGAAAATCATCGTCGGCATGAGGCGTCGCAGGGGCCGGGGTGCTCGCGGAAACTGTCGGCACCGGGGCGCTGGCTGGCACCACGGAAGCAGCTTCGGCCGCCGCTTTGCCGAGTAATTCGTGGATTGTCTCGGTGAGTTTCTTGGGACTGGTGTTGGACTTCGTCAGCACCGTGGTGGCCCCGGCCTGCCAGGCCGCATCGATCACGCTCGTCATGTAGGCGTTGGAGAAGACGATGATGGGCAGCTTCTGGTATTCCGGCAGCGCCCGCACGCGGGCGAGGATTTCCAGCCCGTTGAGTTTGGGCAACATCAGGTCAAGCAGGACGATGTCGGGACGAAAGCCGAAGATGCGATCCAAGCCAGTCTGCCCGTCCTCGGCGACCTCGACGCTGAAGCCCTCGACCGCAAACTTCTTCGAGTAGATGCTGGCGATGATGCGGTCGTCTTCGATGATCAGCAGCTTTTTCATGGCGGCACCGGCGGCTGGGTCAACGATTCAACCGTTTTTCCAGGAAGGCTTTGATGCGGCTGAATTCTCGGCTCACGATTTCAAGTTCCGCCGCCGCCCCCTCCAGCCGGCCCTCGTCGCCCATCCGTTCCAAAGTGCGCAACGCCGGCACCACTCCCTCCATGCCACAGGTTGCGTTCGCGCCCGCCGCACTGTGGGCAATGCGTCGGACTTCAGCGGGCTTGGCTTCGGCAATGGCCGCTTGAATGCTCTCAATCTGGCTCGCAGTCTGCGTCAGGTAGAGCTCCACGAGCTCGGCCAATCCGTCTTCGCCGCCGGCCAGATCAGTCAACTTGTCGATGTCCACCGGAGGAGATTCAACGGGGGGAGCCGGGCTGGGATTCGTCATGGTGGGTGCGGGAAAGGGCAGGCCGGTCTTG
>RFVF01000083.1 GCA_009922615.1 Pseudomonadota bacterium
TCAAAAAAGGTTGTCCGACTTAGCCCGGAGGAAGTGTGTTCGGCTTCTCAGGCCGCCCTATTTTCAACGCCGTGAGCAAGCCGATGCGCTTCGCTCGCCGTGCAAGGGTGTTGCCCTTGATCGGTTTGGCGTAATTCCAGTCGCGTGCAAAGGCCGCTTCAAGCTCCGCTTCACTCATGCGGTAATAACCCTTTTCCATCCATCCTTGCGCAAGCTGCCAGTCGCGTTTGTCCACCCTGCCGCGCGGCGCATTCAAGGCATTCGCCATCGTGAGGATGTAATCGGTGTCACGATGGAGCTTCAAGGCTTCAGTTTGTTCAACATCAGGCGGCGTTCCGTGAAGGGCTGTGTGGTCTGCGATGTAGGCGAGGAATCTTTTCCTACTCCATTCCTGCCGCTCCGCCTCTGTCTTGGCGGCCTTCAAGCCGTCCATGGCAGCGGCCACGCCCGGCCATTCCTTTCGCAAGAGCCGTTGCATCACTTCCGCTTGATTCGCGTGATGGTCAATGCCGGGGTCTTCGTGCGGTAGTCTTTGCGGCTGGGCTGCTAGGCGTTCCTGCTCCACGGCTTCCGTTGTCGTGTGGAATTCCTTCTCCTGTTGCCTCTTCCATGCCGCCACCCATTCGGCGAGGGCTTGAAGCTGTTCGGCGTCTGTTCTCAGTCGAGCAACCTCCGGCGGCAGGACGGCGAAATAATACATTTCGTCCACATTGGCTGCGGTCTTCTCCCCCGTGCCAACTTCTACCAAAAACGGGAATGCAACGCCTTTAAAAACACCTTCACCAAGACAGTCAACATCGGCCGCATCTTCGAGTTTCCAAGCATCAAACCAGCGTCCTTTTCTAAGTTCATTTATCACCATCACTCCGATACCGCCCGGCCAGTGGGCAAAGCCAATGGATTGCTTGGGTGAAACGCCTGCCGATGGCGGAGGGCGTTCAAGCGTGCGCCGCACAAAGAAGATCGCGCGCGAATCTGTGAAGCGGACAACTACGTCTTCTTTCACGGTTCGGTTCATGTCGAAACGGGCGCGAGAACAATTCCCCTACCGTTCCGAAATCGCTTTGACCAGCGCTCCCGCCAAAACTTTCACCCGTGACTTATTGTAGCTTTCTAGTGCCGCAACCTCTTTACTGGACATGACCAAAATCAGTCTATTGCGTTTCAGGCCGTCAATGAATCGATAGGTTGCAGCAACCGCGCACACGAACGATATTATTCCCCCAGTAGCTGCACCGCCGGACGGGTCGCTAGGCCCGAAAATCCACATTAGGAACGCGGACCAAAAGAGCAGCATCATTAAGAACGCCACCGGACGGAATCGGCCTCCATCGACTCTTACGGAATTGATTTGCGAGAGTTGGAATGACACATCGTTGATCATCACCACGTTGCCGGCTATTTTCATCGGCGAAAGGTCTTGGGGCGGTGGAGTAAATTGTTTCACACGCTGCATCGGTGGCGGCGCGATGGCGGCAGGAGCCGTCAAGGTGATGTTTGTGTTGCAGTGTGGACACTGGCCCAACTGTCCGATTTGGGAGTCGTCCATTGTGAAATCCCCCGTGCAATGCGGACATTGGCCGACGATGTTCATGAGTTCCGTAAGTAGTTTTGTATTCTCCCAAGGGTCTTTCAGGCTTTCTCTTCGGGAGATTGTCGATCCGCTTGCCTGTGTCAATCCCGTTTGCTCTTCTCCGCCGCCAGTCCCGGCAGCTTGCCTCCCGCCGCGCGGTGGGTTTTCAACTCATGGTGCGTCGTTCAGGAAGGGGGGCGTGGCTTCTCAATTTCGGCAGTTGCGCGGGCGGCGCATTCCTTGCAAATGCCGTGGGTCAACGAGATGCGCGGATGCTCGGCGAAATACTCATTCACGCTTTGCCAGTAGCCCGTGTCACCACGCATGCGTCCGCACCAAGCACACACGGGGATTAAGTCACGCAGCTTTTCGACTTCGGCTCGGGCGGCGACCAGTTCCGTGACATCACGGAGAATGACGCACGCAAACCGGCGTCCAGCGGTGGATATCTGTGCGATGCTGGCCTCAGCGGGAAATTCCTGACCATTGGCGCGCAAGGCTTGGATCACAGTGCGGGAACCCATCGGGCGGGAGGTCGCTCCGCTCTCGGCGAAACGGCGCATGTGCGCCCGGTGGCCCGCGCGAAACCGTTCCGGCATCAAGGCGTCCAAGGTCATCTCGCGGACGTTCGCCAAGGTGTAACCGAAGATGCGCTCCGCGCCGGCGTTGAAGAACAGAATTCGCAAGTCTTCATCCACCACGATGATGGCGTCATCGGCGATGCCAGCCAAGGCGTTAAGGACGCCAGCTTCTTCGATTAAGGTGCGTTGCGGCATTTTTTCAACCCTGCTTTGGAGCACTGACAGCGGTCAAGCCCGGCAGTTTGGCGACGGCAGAGCGGAGGGTTTCCAACTCGTGGTGGGTGTAACCCGCGTGGACGGCCTCGCTCTTGTGGCCGGTGAGCTTCATGCGCAGTTCCGGGGCCACGCCGGCGTTGGCCAGCGCGCTCGTGAAGGAGTGGCGGAGGGCGTGGAAGGTGCGCTTGGAAATCATTCGCGTGCCGCCGCCTTGGACGGTCTGAATGTCCACGCCGGCCTTGTGGGCAATGCGCTTGAAGGCGGAGGAAAGGCCGTTGCGTCCGCTGCCGGGTTGCTGGGCCATACCGGGCATGACGAACTGTTCCGGGTGGTCCGTGCCGGCGATGGCTTCCAAGTGCTCCCGCAATTCGTCGTGCATTGGCACAACTAGCTTGGTCGTGGTCTTCTCCTGAGTGAAGGCCACCGTCCCGGCGGTGAAGTCCACGGCGGACCATTCCAAGCGCGCGCAGTCCATGAGCCGCTGGCCGGTAAAGTAGGCCAACAGAATCAAGGTCTTCCATTCGCCTTCGGCGGCATCCACGAGCATCCGCACTTGTGGGCCGGTGAACGTGCCACGCTCCACGCTGTTCCGGGCCGGGAGTTCCACGGCTTCGCAGGGGTTGCTGGCAATCAGCCCCATGCGCCGCGCGCGGTTGAAGGCGGTGCGGAGAATCTTCCCGTCCACCTGAACTGTGCCGGGAGCGGAGCCGATCTTGCGGCGGGCGTCCACGTAGCGTTGCACGTCCTGTGCGCTCACGGCGGACAAGGGCCGCTCCGCGCGGGGGCCAAGGCTGGTAATGAAGCCTTCCACTACGGGCCGGTAACGGGCCGCCGTGCGGGGCCGCTGACTGAGTTCTTTGCCGTTCATCCACTCGCGGAGGAAGGCCGCCACCGTCGGCGTGCGCAACGTGTCGTCACCCCCCGCGCGTTCCATGATGGCCGCCACGACCTTCCGGGCCTGATCTTCCACCAAGAGGCCGGCCTTGGCCATGCGGGCCGCCCGTTCCCATTCCATTGCCACGGCTTCGGCCTTGGCCTTGTTCTGTTGCTTCGTGGAGCGGAGCACGAGCCGCCCGTCGGGGCCACGGAAAGCACCAAAGTAGAACGGCGAGCGGGGACGACGGTGAACGGATGCCATAACAGTGCTAACGCTAGTGCTAAAGTCCACCTGCGTCAACAGCGTCCAGATACGTTGAAAACATTGGGGTTTTAGACTTCCAAAGGGACGGAATCGAATCGCCGGTTCAATTCCGGCTCCAGCCACCACTCCCTTGTCTGACCTTCCCCAAAAATCACTGCAGAAAAAAGCCAGCCAGTGGGGCAGCGGCTTGGTGGTCGCCGCCGTCTGTGGGCAAAAGGTAATCTTCCGAGTCAGGTGAGGGCTGATTTCTCGGACTCATGGTTCAACCCGAACAGGATCCGCTGATCCGCCCCATCGCAGGCGCATCTGAGTTCACCTCGGGCCGAAGTAGCGGAGGGAGACGAGCGGCTCGATCTCGCTGGTGTTTTCAATGATCACCCCATTCCTCGGCCCGTCCTCGGTCAACTCCTGAAAGCGAATCCGTGTAGTGGACGATGAACGGCTGGTCGCTGGTTGACCCTTGGTTGCCTCCCGTTAATACAAACGGCGGCGGACCTCATGGCCCGCCGCCGTGCTGGTGAACTCCCGCGCTTACTTCGCCGGTTCCTTCTTCGTCCGGACCGATTTCTTCCGTTCACTCGTGCGCGTGCCGCCCGCCTGCTCATATTCCGTGGAGTCCGGGCCGAAGATGCCGCGGATTGCGCTCAAGGCCCGCGTGTTCAACCCGTTCAACACCCCCGCCGAATCGTCGCGCAAGTTGAGCGCCGCATCGAGCTGATGCCGCAACTCGTCGATGGTGTCATTCGCATTCGTGACCTTCTTCTTGGCGGCAAGATAATCCGCCAGCTCCACCTTGTCCTGCTCGCCCTTGCCCACTCCACCCAACCGATCTAGCGCCTCTGCGATAGCATCATATTGAGTCATAATCTTTTGTTAGGTCATCTTCAAAAAGGAAACGCCGAGCCGTTAGATGGCTCGGCGTCGTTGAACTATACTACGGGTCCTTCTTCAGTTGAACTTGTTCTTCCGATACGCGCCCATCGCGGGGGCGTTCGGATTTACCTCGGGGCCGAAGTAGCGCAGCGTGACGAGCGGTTCGGTCTCGCTGGTGTTCTCGAAGGTGACGCCGTTCTTCGCGCCGTCCTCGGTGCAGAAATATTCGTCCTCAGTCAGTTCGTGGAAGCGGATCAGCTTCGGGCTGACGAGTGGCTGGCCGTTGATTTTGCCAGTGCCTTGCACGCAGATGAGGCCGTAGGCGCCGGTGTCCTTGATGGTGCACTTGGTGCCGGGATCGACGGTAAGTTCCTTGGCGGTGAAGAGCTGTTCGCCATCGACCTTGCCATAGACGATCCAGCGGTCCACGAAGCCCTCCTTGCGCGTGTCGGCGACGGGGACGGGTTCGAGGTAGTGATTGTCCTTGAAGTTCGGGTCCACGTTCTTCTCCCAGTCGAGCTGGTCCACGATGAAGTCGAGGTCATGGTGCTTGTCCTTGGGCATGTCCTTGACGAGGAGGCTCCACGGGACGTAGCGGCCCTCGACCATGCTTTGATACATGCCGAAAACATCGCTGCCCCATTGCGGCTCGTAGGTGCAGAGGCTGCCGGGCGCGTGGAGAATGCACGGGTCAATGAGCCAGCCGGTGCCGGGCTTGAGGCGGTAGGCTTTCGAGAGGTCGAGGATGCCGTTGTCGCCCTTGTTCCAATCTTCAAGGCACTTGCGGACCTGCGCCTTGGTCGTGCCCGGCTCGAAGCCCATGAAGGTGTAGGGGAAGTTGTTGCCTACGTTGTTGTGCTGCGGTGGGAAGTAGTAGCTCTCGGGCTTGCCTTCCTGGCCGACGAGCTTGGCCTGCTTGGCCGACTGGTGCATGTGATGCGGAATCGGCCCCATGTTGTCGAAGAACTTCGAGTAAACCGGCCAGCGGCCATATTTCTTCCAGATCGATTTGCCGACGAGCGTCGCGCCGCAGTCCTCAACGGCCTGTTTGAGCGTGAAGCGCTCGCCGCCCACGACGCAGTAGTTCAAGCCCTCGTCCGCCGCGCGGCCTTCGTTGGCGGTCACGGTGGTGGAGGCGAACCAGCGTTCGTCGATGCCGCCGCGGTTGGCCCCGTAGGCGTAGGTGTCGTCGGGATGAAGCTTGATGCGCAGGCCGGGTTGGAGGAACGAGCGCGGCACCCACGCGGGCGCGAGGCGGAGCAGGCCGCCGGTGCGAGAGAGTTCGGCGCCGACTTTGGCGGCGGTGTTTTTCTTGATGGTCTTGAGTTGATTGACTGTGTTCATGCTTTACTAGGGTTTCAGGTTCAAGGTTTCAGGTTTCAAGCGCGGCACTCAGGCTTCGTCGGGGCATTTCGCAAACCACAAGATGTAATGACACTTGCGGCAGGCGAGGTTCACGCCACCGCCGAGGTTCGGCGACTCATTGAAGGCTTTGCCGTGACAGTGCGGACAGTTCACCGGAATGCCCGCCGCCTTGTATTCGCCGGGATTGACGGCGGCCGCGGCCTTGAGGGCGCGCTTGACGGCTTTGAAGGTTCCAGTGATTCCGGCCATGAGTGAACTCGGGCAGGAGTGTAGGCGCGGGGTTTTGCGGCCAGCAAGTTTCTTCTCCGCCGCGCTGCTTGCCATCGCGCGTCTCGTCCCGCAGCATTCGCGCGATGGATTTCCGGGACAAAGTCATTCCCTTCGCCAGGGTTGCGGCGTGGCGTGAGCAGGTGCGGGCGGCGGGCAAACGGCTGGTCGTGACCAACGGTTGCTTCGACATCTTGCATGCCGGGCACGTCACCTACCTTGCTGCGGCGCGCGCGCTGGGCGATGCGTTGCTCGTGGGCTTGAACAGTGATGCCTCGGTGCGTGCGCTCAAGGGCGCGGGCCGGCCGGTGAATCCCGAGCAAGACCGCGCCACCGTGCTCGCCGCGCTGGCGGCCGTGGACGGTGTGTGCCTCTTTGAGGAAGTGGATGCGTTGCGTTTCCTCGCCGAGGTGAAGCCGGACATTTACGCGAAGGGTGGCGACTACACGATCGACACCATTAACCAGCCGGAGCGTCGTCTCATCGAGGGCAACGGTGGCAAGGTGGTCATCCTCCCCGGAGTGCCGGGCCGTTCCACGAGCAACGTGATTGCGAAGCTGGCGAAGAGCTGACCCGTGCCGGCGGCTTCCAGTCGCCGCGATGCGCGTTGGTAAAGCTAAAGCACTGCGATTTTCCGCACCCGACAGGCGGCGACTGCAAGTCACCGGCACGGGTTCTGCCACTTTCTGAATGGCCTTTTTCCGCCGCCAGTCGAAAGCTGTGCGTATGACTTTCAAACAGATGACTTGCGGAGGCTTGGCTTTCGCATTCTGGCTCGCGGCGTCCGGGAACATCTCCGCGGCGACCCGTAAGGTTGACTTCAACCGCGACATCCGGCCCATCCTTTCCGACAACTGTTACGCCTGCCACGGGCCCGATGAGAAGGCGCGCAAGGCCAAGCTCCGGCTCGACACAGCGGAGAGTGCGCTCGCGAAGAAGGCCGTCGTGCCTAAGGATTTGAAGCACTCTGAGCTGTGGTCGCGCATCACGACAAAGGATGAGAAGGAGCTGATGCCGCCGCCGGAGTCGAAGAAGAAGCCGCTCAAGCCCGAGCAGCTTGCCTTGCTCAAGCAGTGGATTGAGGAAGGCGCGAACTATCAGGGACACTGGTCGTTCATCGCTCCGGTGAAGGTGACGCCGCCGGTGATTCGCAATTCGCAATTCACAAGCCGCAATTCCGTTGACTCCTTCATCGCCGCCAAGCTTGCGGATAAGAAGCTTACGCCCAACCCCGAGGCTTCGCGCGAAGTCCTCATCCGTCGCGTGAGTTTCGACCTCACTGGCCTGCCACCGACGCCCGCTGAGGTGGACGCTTTCCTCGCCGACCAATCGCCCAATGCCTACGAGAAGGTGGTGGATCGCCTGCTCGCGTCGCCGCACTACGGCGAGCACATGGGCCGCATCTGGTTGGATGCCGCGCGTTACGGTGACACGCACGGGATGCACTTGGACAACGAGCGTTCCATGTGGCCTTACCGCGACTGGGTCGTGCGCGCCTTCAATCGCAACTTGCCCTTCGACCAGTTCACCATTGAGCAACTCGCGGGCGACCTGCTGCCGAACCCGACGCAGGATCAGCTAATCGCCACGGGCTTCAACCGCTGCAACGTCACCACCGGCGAGGGCGGCAGCATCAACGAGGAGTGGATCTTCCGCTACGCCGTGGATCGCACGGAGACGATGGCCTCGGTGTGGATGGGCATGACCGCCGGTTGCTGCGTTTGCCACGACCACAAATACGACCCCGTCACGATGAAGGACTTTTACTCCATGTATGCCTTCTTCCACAGCAACGCCGACCCGGCGATGGACGGCAACGCCTTGCTCACCGCGCCCACGCTCAAGCTCACCACCCCCGAGCAACAGAAGAAGCTCGACGACTTCAACGCACAAATCGCCGCCGTGGACAAGCGCATCAAGGCCGAGCTGACCAAGGTGGTTTACACCGACCCGTCCACGCTCAACCCGCCGCCGCCCCGCAAGGAATTCAGCGCGACTTGGGTGGACGACGACTTCCCGGTTGGGGCCAAAGTGGAAGCCAGTGGCGAGGCCAAGAGTGCGCAGTGGGTCACGGAAAAGGACGGCAAGGTTCTCTCCGGCAAGCGCGCCTTGAAGCGCAGTGACAAGGGCGTCGGCCAGGACTTCTTCTCCGACCTCAAGACGCCGTTCACCATCCCGCCCAATGGCAAGGTCTTCCTCAATGTGTTCCTCGACCCGCAGGACCCGCCGAAGTCCGTGATGCTCCAGTTTAACACCGGCGAGTGGTCGCACCGCGCCGTGTGGGGCGACCTCAACGCCATCGAGTTCGGCAAGAAGGATACGAACGAGCGCAAGCGCCTCGGCGACCTGCCGAAGACCGGTGAGTGGGTGAAGCTCGAATTTGCCGCGTCGCAGCTCGGCTTCAAGGCCGGCGACAAAATCAAGGGTCTGGCCTTCACGCTCTTCGGCGGCACGGTGACGTGGGACAAGGTCGGCATCACCGGCGAGACGAACCCGGCGAAAGATCCGAACGAATCGCTCGCCGTGTGGTTGAAAGAGAATCAAGGCAAGGCGCTCAACAACGTGCCCGATGACGTGAAGCGGCTCTTCCGCTCCGTCAAGCCGGAGGAGCGAAAGCCGGAGGAAAACCAGCGGTTGCGCGATTATTATTTCGAGCTGGTCTGCAATGCGACGCGGCCGGCGTTCGAGAAACTGCATGCCGAGAAAGATCCAATCGCCAAAGCCCGCGATGACTTTGACAAGGCCATTCCGGCGACCTTCATCTGGAAGGATTTGGAAAAGCCGCGCGACAGCTTTGTGATGATTCGCGGCCAATACAACAAGCCCGGCCAGCAGGTCTGGCCGAGTGTCCCCGCCGTGCTCCCGCCGTTGCCGAAGTCCGACACCACCAACCGCCTCGACCTCGCCAAGTGGCTCGTCAGCCCGCAGCACCCGCTCACGTCCCGCGTGGCGGTGAACCGCTTCTGGCAGCAGTTCTTCGGCACCGGGCTCGTGAAGACCGCCTCCGACTTCGGTGCGCAGGGCGAGGCACCGTCGCATCCCGAGCTGCTCGACTGGCTCGCCGTGACGTTCCGCGAGCAAGGCTGGGACATGAAGCAGTTCGTGAAATTGCTCGTGACCTCGGCGACCTACCGGCAGGACTCGAAGGCTACGCCGCAGAAGATTGCCGCCGACCCGGAGAACCGCCTCTACGCGCGCGGCCCGCGCTTCCGTCTCGATGCCGAGCAGGTCCGTGACAACGCGCTGGCCGTGAGCGGTCTGCTCGTCCGCACCATTGGTGGCAAGGGCGTGCGCACCTATCAGCCGGACAACATCTGGGAGCCCGTCGCCTACTCCGGCAGCAACACCAAGACCTACAAGCGCGACGACGGCGACGCGCTCTGGCGGCGCAGCCTCTACACTTTCATCAAGCGCACCGCGCCCGCGCCGAGCATGACGACCTTCGACGCACCGAGCCGCGAGCAGACCTGCGCGCGCCGCGAGCGCAGCAACACGCCGCTCCAGGCGCTCCTGCTGATGAACGACGTGCAGCACTTCGAGGCCGCGCGCGCGTTCGGCCAGCGCATGATAAAGGAAGGCGGCAGCCACGCGGAGGAACGCCTTGCCTGGGGCTTCCGCCTCGCCACTGCCCGCCCGCCGACGAAGGCCGAACTCGCCGTGCTCAACGACACGCTCTTCACCCAATGGGCCAAATACCAGGGCCGCGCCGACGCCGCGAAGAAAGCCATCACCTTCGGCGAGTCCAAGCCGGATGCGTCGCTCGACGCGGGCGAGCTGGCGGCTTACGCGATGGTGGCTAACTTGATCCTGAACCTTGATGAAGTAGTAACAAAGAATTGAACATCTATTCAACGATGGCCGACAACGAACACAAAATTACAGCTAAGCCACCGACAGTGTTAAGCGCTGTGTTTTGCGCCTTTCTGCTCGCACTGGTATCCGGATGGGTAGGTTCAGCCACATTCCTAGCGGCCAATTTCGTGTCGAGCTTTGGTGCCGCCGCTTTTTTGGAGCACGCGCGGGAACGTGCTGGTTCAGGAACTAAGCTAGTTCTTTGGTCCGCCGCTTCGTTTGCATTTTTCCTGCTAGGACCACTTTTGGTCCTGCCCTCCATTTGGCAGTCTTTACTGCATAACTGGCCGCAAATGTTTTATTTCAACGGAGCCATGCGTGGTTCTCTTTGCGATTCAACACAGGAAGCGGCGATTGCCGCATCGGTTAGTGGCTACATTTTCGGTGCTGCCATTGGCAACATGTTGTTCCAAACGGTTTCAAGCTTTCTGCATTTTCGATACCGCAACCACACGCATACCGATTGAGTCTATGAACCCGCTCCACGAATTCGCCCTTCAACAGACGCGCCGCCAGTTCTTCCGCGCCGCCGGCTTGAGTGCCGGTTCGCTCGCGCTCGCCACGATGATGCGCGATGCCACGGCTGCGCCGACGAAATCTGGCGGGCCGCGTGTCCACGCGGCGCTCGCGGGTCTGCCGCATTTCGTGCCGAAGGCGAAGCGGCTCATCTACTTGCACCTGAACGGCGGGCCGTCGCAAATTGACACGCTGGATTACAAGCCGCAGCTCGAGGCGCACTTCGACAAGGACCTGCCTGAGTCCGTCCGCAAGGGCCAGCGCATCACTACGATGACCAGCGGGCAGGCGCGGCTGCCGGTCGCGCCCTCGATGTTCAAGTTTGCCCAGCATGGCAAGGGCGGCACGTGGTTCAGCGAGTTGCTCCCGCACACCGCGAAGATGGCCGACGAGATGACGGTCATCCGCAGCATCCACACCGACGCCATCAATCACGACCCCGCCTGCACGTTTGTGATGACCGGCAGCGAAGTGCCCGGCCGCGCGAGCCTCGGTTCGTGGTTGAGCTACGGCCTGGGCAGCGAGAACAACGATTTGCCCAGCTTCGTCGTGCTCACGCCGACTTGGTCGAGCACCTCGGCGGCGCAGGCGCTCTTCACGCGCATGTGGCAGAGCGGTTTCCTCCCGACGCGGCACAATGGCGTCGCCCTCCGCAGCGGCGCGGACCCGGTGCTTTACATCCAAAACCCGCCCGGTGTCGAAGCGGACAATCGCCGTGCGATGCTCGACGGTCTCGGCAAGTTGAACGCGATGAACCACGCGCGCTTCGGCGACCCCGAGACAGCTACGCGCATCGCGCAGTATGAAATGGCGTTCCGCATGCAGACCAGCGTGCCGGAACTGGTGGACTTGAAGAAGGAGCCCAAGCACATCCTCGAACGCTACGGCCCGGACGTGAACAAGCCCGGCACGTTCGCCCACAGCGCCTTGCTCGCCCGCCGGCTCGCTGAGCGCGACGTGCGCGTGGTGCAGCTCCTCCATCGCGGCTGGGACCAGCACGGCAATTTGCCCAAGGACATTCGTGCCCAGTGCTCCGACGTGGACCAGCCGACCTACGCGTTGCTCACCGACCTCAAGGAGCGCGGCCTGCTCAAGGACACGCTCGTTGTCTGTGGCGGCGAGTTCGGGCGCACGGTCTATTCGCAGGGCACGCTGAAGAGGGACCAGTATGGCCGCGACCATCACCCACGGAACTTCTGCATGTGGCTCGCCGGCGGCGGTGTGAAGGGCGGCCTCACCTACGGCGAAACCGATGACTTCAGCTACAACGTCGTGAAAGACCCCGTCCACCTGAACGACCTCAACGCCACGCTGCTGCACCTGATGGGCGTGGATCACTTGAAGCTCACGTTCAAGCACCTCGGCGTGGACATGCGCCTCAGCGGCTTGGAGCGCGAGGCGGAGATCGTCAAGGGCGTGCTCGCTTGAGTCGGGCGCGGACGCGCTGCTTCACGCGGCTGGCGAGGGTGCCGAGGCGGCTGTGTGGCATGGTGCGTTCCAGCGTCCACGCGTGATGCGGCACGGGCGAGCGGAAGAGGTCTTCCGGCGCGGTGTGCTTCACGTCGAGTCCGGGGGTCAGGTCGTGGCCTGCCTTCGAGAAGAGATGCCGGACGAGCGCGGAGCAAAAGAAGGCGTTGTCGCGGTCGAGGAGGTTGCCGCGCGGGCGCAGCGTCGGGTGCCGCAACGCGATGAGGATCCCGAGGATTTCGCGCAGCGAGTAGCGCGTGCGACCGGAGACGAGTTCCAAGCCCTCGGCGACGACACGGTACACCTGCTCGGGCGCGAGTTGGAAGTCGAGGATGGCGAGTGAACTGTAAAGTTTTTCGTCGTGGTATTTGGTGGTGCGGTTCTCCTGCACGCCGAACTGGACGTGGCCGCGTAGCACTTGCATGTCGGACTCGATGATCCAGAGATGGCCGTCGCTGCGCCGCTCGCCGAAGACGAAGGCGTGAGTCCAGCGGCTCCACGCTCCGTCCGGCGTGGCGTGGCGCTCGGCGCGCGCGATGCCACGGTCAATCAACGTGTCGCCGCCGCAGAGGCCGACGCGCCCCGGCTGCGCAAACTGTTCGAGGAACGCGCGGTTCGTCGTGCCGGGCGGGACAGTGACGACGGGTGAGCTCACGAGAAACGGATTGGCCGCAAAAGGGCGCAAAGAGCGCAGGAGGAATCCATTTTGTGAACTCTGCGTGCTTTCGCGGCTGACTTACTTGCCCATCAAGTGCTCGATGACCATCTGGTCCAGCGCCTGGTAGTTGCGGTCGGCGACGAGGGCTTGCGCCGACTTCTCGTCGAAGCTGCGGACTTTCTCCAGCAGGCGCAGGAAGGTGCGGCGGCTGTTGGTGAGATGGTCGAGCCAGTGTTCTTCCTTCGTGGTGCGGAAGGGATGCACATCGAAGCAGACGTATTCGCCCCTCTTGCCGTAGCCGTTGCGTTCGAGCGCGCGGATCTGGTCGAAGGCGCTGCGGAGGTTTGTGCAGCCGAACGGGCGGTCTTGATCGTATTTCAAACCGTTCTGGTCGTTGAGGTGGAGCGACCAGAGCTTCCCGAAGGCGCAGGCGAAATCAATTTCGTCTGCGGGGTCCAGGCCGGCGAGGATGGCGTGCGCGCTCTCGATGAGGCAGCCGACGCGTTTTGGATCGCGCGTGAGCTGCGCGATGGCGAGGGCGTGGCCGATGGTCGGGATGTAGGCATGGTCCATCGGCTCGTTGGGCTTGGGCTCGATGGAGAGGCGGATGCTCTTGTCGTAGCCGAGCATCTTATCGAACGCCTCGACGAGATAATCAACGCAGCGGCGGGCGTTCTTGGATTCGCGGATGTAGCTGCCCTCGCGCGCGAGCCAAAGGACGATGAGGTCGGTGTCGAGTTCGTGCGCGATGTCGATGCAGACCTTCGAGCGCTCGATGGCGTAGGCGCGGCACTTGGGGTCGTTGCTGGTGTAGGCGCCGTCGATGGTGTTCGGGTGGAACCACAGGCGCGGCGCGACCATCTCGGCGGCGATGCCGAGGCCGTCGAGACGCTTCTTCAACTCGCGCGCTTCCTTGGCGATTTGCTTGGCGGACTTGCCGTCGAGATTCGGGACGGCGTCGTCATCATGGAACATCATCGCGTCGAAGCCGTGCTTCTTCAGTTGCGCGAGTTTCCAATCGAAGGTTTGGGGTTGGCGGACGGGCGGGCCGTAGGGGTCTTGCCCTTCGCTGATGTTCCACGGACCGAAACAGAATTTGTAGGAATGCGCTTTTGCCATAGGTATCGGCGTGAAGGCTGGCGAAAGGCTGCGCGGATGAAAAGGGAAAACAAAAACGGCGCGGACCTGAGTCCGCGCCGTGGTGAAGGCGAATTAAAGCGCCGTTATTTCTTGCCCTTCTTGGGCAGCGGCACCGTGTTGATGGTCTGCAGGATGCGGCCGGCGATCTTGTAGGGGTCGCCCTGGGAGTTGGGACGGCGGTCTTCGAGGTAGCCCTTGTAGTCGTTGTTCACGAAGCTGTGCGGGACACGGATGGACGCGCCACGGTTGGCCACGCCGTAGTTGAACTTGTCAATGGACTGCGTCTCGTGCAGGCCGGTGAGGCGGAGGTGGTTGTCCGGGCCATACACGGCGATGTGCTCGTTTTTGTATTTGTCGAACGCGGCCATGAGGGCCTCGAAGTATTCCTTGCCGCCGACGGTGCGCATGAACTCGGTGGAGAAGTTGGAGTGCATGCCGGAGCCGTTCCAATCAACGTCTTTGCCGAGAGGCTTGCAGTGCCAGACGACGTCCACCTCATACTTTTCGCAGAGGCGCATGAGGAGGTAGCGAGCGACCCAGACCTGGTCAGCGGCGTTCTTGGAGCCTTTGCCGAAGATTTGGAATTCCCACTGGCCCTTGGCCACTTCGGCGTTGATGCCTTCGTGGTTGATGCCGGCGTCGAGGCAGAGGTCGAGGTGGGTGTCCACGATCTCGCGGGCGATGCTGCCGACGTTTTTGTAGCCCACGCCGGTGTAGTATTCGCCTTGCGGATAGGGGAAACCGCCACCGCAGGGGAAGCCGAGGGGCTTGCCGTCCTTGTAGAGGAAGTATTCCTGCTCGAAGCCGAACCAAGCACCGGGATCATCGGGAATGTTCGCGCGGCCGTTGGACGGATGCGGGGTCTTGCCATCGGGCATCATAACTTCGCACATCACGAGCACGCCGTTTTTCTTGGTCGAGTCGGGATAGACGGCGACGGGCTTGAGCATGCAGTCAGAGCTGCGGCCCTCGGCCTGGCGGGTCGAGCTGCCGTCGAAGCCCCACATCGGGAGTTCTTCAAGTTTGGGGAAGCTCTTAAACTCTTTGATTTGAGTCTTGCCGCGGATGTTTGCGACGGGTTCATAACCGTCGAGCCAGAGGTATTCGAGTTTGTATTTCGCCATGTGCGTGAGTGTTGTTTGTTCAGTTTTGCACGACCGCAGAAGCGTCGTGCTTCGCAGTCAAACGGGCGACGGCGAGTTCAGCAGGCTCAATGCCACGGGGCAAGGGTTTTTCACGGTGCTGGGTCTGGAAGATGTTTGCAGCCTTGCGGGCAAAGGTTTTTTGCGAGCAGGACTTTTTTTCTTGCGCTGCCCAAGCGGCGAACCGGCTGGCTAAAGTTGGACAGGTTGGGCGATTTGCCACGGGCTGCTTTCCAAGTCGTCAGCAATGGTCCATGGTCGTCGTGCGTTTGCGCCGCGCAAATCCGGCCGCACCCATGCTCAAAGTTAAAGACACCTTGCGGGCGACGGTGAACCTGACCTTCGATGGCCGGGTGATCAAGGTGTTCCACGGCCCCAAGGCTGAGGAGCGCTTCGCCAACGAGGTGCGGGTGCTGCGCCATCTCGAAGCCCGAGGTTGCGGATTTGTGCCGCGCCTGCTGGAGGCGGATGCCGGGCGCCTGCGCATCGTCACCACCAACTGCGGGTCGCGAGTCGAGCACTTGGATGCGGCCCGCACGCAGGAGTTGTTCGCGGAGCTGGAGAAGTTTGGCGTGCGCCACGACGACCCGGACATTCGCAATGTCACCTATCGGCAATCCGACGGGCGTTTTTGTCTCATTGATTTCGAGCTGGCCACCTTGCTGCCCGGCTCCGACTCGGTTCCGAAATGAAGCACCCGTCCGTTTCCGCCCCTCCAGTCTCACTTCGCTGGTCCGCCTGGACCGATCGCGGCAAAGTGCGCACCAACAACGAGGACTCCTTTCTTGCCCTGCAGTTCGACGCCCGCGAGGTGCGCCGGCTGGGGCGAGTCGGGAACGCAACCACGACGAATGCGGATTTCGCCTTCGCGGTCAGCGACGGCATGGGTGGGGCGATGGCCGGTGAATTCGCCAGCCGCATTGCGGTAGAAAAAATCACGACGCTCCTGCCGCGCTCGTTTCACCAGTCTGCGCGCGGGCTGGACGCTGGTGTGAATGACGTGTTGGCGGAGGTGTTTGACCAGATCCACCGGGCACTGCTTTACGTGGGAGAAAGCTATGAGGAGTGCGCCGGGATGGCCACGACGTTGAGTCTGTGCTGGCTCACGCCGGGCTGGCTGTATTTCGGCCACATCGGCGACAGTCGCATATATTACCTGCCCAAGGGTGGCGGCTTGAAGCAAGTCACGCACGACGACACGCATGTGGGCTGGCTCTACCGCAATGGCCAGATCAACGAACGCGAAGCTCGCACGCATCCCCGCCGCAACGTCCTGCAGAAGGCGCTCGGCGGCGGCAACCAGTTCGTGGACCCGCAGGTCGGCGCGGTGGGTTACGAACCAGGCGATGCCTTTTTGCTCTGCACCGACGGACTGGTCGGCGGGCTGTTTGACCAACAGTTGGAAGAAATGCTGCGGGTGAAGAAGGCAAAGAAGGCGAAAGCCGCCAAGGCGATTGAGGACAATCCCGCCCAACGGCTGGTGGAGGAATCGGTGAAGAACGATGGCCGGGACAACACCACGGCGCTGGTGATTCAAGTGAGTTGAACCGCACTTCCGCCCGCCAAAAAAAGAACCCGCCGCGCCAACTACAACTCGCAGGTTGCAGTTATTGGCGCGGCGGGTCGTGTCAGGGGCGATTATTAACCGTGGTAGCCTTCTTCGCCGTGTTCCGCGAGGTCGAGGCCGATGGTCTCGACTTCTTCGGTCACCCGCATGCCGACGACAGCTTTCACGATGGCCGCGATGATCAGCGTGCCGACGATGGCGAGCACGATGGTGATGGCCATGGCTTTAACCTGTTCGATCCAGAGGCCACCTTCGGTCACGAGCTTCGCCAGGCCATTGGCCTTGGCGGCGTCACCGACGAGGTTCGCGTTCGCGTCCTTGTTCGCCAGGAAACCAGTCATCAGTGCGCCGAGCGTGCCGCCGACGGCATGGACGCCGAAGGTGTCGAGCGCGTCGTCATAACCGAGCTTGGCCTTCAAGTAGGCGCAGGCGAGGAAGGGAATGATGCCCGCCGCGATGCCGATGATGATCGAGCCGCCCGGGGTGATGAAACCGCAGGCCGGGGTCACGACGACCAGGCCGGCCACCGCGCCGGAGCAGAAGCCGAGGACGGAGGGCTTGCCCTTGATGACGTATTCCGCCATGGCCCACACGAAGGAGGCGACCGCCGTGGCGAGCGTGGTGGTGGTGAACGCGTTGGCCGCGACGCCGTCAGCGGCCACCGCTGAACCGGCGTTGAAACCATACCAGCCGACCCAGAGCATACCGGTGCCGATGGCGCACATTGTCATGCTGTGCGGCTGCATGGGTTGCTTCGGGTAGCCGAGGCGCTTGCCCAGCAGGATGCAGAGGATCAACGCGCTCCAGCCGGAGCTCATGTGCACCACGGTGCCACCGGCGAAGTCAATGGCCTTGATGCTGGCGTCCGGGTTCCAGACGCCGTTCATCACGCCCTTGATGCCCCAGACCCAGTGGGCGAGCGGGAAGTAAACGACGACCATCCACAGCGTGACGAAGAGCAGCACGGCGGAGAATTTCATGCGTTCCGCAATCGCGCCCAGGATCAGCGCCGGGGTGATGATGGCGAACATGAGTTGATACATGGAGAACACGTTGTGGCTGACCCAGAAGCAGTAGTCGGAGTTCACGTTGGAATCCACGCCCTTAAACATGGCATGCTTGCTGAAGTCACCGATCCACGCGCCGGCGTTGTCACCACCGGCGAACACGAAGCTGTAGCCGTAGAGGAACCACAGGATCGAGACCAGGCCGGCGATGCCAAAGCATTGGGCGATTACGGAGAGGATGTTCTTCTTGCGCACCAAGCCACCGTAGAAGAGGAACAGCCCGGGCAGGGTCATGAAGAGCACCAGCGCGGTGCAGACCATTTGGAAGCCGTTATGGCCGGGGCCGGAGTTGCTCGCGGCCACGGTCGTCAGGCCATCGGGGATCTTGTCCACTTCGACTTCCTTGCCGTCTTTGCCCTTTTCCTTGACCTTGACCTTGAGGACGGCACTGGGATCGCCGTTGCTGATGTAGGCTTCAATGCCGGCCACGCGTTGCTCCATCGTCGGCTCCGGCTTCTTGGGCGGTTCCGGGGCTTTGGCTGCGGGGGCAGCACCCGCGGGAGCCGCTGGGGCATCCGCCGCGTGCGAGGTGATGAGCGTAGCCCCCACGAAGGAGCAGAGCGCCAGGGAGAGAATCAGTTTCTTCATGTTAGTATTTGTTCAGTGGGTTGCGGTTGGCGGGTTCAGACAGCGGCGTCACCTTTCTCGTCGGTGCGGATGCGGACGGCGTCGTCCACGGTGGAGACGAACACTTTGCCGTCACCAATCTTGCCGGTTTTGGCGGCTTTCACGATGGCGGAGACGGCGGCGTCCACCCGGCTGTCGGGCAGGACGAGTTCCAGTTTAATCTTGGGTAGGAAATCCACGGTGTATTCCGAGCCGCGGTAAATCTCGGTGTGGCCCTTCTGGCGGCCAAATCCTTTCACCTCGGTGACGGTCATGCCCTCGACTCCGATGTCGCTCAGGGCGTCCTTCACTTCCTCCAACTTGAACGGTTTGATGATGGCTTCGATTTTCTTCATGGTGTGTCTTTCGGTCTGGCGGCTCGCGCGGAAGTGCTGGCGGATTCCCGCGCGTTTCCGCCGGACGGAACGCGTTTGTTTGATGCCGATGACCAGCGCACGCTCCTTTAGCAACGGCGATGCCAGCGGGTGTGAAAAGTTTTAGCCAAGTGAAATCACCTTTGTTTTCAGGGGTTTGATAGCAATCAGCAAACTCACTGCTCAAATCCATGAACTCGTTGCTGCCCGGAATTGCACGGTCTGTCCCTTTTTAGCCAGCCGCCATCGTGGGGCTGATTGGAATTTCCCGCTCGCCTTGCGCGTCGGATGCGGCGTGAATTCATCGATGCCGCACGCTTCACGGAGAGTTTTTCTTGGCCGCTCGCTTGCATCCGCCGCGTCACTGGCCGCGTGGCGGTCGCTGCCCGTGCCCGCCCAAGCAGTTCCCGGCTTCGGCCTGGCCGCTTTCACCGCCGATGTCACCGTCCCGCTCGGCCACGGCATGATGGGCGGTTCGTGGCTTTCCAAGTCCGTCGCGGACCCGCTCTTTGCCAAAGGCATCGTGCTCACCGGCGGCGAGAAACCCGTCGTGCTCGTCTCCGTGGACTGGTGCGAAATTCGCAACGCCGCTTTCGACCGCTGGCGCGACGTGCTCGCCGAGGCCGCCGACACCGATCGTCAACACGTCCTTGTCTCCAGCACGCACGTCCACGACGCGCCCGTCGCGGACTTGGAAGCCGAGCGCTTCCTCAAGGAGCACAAATGCGCCGGCACCGTCTGTGACGTGGAGTTCCATGAAGTCGCCGTGCAGCGCGTGGCGAAGGCGCTGCGCGACGCGCTCAAGTCCGCCTCACCCGTCACGCAAATCGGCCTTGGCCAAGCGAAGGTGGAAAAAGTTGCCTCCAACCGCCGCTATCTCCTGCCCGACGGCAAGGTGTCCTACAACCGCATGAGCCGGAACACCAACGTCCTCGCCGAGCAGGCCGACGACGGCACCATCGACCCGATGCTCAAAACTCTGAGCTTCTGGAATGGCAACACTCCGCTTGCCGCCCTTAGCAACTACGCCGTCCACCCCATGAGCTACTACGGCGGCGGCGAAATCTCTGCGGATTTCCCCGGCATCGCGCGGCGGCGACGGCAGGAAGACCTGCCGAACGTCGCCCAGATATATTTCTCCGGTTGCAGCGGCAACGTCACCGCCGGCAAGTATAATCCCGGCATGAGGGAGAATCGCGTCGTCCTCGCGGGCCGCATTTACCAGGCAATGGCCGAGGCGTGGCGCGACACGAAGAAAGTCCCGCTGGAAAAGATCGCGTTCCGCTCCGTGCCACTGTCGCTGTCGCCGCGCGATGAACCGGAAGGCTTCACGGTGGAAGGCTCGACCAAGCTCCTGGCGCCGGACCAAAAGCCCTTCACGCAATGCTTGGCTGCGATGAACCTCTCGTGGCGCAAACGCGCCGCCACCGGCCAGCCCATCGACGTCCCCGCCGTGGACTTCGGGCCCGCACAATTCCTCTTGCTGCCCGCCGAAAGCTATGTCGAGTTCCAGCTCCACGCTCAGACCGTGCGGCCCGACTCGTTCGTCATGGTCGCGGGCTACGGTGATGGCGCGCCCGGCTACATCCCCATCGAGCGCGCCTGGGAGGAGAGGGACGGTAACCTTCACGATTGGTGCTGGGTCGCCCCCGGTAGCGAGGTGCGGATGAAGGTGGCGATTGAAGCGGCGCTGCGGAAGTGACGCTCGCGATTTCGCCTGCGCTGTAAAGCCCAGCCGCCGTCCCGCAGCGAGAGGTTGCCAAGTGGCAGACCGTCCGTATTATCCTCGGGCAAGTAAAACCAGAGCGAATGCGACAGTCTATCACCATCGCGACCAATGCGTTCATGGAATTGGTCCGGCAGCCAATTTTTCTGCTGTTGGCGACGGGGTCCTCGCTGTTCATCGTCTTTTTGGCGGCGGTGCCTTACTTCGCGATGGGCGAGGATGGCAAGATGGTGAAGGACAGCTCGCTGGCGGTCATGCTCATGATCGGGTTGTTCGTCGCGGTGTTGAGTGCATCTGCCTCGGTGGCGCATGAAATTCGCACGGGGAC
>RFVF01000084.1 GCA_009922615.1 Pseudomonadota bacterium
AATCAGCGACTGGCATTGTTGGATATCACGACTGTGCCGGGCGCGCGGGATACCACTTTCAATCTCGGGGCTGGGGTCGTAGGAGGCGGGGTTAATGCCATCGCGGTGGAGTCTGCTGGCTTGGGCGGTGCTGTTTGGATCGGCGGTGACTTCACCACTGTCAGCGGACTGAACATCAGGCGACTCGCCAGACTTACCAACGCCCCGTATGGGCTGGACACCGATTGGCGGAGCAAGCTGGCCAGCACCACCGTGGCTAGTGCCGCTGTCAACGCTATCGTGCTGGATACGGCTTCGGGTTCTGCATACGCCACACCCGGTTTGAGCAGCGTGACGGTGGTTGATGACAATGACTATCCCGGTGGTGGCCTGGATCCGAGCTGGAATCAGGACCGATCGACTGGGACGACTCCAGTGAGCAACCCGCTGCCGGGGGCTAATAACACCGTAAACGCGGTGGCGGTTGATTCCAGCGGTCGGTCGGTCATCGTCGGTGATTTCACCGCCTATGACTCACAGTCTGCCAACCGCATTGTGCGGGCGTTGACGGACGGTCAGTTTGACAACAGCTTCAAGCCGGGGCAGGGAGCTGACAATTATATCAGCACCATCGCCATTTATTTTGGTGGTGCCAACGATGGCAAGCACATCATCGGCGGTGGCTTCACTTCCTTCGATGGCACCAGTCGCAATGGCATCGCCCGGCTGTTGGCGAATGGTGCTTTGGACACCACCTTCAATCCGGGCAGTGGTTTTATCGGTTCGGTGCGTTCGGTGGCCATTCAGCCCAACGGGCAGGTCGTGGCGGGTGGTGCGTTTACGTCCTTCAACGGAACGCTGGTAAACAACGTTGCCCGGTTGAATTCCAACGGGTCGCTGGACACCGCCTTCAGTGCTGGGGCGGGGGCAAACGGAACGGTTTATGCCGTGGCGGTGGATTCTACTTCTAGCAAAATCTATATTGGCGGCGATTTTACTACCTACAACGGGGTGGCGCGCAACCGTATCGCCCGATTAAACACAGATGGCACGCTGGACACGGCCTTCGACCCTGGCACGGGTGCTGACGATACGGTTTATGCCATCGCCGTCCTGCCAAGTGGTAAGGTCATCGTGGGCGGCAACTTTTTGACCATCAATCAATTGAGCCAGAAACGGCTGGTGCAGTTCACGACGTCCGGCGCGGTAGATACGACCTTCAACGTTGGCTCGGGTCTGAACTCACGGGTGACCGCGATCGCGTTGGATGCTAATAATCAGGCGAACATCGTCGGTGCCTTCACTTCCTATAATGGCACGGGACGAAAAAATGTGGCTCGCCTTTATACGGATGGTTCACTGGACACGACGTTCATGGATACCACCTTCAACTGGAACTCTGGCCCCACGAACACGATTGATTTTCTCAACTGTCTGGCGATCCAAGCGGATGGCAACATCCTCATCGGTGGAAGTTTCCTCGGGGTGGGTGCACCTTATACATATACGAGTGGCCCGGCTTCGGATTATTTCCCTGCCAACGCTTTGGATTTGGATCCGATTCTTAGCAGCACCATTACCAGTGGTGCTCGCGGTGCGATGAAGTGGGCGCATACCCGGCCCCGGCAGAATGCGGCCCGGTTGATTGGTGCTGGCACGCCGGGGCCGGGCAACGTTCAGTTCACTTCGGCGACCTATTTCGTGTCGGAAAGTTCCGGCACCGCCGATCTCTATACCACGCGTATCAATGGGTCCAATCTACCGGCGACCGTGCGTGCCAGAACGGCCAACGCGTCGGCGATTTCTGGACAAAACTACACGGCGGTCAACACCGACTGCCAATGGCTCTCGGCGGGTGCCCGGCAAATCAAGGATGGTCAGTCGGGCGTTATGCTTACTGGTGCGTTCCTTAGCTTCGTCCGGGTGCCCATCATTGATGACAGTAGTTTCAACCAGGATCGCACGCTCACCGTGTCGCTCACGACCCGGACGGCGACCAATGGTGGCTTTATCAATCTGGGAGGCAGCTATGCCAACCAGTCGGTGCTCGTGACCAATAACGTGGCGCTGGGTTTCCAAAACACGGCCACGCTGTCGATCGTCAATGACGATTTCCTGCACGGCGTGATTGTATTCAGTGGCTCCACTTACTCCGTGCTGGAAAACGCCGGTTCGGCGACGATTGAAGTGTATCGCACGAACGGCAGCGCCGGCACGGTGACGGCCGATTATTTTACGAGTGTTGGTGGGACGAATCCGGCCACGGCGGGCTCGGACTACATCGCTGTGAGCGGCCGGCTCACGTTCCTTGGCGGTGAAACCAACAAGTCTTTCACCGTGCCCATTATTAACGATGTCCTCGTGGAGCAGGACGAAACGATCATCCTGACACTCACTAACGCCACAGGCAGCGCGACCATCGGCGTGCCGGGTGCGGCGACCAATGCGATCATCCAAGCCACGCTGACGATCATTGATGATGACTTTGCGGCTGGCCGCATCAGTTTAGCGTCCAGCAGTTATGTCGTGACTGAGGATGCCGGATCCGTGCAAGTGGTCGTGCAACGCAACGGTGGCGCGCAGGGAGCTGCATCGGCGGTCTTCTTCTCTACCAATGGTCCTAGTGCGACCAACTTGGTGGATTTTACCGGCGTCACCAACACGTTGACTTGGGGCAATGGTGACGGGAGCACTCGCACGATCACGATCCCCATCCTCAACAACTTGAATGTGGATGGCACCCGGGTATTCGGGGTGTCACTTACCAACATCACGACCGCAATCGCTGGGTTAACCACCAATGCGAGTATCACCATTAACGACGATGACGCCTATGGTAACATCTCTTTCAGTTCGGCTACCTACGGGGTCGCGGAAAACGGTGGGGCGGTCACCATTACCCTGATCCGGCAGAACGGTAATGGCGGGTCGGTCAACGCGACGGTGTATTCCTCCAATCTGACGGCGACGGCGGGAACCGACTTCGTGGGCGTCACCAACCTGACCAACTTCTTCAGCCCCGGGCAAAACAGCACCAACTTTTCCATTGCGGTCATTGACAACGCGACGGCGGTGGGCGGGGGGGTGAATCTTACTTTCCAGTTGACCATCACTGGAACCGTAAACGCCGGACTGGGCACCATTACCAATGCCACGGTTACGATCGTGGATGACGAGTCCTATAACATACCAGCGGGCTCGATTGACACGACGTTCTCGCCCGGCAGCGGGGCGAACAGTTTTGTGCAGACGATGGTGTTGCAGACCAATGGGTCGATGATCATCGGTGGCGATTTCACGCAGTTCAATGGCGTGCCGCGCGGGCGGATCGCACGACTGGCCTCGGGGGGCGCGCTGGACACGACCTTCTTGTCCACCGGATCGGGTTTCAATGGGACGGTGCGGGCGATTACGTTGCAGCCGGACGGTCGAGTGTTGGCCGGCGGCTCCTTCACCCAGGTAAGTGCGACGAACCGCAACTATATCACGCGTTTGAATGCGGACGGCTCGGTGGACTCCTCCTTCAATCCTGGTTCGGGTGCGGACAACCCGGTGCTGGCGGTGGCGCTCTACACCAACGGGGTCAACAACGGGCAGATTGTGATCGGCGGTGCCTTCGCAACCTTCAACACCGTGGCGCGCAATGCGCTGGCCCGGTTGAACGCGGATGGTTCGCTGGACACGACCTTCGTCGTCGGAACGGGTGCGAACGGGGCCGTGTATTCCGCTGCCATCCAGACGGATGGCAAGGTGCTCATTGGCGGCGACTTCACTTCCTACAACGGCACGAATGCCGGCAGAATTTTGCGCCTAAACACGGATGGCTCCGTGGACCCGACCTTCAATCCGGCTGGGGTTGGGGCGGACGGTTCCGTGCGAATCATCAACGTGGTGAGCGATGGCCGGATCCTGATCGGCGGCCTGTTCACCAACTATAACAACACGATGGTGAATTTCGTGGCCCGGCTAAACAGCGATGGCAGTCTGGACAACTCGTTTACGGCCAATGCCACCGGCGTGATCAGCGGGGTGACGAATGTGGCCCTCGATAACGCGGTGTATGCGATCACCCTGCAGGACGACGGCAAGATTCTGCTCGGCGGTGATTTCAGCAAGTTTGGCGGCGTGACGCGCAATCGCATCACCCGGCTCAACAGCAACGGTTCCGTGGACCCCTCGATCAACTTCGGCACGGGGGCCAACAGTTTTGTCGGGGCGATCTTGATGCAACGCAGCGCACTAAACGTGGAGCAGATCGTAATGGCGGGCGGCTTCACGAGCTATAATGGGACCGCGGTCAATTATATCACGCGGTTGAACGGTGGCTCGCTGGCCGGCGGCGGCAAATTGGAATTCACCGCCGCCAACTTCAGCATTGTGGAGGCCAATACCAACGCCACGATCTCGGTGATCCGCACGGGCGGCACCGCCGGTTACGCGACCAACACCTTCAACACGCTGGATGGCACGGCGACCAACGGGGTGCATTACTTCACCAACTTCGTCACCATGGTCTTCCCGCCGGGCGAGGTCCTGCAGACGGCCCTCATCACGATAACGAACGATGCAATTGTGAATTCCGACCGGACGGTGAACTTGTTGATTGCAGGTTTTGCCAATAGCGCGGCGCCATCAATTATCACGACCAATGGCAATCAAACCAATGCGGTGCTGACGATCATTAATGACGATGCGATTCTCGGCTTCTCGTTGTCTACCTACAGCGTAAACGAGAATGCGGTGAGCGGCTTTGCTCAGATCACAGTGAACCGCACGGGGAGCACGATTGGCACGGCCTCGGCGAATTATGCTACGACGGCGGGCACCGCCACGCCGGGAGTGCGCTACACCGATGTCAGCGGCTCCCTGACATTCGCCGCTGGGGACACCAGCAAGACATTCAATGTGCCTGTGATCAACGGGACGAACGTCGAGGGGAATCAGACCGTTCTCCTTGCGCTCTCGGGCTTGAGCGGAGCCTCGGCGGGTATCACGAACGCGACCCTGACCATCATCGACGACGATTTTGCGGCCGGTAATCTGAGCTTTTCCACGGGGACATACACGGTGAACGAGGCGGGCGGTTCGGCGACCATTATCGTGCTGCGCTCCAACGGTGTGACGGGCGTGGTCTCGGTGAATTTCGCCACGGTTGCTGGCGGCACTGCGGTCGCCGGGGTGGACTACGGCAGCACCAACGGAACACTGACCTTCGCGGATGCGCAGACCAGCCGGTCCTTCACGGTGCCGATCATTCCCAACGTGCTGTCCACGAATAACACGACAGTGCAGCTCCAGTTGAGCAACCCCATCGGAGGGGCCTCGCTTGGGCAGCAGAGTTCGGCCCTATTGACGATCATCAACAACGACACGATCTTCGGGAACTTCAACTTCACCAACTCCACCTATACGGTCAGTGAGACCAACGGGGCGGTGCTGTTGCCGGTCTTGCGCACGGGAGGCAATTCCAACGCAGTGACGGTGCAGGTCATCGTCGTCAACGGCACGGCGGTGAACGGCTCGAACTTCCTTGCGACCGTCACCAACACGTTGAGCTGGACCAATCTGGACTCCTCCACTCAGTTTGTCAGCGTGACCGTGAGTAATGACAATGCGGTGCTCGGGGACCGGTATTTCACCATGTATCTGACGAATGCGACCGGCAACGCCAGCGTGGGTTTCACCAACTTGGTCACGGTTAACATCAGGGACGGCCAGGTGGCTCCGGGCAGCTTCTTCTTCTCGGCCCCGGCTTATTCCGTCGCGGAAAATGGCACCAACGTCCAGATCACCGTGGTGCGCACCAATGGATTCACGGCCACCAACACTTTCGCCATCACTAATGCCACGAAGACCAACGGGACGGTGACGCTGGTGACGTCGACGGCGCACTCCCTGACAAATGGTAGCTTGATCCGCGTGGCCATGGTGCCGCCTGACCCGAATTATGACGGGTTATATACCAACACAGCCGTGCCTGGAACCAACCTGACTTACACTTTCGGAGCGGCTACCAATGTGGCCAGTGCGGCAGCCACGGGCACGGCCACCGAACAGGTGGTCATCAACGTCCAGACGGCGGACGGCACGGCCACCAGCCCGTCCGCTTACACCGGCACCAATGCGTTGCTGGTGTTTGCGGATGGCCAGACGAACGCGAGCCTCCAGATCCCCATCATCGACAACGTGGTGGTGGCGGGTAACAAGATCTTTTCGGTCAATCTTGTCAGCGTCACTGGCGGTGGAGTCATCACCAACGGTGGGACGGCGACCGTGACCATTTTGGAAGATGATCCTGCCTCCGGATCAGGTGACAGCGGCTTCAACCCCGGCACCGGCTTTGACGGACCCGTGCATGCCATCAGCACCAACTCCGCAGGATTGTTGTTGGTGGGCGGCGACTTCACCACGTTCAACGGCCAAGGAGTGACCAACGTGGCACGCTTGCTGGCGGGGGGTGGCTGGGATAACACCTTCAACGCACCGTCGATTGTCAATGGAGCTACCAGTGCGACACTGCGCACCTTGGCGGTGCAGACGGATGGCAAGGTGATCATTGGTGGTCGGTTTACTTCCATCGGCGGAACCGCGCGTAACAATCTGGCTCGGCTCACGGCATCAGGCGCACTGGATGCGACCTTCGCCCCGGTCGGCGGGGCGGATAACGTGGTTAACGCCTTGGTGGTTTTGGGTAATGGGCGAATTTTGGCCGGTGGCGCGTTCACCACCATTGCCGGTGGAGCACGCAATTTCATCGCTCAGCTTGCGTCCGATGGTTCGTTGGACACCGGCTTCAACCCTGGCACGGGGGCCAACGCGCTCGTTCGGTCCATCGCGGTGCAAAGCGACGGAAGGATACTGGTGGCCGGTGACTTTACGGCGTTCAACGGGACCAGCAGCGCTTATCTCGTGAGGTTGCTCAATTCTGGAGCTGTAGATCCGGCATTCTTCGCGGGAACGAATCTCAATGCGGCGGTCAATGCGGTGCGTTTGCAAACGGACGGGAAAATTCTCATCGGCGGATCGTTCACCGCGTATGGCGGCACCAATCGCAGCTATCTGGCGCGCTTGAACGCCGATGGATCGCTCGACGCTACATTCGATCCCGGAGTGTCACTCGATAACTTCGTCACGGCGATTGATGTGCAGACCAACGGGGCGGTGGTGATCGGGGGTGGCTTTACCTTCTTCGGTTCCGTCAGTCGCAACCACTTCATGCGCTTGACCTCGGCTGGCACCTTGGACCCGAGCATGAATGTGGGCACGGCGGCGGACAGCTTCGTGGATGCCGTAATGGTGCAGGCGGACGCCAAGATCGTGCTGGGCGGCTCTTTCACGAACTATAACGAACAGACTGCGAATTACCTGACGCGCGTCAATGGCGGCATCAATCTCGGTGAGGGTATCATTGGTTTCAGCAGTGCGACGTCCTCGATTTCGGAGGACGGGCTCAACCTGACGGTCAACGTGCTGCGCACGGCCGGCACTTCCAACCAGGTGTCAGTGGCCTATAACACCTTCGATATCACGGCCACCAACGGCACACACTACGGCGTCAGTGTTGGCACCAATGTTTTTGCTGCGGGTGAAACGCTCAAGACCTTCACGGTGCCCATCATCGATGACGGATTCGCGACGAACGTGAACCGCACGTTTGGCATCCGCCTGTCGAATTTGGTTTCCTCCAACGGCACGGCTACGCTGGGCATCAGCACCAACATCGTCACGATCGTTGACAATGATGCGGTTTTGAACTTTAGCGCGCCGACTTATGTGGTTTCGGAAATCGGCGGCAGCGCCCTGATCACGGTGAACCGTCTGGGTGGCAGCGCGAACGCCTGCCGCGTCGGCTATGCAACCTCGAACAACACGGCACTGGCGGGAGTGAGTTACACGGCGGTCAACGGGACCTTGAACTGGGCGGATGGCGATGTGGCGGCGAAAACTTTCTCGGTCCCCGTGATTCACAACCTCGCCACGAACGGCACCCTGCTGGTGACGTTGTCGCTGTTCAATGCCACTAACACGACCCTGGCCACGAACACGCCGTTGAGCGGACAGACCAATGCACTGTTGTCGATTGTGGACCAGGAGTTTGGCCCGGGACAGATTGGCTTCCTCAGCGCGAACTATAGCGTGATGGAAAACAGCAACGCGGCGACGATCACCGTCATCCGCACAAACGGAGCCACCGGGTCAATGCGGGTGAACTACGCCACCGTGGCCGGTGGCACCGCGGTATCTGGCACACACTACACCACGGCCAGCGGCACTTTCACCTGGGCGGATGGAGACAATACGTCGCGCACCTTCACGGTGCCGGTGCAGGATGACCAGGCCACTAACGTGAACCGGACAGTCAATTTGCGGTTGAGCGCGCTTCAGGGCGGGGCGGCGGCCGGAATCATGAGCGCTACGTTGACCATCGTGGATGACGAGAGCTTGGTGGGCTTCAGTGCCAACGCCTACAATGTAACGGAAAACGCGGGCTCGGGCACAGTCACAATCCTGCGCAGTGGTGCAACCGCCTTCCCGGTGACGGTGACTTTTACCACGGCTGACGGCACTGCGACTGCTCCGGCGGACTACACGAACGCGACCACCACTGTGACTTTCGGGGTTGGTCAGGTTAGCACTAACCTGTCAGTTGGAATCGTCGACAATGGCGTGACGAATGCGAACAAGACTATTTTGTTGAGTTTGTCAGCGACCGTTGCGGGCACGAATGCCGTTGTGCTTAACAATGCCCTCCAGCCCATCAACGCCGTGCTCACTATCGTGGACAACGACATGACCGTGGCCTTCAGCAACAGCACTTACACCGTCACGGAAAACGGTGGTAGCGCGTTGATCACCGTGGTGCGGTCGGGCGTGACGTCCGGCTCCGCGACGGTGAACTTCACCACGTCCGATGGCACCGCGCTGAGTTACCTGGATTACACGCCGACCAACGGGACGCTGGCCTTCGGCATTGGTGTGACCTCGAATTCCTTCACGGTCCCGATCATCGACAACACGGCGACGAATGGCAATAAGACCGTCCTGCTCACGTTGTCCAATGCCGTCACGGCGGGCCCGAACAGCATCACCTTGGGGACCGCCTCGGCGACGCTGACGATCACCGACGATGATGTGGGCGTCGGTGCCGGCACCAACGACGTGGCCTTTGCGCCCGGACTCAACGGCACGGTCTATGCCGTGAAGCAATATCCTGCGGGCGGCACGGTCAGTTCGGGCAGCAGTGCTTCCGCCGTGCTAACCAATAGCATTTGGACCGCGCAGGGACCGGCTCCGGCTAGTCTGGCCGGCAACGTGGACGGCATCACCGGCAATCCTGCCGCCGGTGCCGTCAACCGTATCCTGCCGCATCCCACGAATCCGAACGTGGTTTATGTTGGCACGGTCAACGGCGGCGTTTGGAAGACGACGAATGCCGCGTCCGCCAGCCCGACATGGGTGCCGTTGACGGACCGGTTGCAATCGCTCTCGGTCGGCGCATTGGCCTTCGACTCTCAGGATGCGACCTTCAACACGATCATCGCGGGCGTTGCCGACCTGAGCAGCGAGGCCCTCGAAGGTGGTCCGCGCAGCGGCCTGCAACTCACCACCGACGGCGGGACCACGTGGAGCGAAATCAACTCGATCGCCGGCAAGAACATCGTTGCCGTGGCGAAGCGGGGCAACACCATCGTGGTGGCCGCGGACACGGCGGACACGGTCGCAGCTGCCAACGTTGGCCTCTTCCGCAGCGTGAACAACGGGGCCAGCTTCACGCAAATCTCCTCTGGTGCAGGCCCGGTGCCGTTCGGTCGGGCTGCTGATCTAGTCGTTGATCCGGGCAGTGCCACCACGCTTTACGCGGCGGTCTGGGGTGCCCCGTCATTTGGCAGCGGCGTGAGCGGTGTGTTCAAGTCCACCGATTTTGGTGCGACTTGGAGTCGGGTCAGCGATGTCGCCGTCGAGGCCGCTATCACGGTGAACACGGACAACATGAAGCTGGCGGCCGGGCCTGGTTCCTCCGTTTACGTGGGCATCGTGACCAACGGTCAGTTGGCCGCTGTGTTCAACTCGCAGAACGGCGGCACTGCGTGGACGGCGATGGATTTGCCGACAACGACCGAGTCGTTGCCAGGTGGCGGCACGGCGCAGATTGGCATTCACCCCGGCGGTCAGGGATCGATTCACTTCGCCCTGTGTGCGGATAAGGTGAGTCCCTCCTTGGTTTACATCGCCGGTGACCGCCAGCCCGGCTTTGGCGAGGTGAACTTGCCCACCTCGCTGGGCTCTTTCTCTTACAGCGGCCGCTTATTCCGTGGCGATACGACGCAGCCGACCGGCAGCCAGTGGTCCTCGCTGACTCATTCGGGAACGACGAACAACAGCGCGCCGCATCCCGACAACCGCGGATTGGCGTTTGACGCCAGCGGAAACCTACTCAATGGCAACGATGGTGGCATCTACAAGCGCACTTCGCCTGGGAATTCCAGTGGCGGCTGGACTTCGCTGAACGGCAACGCGCAGATCGCGGAATTACATGCCTTGGTTTACGATCCGGTCAGCGGCGTCATCACCGCCGGGGCCCAAGACAACGGCACGCCCCGTCAATCCGCTCCGGGCAACTCGGCGTGGACTGACATCACCGGCGGTGATGGTGGCAGTCTGGCCATTGACACGCTGGTGACGCCCGGCTCTTCGGTCATTTACTCAAGCAGTCAGAACCTTGGCGGCTTCCGCCGTCGGACTTTCAACGCAGCGAACACACAGACGGCTTCCAGCACGCCCACGCTGACCGTCACCGGCGGCGGCTCGGCGCTGCTGCCTGCTTTCGAAACGTCGATCAAGGCGAACGCTGTTGCTGGCGGCCGGCTCATCATCGCAGCAGCCAACTCGGTCTATGAATCGTTTGACCAAGGGGACACACTGACTGAAATCGGCGCGAACATCGGCAACGGGGCAGGCATCGCCTACGGCGGCTATCTCGGAGGCGTGGCGAATGCGAACGTGCTCTACGTCGGCTCGGGTAACAGTGTGTATGTCCGCACCAACACCGGCCCCGGCGGAAATTTGAGCGGCACGCCGGTAAACTTCCCCGGTGGTGGGGTGCGCAACTTGGTGATGGATCCCTCTGACTGGAAGACGGTGTATGTCGTTTCCTCGAGTGCGGTGTATGTGACCACCAACGCCGGGGCGGGTTGGGTTAATATCACTGGTGACCTGCCGGCCGGCAGCGAGCTCTTCAGCGTGCAGGTGATCACCAGCCCCACGCTAACTGTGGGTGGGGTGGTGGTGGGCACCTTGTCGGGCGTTTACCTGTCGTCTGCGAGCTCGCTAGGCACTTGGAATCAGCTCGGTGCAAACATGCCCAACGCTCAGGTGACTGCATTGGATTACGATCCCACCAGCGACACGCTGGCAGCCGGCACGTTGGGCCGCGGTGCCTTCACCTTCTCGAGTGCCTACTCGCAGTTGTTTGTCACCCCGCCCAGCGGCTCGGTCCTCATCGGCAAGCTGGTCGTGGGCGGCAACTTTACTCAGGTCGGCGGTGTGACGGTGAACCGCCTCGCGCGATTTAACGTGGATGGTTCGCGTGACGCGACTTTCACGCCATCCGTTAACAACACGGTCAAGGCCATCGCGCTCCAATCCGACGGCAAGGTCATCATCGGCGGCCTCTTTACCAACGTGAATGGCTCCGCCGTCAACCGCATCACGCGGCTCACGGCCACGGGTGGCTTGGACCCGTTCTTCTCCAACACTACCGGGGCCAACAACTCGGTCGAGGCCGTGGCGCTACAGGCGGATGGCAAAATCGTCCTCGGCGGTGCGTTCACCTCCGTGGCGGGCGGCACGCGCAACTTTGTGGCCCGGCTGAATTCCGACGGCACGCTCGACACGAATTTCACCGCGACCGTCAACGGCACTGTCACCGCGCTGGCGCTGGACGGCACAGGCGCGATCGTGTTGGGCGGAACCTTCACGCAGGTCGGTGGCCTGGCCTCTCCCGGCCTGGCGCGGATTAGCACCAACGGTGTGGTGGATGCGACCTTTGCCGCCAACTGGGCCATGGCGGGCCTGTCCGGCTCCGTGTCGGACGTGCAGCTCCAGCAGTCCAATGCGGTCGTCAACTTGATCGTGGCCGGCCAATTCACGACGACCGCCGGCGGGGCCAACCTCGTCCGCGTGAGCTTGGCGGGCGTGCTGGACAACACCTTCACCGCGAATCCAGACAACTACGTCAACAACGTAGCCGTGCAGAGTGACGGTTATCTGGTGGTGGGCGGTGGTTTCCTGAACATGAACGGCGTGCTGCGCAACCGGGCCGCCCGGCTTACGTTTGATGGTGCTTTGGACCCGAGCATCAACTTTGGCTCCGGTGCGGATCAGGACATCGAGGCCGCGCTGGTGCAGTTCCAGGATGGGCGGATCGTCTTCGGTGGTTCATTCACCAACTTTGCTGGCTTGAACCAGCCCTACCTTGTCCGCGTGAATGGCGGCACCAACTCGGGCAGCGGCACGCTGACCTACTCGGCTGCGAACTACGCCGTCGCAGAAAGTGGCGGCAGCGTGACCATCACCATCAACCGCGTGGGCGGACTTGTTGGTGCGTTGACGGTGACGAACACGCCAGCTGATGGGACCGCCACCAACGGCATCCACTACGTGGCCACCACCAATACGTTCACTTTTGCCGCCGGCCAGACTGCAACCAACTTCACGGTGCAGATCAATGACACACCTGGAACCAATGTGGATCGCACCTTCACCCTGGCTCTGACGGCGACGAACAACGCGATCCTTTCCGCACCGACCACCGCCACGGTGACGATCCTCGACAATGACTCGATCCTGAACTTCAGCGCGGCCACCTACAGCGTCGTTGAGAGCGGCGGTTCCGTCACCATCGCCGTGAATCGCCTCGGCGGCAGTGCCGACGCCTACTCCGTGCGGTTTGCCACGGCTGACCTCACCGCTGTCGCCGGGGTCAATTACACCGCGACCAACGGGACGCTGACCTGGCTCAACGGCGACGTCACGGCCAAGACCTTCAACGTGCCCGTGCTGCACAGCCTGCTGACCAACGGCAACCTCACGGTGAACCTGTCGCTCTTCAACGCCACCAATCTCACTGTCGGCAGCAGCGTCACCCTATCTGGCCAGACCAACGCGGTGCTGACGATCATCGACGCGGAGTCGGCTCCCGGCCAGCTTGGCTTCTCGAGCGCGGCTTACAGCGTGATGGAGAGCAGCAACTCCGTGACCATCACCGTGGTCCGCACCAACGGCAGCAGCGGTGGTGTCTCCGTCGGTTACGCCACCGTGGCGGGTGGCACGGCGGTGGCGGGCACGGACTACGCGAACACCGCCGGCACCTTCACGTGGCCCAATGGCGACAACTCGCCGCGGACTTTCGTGGTGAGCCTCACCAACAACTTCGCGACCAATGCGAACAAGACCGTGAACCTGCGGCTAAGCGGCCCGACCGGTGGCGCAACGGCGGGCATCATGAACGCGGTGCTCACCATCGTGGATGACGACAGCCTCGTGGGCTTCAGTGCCAACGCCTACAGCGTCGTGGAAAACTCCGGCACCGCCACCATCACCCTGGTGCGCAGCGGCGCGACCAACCTGCCGGTGACTGTGACCTTCACGACGGCGGACGGCACGGCCATCGCCGGGACGGACTACACCAACGCTACCACGAGCGTCACCTTCGCGCCGGGCCAGACCACCACGAACCTGTTGATCGGGATCACGGACAATGTGACAACTAACTTGGACAAAACCGTGTTGCTGAACCTGACGGCGGCGGTTTCGCTTGCCAACCCGGTGGTGCTGGACAACACGTTGGTGCCGACGAACGCCGTGCTGACCATCGTAGACAACGACGTGTATGTGCAGTTCCTGACCAACGCGTTTGGCGTGATGGAGAACGCCGGCAGTGCGGTGATCACAGCGGTGCGCTACGGCGTGACCAACACAGCGGTGAGCGTGAACTACGCGACGGCCAACGGGACGGCGCTGGACGGGCTGCACTACACCGGCCAGAACGGCGTGCTGACCTTCGCGCCGGGCGTGACCACGCAGACCTTCACGGTGCCGATCATTGATGACGTGGTGACGAATGTGAACCGCACGGTGAACCTCGCGCTCGCGCCGGCGACGCAGTTCTACTTCAATGACTTTGAGAGCGGCTCCATTGGTAGCGAGTGGACGATCATCAACGGGATGCCGTCTGCGTTCGCTGGCGGTTATGTGTCGCCGACGAATCTTAATGTGAGCGTGACGCCGCGTGGTTCCCGTCACTTCCTCGGAGAGTTCGCCAACAATCGGGTTACACTGACGCTGACCAATCTGCCGGCGCACACAAACTTGACTGTGAGCTTTGACCTTTATCTGCCCCGCTCATGGGACGGGAACGGTATTCGGATTTTAAGCCAGACACAAGGTCAGGGCCCGGATGTATTCGATCTGTCCGTGGCTGGAGTGACCAACCTCTTGCACACGACGTTTGCGAATACTTTGGTTAGCTCAGGAACAGCTGCCGATCAGGTGGAGAATCAGGCCTACCCGAATGCATACCCGGGCGGGGACGTTCCCGCGTTCACCGGCGCGACGGAGATGAATACTTTGGGTTACATCTACTCGGCCTCCGGATCTACTCAGGCTATGGATTCCGTGTATCACCTTACATACACCTTCGCGCACGTGGCGGGCACGGTGGCAATCCAATTCACGGCGACGAATCTGCAGAATATTACCAATGAAAGCTGGGGCTTGGACAACGTCTCCGTGGTGGGTGGCGGCACGCAGTTGGGCGCGCCGGTGCCAAACAACCTGTATCTGGGTAGCTACAGCAATGCTACGCTGACGATTACCAACGATGACGTGGTGGACCTCGTGGCCGGCACGGCGGACCCGCTCTTTAGCCGCGGTTTCGGTGCGAATGGCCCGGTTTACTCGCTGGCCTTCTCCTCGAACAATGCCGTGATGGTGGGCGGCAACTTCTCCACACTGAACTCGGCTCGGGTCGCCAGCTTGGCGCGTGTCTTCACCAACGGCCTTGTGGACAGCACGTTCAACCCCGGCACCGGCCCGAACGCCGCGGTGTATGCCGTGGCGACGCAGCCGCTCTACACAAACGCGGTGGTGATCGGCGGCGCGTTCACCAGCTACAACGGCACGAGCCGCAGCTACTTCGCGCGGGTGTTCGCCAATGGCACGGTTGACCCGACCTACGTGCCGGGCGCGGGCTTCAACGCCCCGGTGCGCGCGTTGGCCGTGCAGGGGGACAACTCCGTGCTGGTAGGCGGTGATTTCACACAAGTCGATGGCCAGTCCTACAACCGCCTCGTGTTGATCGACACGAATGGCAACGTGGACGCGACATTCAATGTCGGCACCGGTGCGAATGGCACGATTCGCGCCATCGCGGTGGAGTCCGATGGCAGCATCCTGGTGGGTGGCGATTTCACGACGTTCAACGGGTTGAGCTTGCCAAGGATTGCCCGGTTGAATTTCGACGGCTCGATTGACAACACGTTCCATCCCGGCTTGGGCGCGGATGCGAGCGTCACCTCGATCCAGGTGCAGACCAACGGGGCGATTCTGGTGGGCGGCAGCTTCACGACGTTCGGTGGATTTACCTTCAACGGGATCACGCGGTTGAACAGCGATGGTTCGCTGGATTCGACTTTCAATGCCGGTTTGGGCGCGCTGGGCGGCGGGGTGACTGCGGTGGCGCTGTTGAACAACGCGCAGGTCGTGCTTGCGGGGACATTCACGAACGTGAACGGGTTTGACCGGAGCGGCTACGCGCGGTTGAACGGCGATGGCTCGGTGGACACCACGTTCATCCCGGGCGCGGGCGCGTCCAACGTGTATGCGATGGTCTCGTCGCTGCCGACGATCGTGGTGCCGCCGGCGCAGTCCAACGGCAGCACAAATGAGTCGATCCAAACGATCGACACGCAGGCGACCAGCGGCACGATCACGGTGAACTTCAGCACCGGCACGGCACCGGACACATTGAGCGTTTACTACAACGGCGTGCGGTTGCTTTACACCGGTTATGTCCAGTCCACGACTTCGCAAGGGGCCAAGGCGACCGGACCTTTCCTGACCTATGTGGTGCCCTACGGCCCCGGCCCCTCGACCTTGGTGACGGTCATCATCAACGAGGGCGGCAACACCAATGTTGGCGGCAACGACAAGTGGTTTTACAACACCAGCGTCTCGCCGAATGTGAAGCCGACCACGGTGATAGGTGGTGACTTCACGAGCGTCGGTGGGCTGGCGGATGCGCGGGTGGCGTTCATCCGGGATGATGGCACAACGGATCCGCTCTCGGGCACGGGCACGCTGCCGCGCGCAGTGCTGGCCTTGGGCGCTTATTCGGGCAGTGCAGTGCCTGCACAGTTGGGCAAGCTGGTGGTGGGTGGCAACTTTACCTCACTGGGCGGCGTGGCGGTGGGCAACGTGGCCCGGCTGAATCTGGACGGCACGGTGGACCTGAGCTTCAGCCCGGGTAACGGTGCCAATGGACAGATCAACGCCGTGGCCGTGCAGGCGGATGGCAAAGTCGTCCTCGGCGGGTCGTTTAACACTTACAACGGCGTGGGGCGGACGAACCTGACGCGAGTGAACACGGACGGCACGCTGGACACGGGCTACAACTCGTTCGCCGGGGCGAACAGCCCGGTGCTGGCGCTGGCCTTGCAGTCCAATGGCAAAGTGGTGGCGGGCGGCGAGTTCAACCTCGTGAACACGACCGTGCGCAATTTCGTGGCCCGGCTGAACACCGACGGCACGCTGGACGGCAGCTTTAACCCGGGCACGGGAGCGGATGCCCGCGTGCGGGCGGTGGCAGTGCAAGCCGATGGCAGCGTGTTGATCGGTGGTGACTTCACTCAGGTGAGCGGCACGGCCCGCGGCCGGGTGGCCCGTCTGAATGCGGATGGAACGCTGGACAGCTCGTATGCGAGTGGTCTGAGCGGCGCGGATAACTCGGTGAATGCCATAGCGTTGACGCCGGGAGGACAGGCGATCATCGGCGGCGCCTTTACCGTGGTGAATGGCGTCGGGCGCAGCCGCATCGCACAGTTGACCACCAGCGGCGCGTTGGACCTGAGTTTCGATCCGGGCACCGGGATGGACAGCTACGTGGCGGCGGTGGCGGTGCAGACGAACGGGATGATCCTGGTTGGTGGCGGCTTCACCAGCGTGAACAATCTGACCCGCGGTCACGTGGCGCGGCTCACACCGAACGGTGGCCTGGATGCTGGGATCAACTTGGGCACAGGGACTGAGGATGCCGTGAACGCGGTGCTGGTGGAGTTTTACGATGACCGGTTGGTGCTGGGTGGACAGTTCACGAATTACAATGGGACGATCGTGGATCGGGTGGCGCGGGTTAACGGCCGGAATAACACGGGCTCGGGTTCGCTGGCTTTTGCGGCGACCAATTACACGGTATCGGAGGGCGGCTCATCCGTGACGGTGACGGTGAACCGGCTCGGTGGGCTGACGGGAACATTAACCTACAATTTGACCAGTCCCGGCGGAGTCGGCGCAGCGCTGCCAGGCACACACTTCACGTTGCCGGTGAGCACGTTGGTGTTTGTGGACAGCGAGAGCACGACCAATCTCGTGGTTGGGATCATAGACGATTCTGCCACCAATACGAACCGGGTGGCGACCCTGCTGTTGAGTGATCAGGGGAGCACCAACACGTCGAGCACGACGCTAACTATCTTGGATAACGATGCGAACCCGAACTTCAGCTTGGCGAGCTACACCGTCTCGGAAGGCGGCGGCAGCGCGACCATCACCGTGAACCGCCTGGGCGGCAGCGCGGATGCCTATACCGTGCAGTATGCCACGGCGAACAACACGGCGGTGGCGGGCGTTAACTACACGGCGGCCAGCGGGACGTTGAGCTGGGCGGATGGGGAGGTCGCGGCAAAGACCTTTACGGTGCCGGTGATTCACAGCCTGCTGACCAACGGTAACCTGAGGGTTTCGCTCTCGTTGCTCAATGCGACCAACTCGACGCTGGGGAGCGCGGTTGCCATGAGTGGCCAGACGAACGCGACGCTGACGATCGTAGATATTGAGTCCGCGCCCGGCCAGATTGGCTTCTTAAGCCCGGCCTTCAGCGTCATGGAAAACAGCAATACCGTGAGCATTACGGTGGTCCGCACCAACGGCAGCAGCGGCGCAATGTCGGTGAACTACACGACCTTGGATGGGTCGGCGACCAACCTGCTGCATTACACGAATGCGGCCGGCACTTTCACCTGGGCCAATGGCGACAACTCTTCGCGGACGTTCCTGGTGGGGATTCGCGACAACTTCGCCACCAACTTGAACCGGACGGTGAACCTGCGCTTGAGCAACTTTGTGGGCGGCGCGACGCCGGGGATCACCAACGCGGTGCTGACGATCATGGACAATGACAGCGTGGTGGGCTTCAGCGCGACGAACTACACGGTGATGGAGAATGACACCAATGCGTTTATCACCATCCTGCGCAGCGGGGCTACAACGCTGCCGGTGCTTGTCAATTTCACAACGACTGCCGGCACGGCGGCCAGCGGGGATTTCACGAATGCATCCACGTCCATCTTGTTCGGCCCGGGCGTCAACAGCACAAACGTGTCCATCGGCATCACCGACAACTTCAACGTGGATGGCGACCGGACCGTGATGCTGGGCCTGAATGTCGCGGTCACGAATTCAGCGACGAACGCGGTGGTGTTCGATACGAACGCGCTGCCAACTGTCGCGGTGCTGACGATTGTGGACAATGACACGCAGCTGAACTTCAGCGCGGCCAGTTATTCGATCGCTGAGAATGCCACCAACCTGCTGGTCACCGTGGTGCGCTCGGGCGTCACCAACACGCTGGTCACGGTGGATTTTGCGACGACCAACAACACGGCCGTTGCGGGGTTGCATTACCTCGGGACCAACGGGACGTTGACCTTCACGAACGGGGTGACCACGCAGACCTTCCTGGTGCCCATCATCGACAACACGGTCCTGAATCTCGCCGCCCGGACGTTTAACGTGCTGTTGAGCAACGTCACCGGGCCGCTGGTAGGATCGTCGGATACGCGCCTGGGCACGGTGACGAACGCACTGGTGACGATTGTGGATAACGAAACCGTAAACCCGGTGGCGGGCAGCATCGATGCCGGGCTGACGAGTCTGTTCAGTGGCGGCCCGGTGTTTGCTCTGGGCATCGGGACCAACACGGCGTCGCCCACCACTGTGGGCAAGCTGGTGGTCGGCGGTGACTTTACCAACTTCAATGGGACCGCGCAGAATCGCATCGTGCGGCTCAGCCTGGACGGGACTAAGGATGCCACGTTCAATGTGGGAGCGGGGATGCCGGGCACCGTCCGGACCTTGGTGGTGGCAGCCGATGGGTCGGTGTATGTGGGGGGGGCACTCAACCTCTTTGGCGGACAGTTCGGAGGAAACGTGGCTCATCTGGACGCAACGGGAGCGGCCGATTTGAACTTCAACTTGGGAAATCAAACCACCGACGGCTCGGTGCTTGCGCTGGGGCTGCAAGCCGACGGAAAGCTGCTTGTGGGTGGCCAGTTTACGAAGCTGATGGGCGTCCCTCAACCGTTCGTCGGTCGGCTTAACACTGATGGCACTCTGGACAACACCTTCAACGTGGGTGGTGGCCCCGATGCTCCAGTTCGGGCCCTGCTTGTCCTGCCCGATGGCACCGTGTTCATCGCCGGTGACTTTACTACGGTGAACGGGGTAGCCAGCCCGCGGTTGGCGCGCCTTACCACGAACGGGACTGTGGATGCGACCTTCGCTACCCAATTGAATGGCGGCCTTGACGGGCCGGTGTTTGACCTG
>RFVF01000085.1 GCA_009922615.1 Pseudomonadota bacterium
CGCGATGCCATCCAGCGCTACGCCCGGCTCGGCGCGACGAGCATGGACGCGGAGAGCGGCAACAACTGGGGCGTGCACGGTCTCGGCTACTACGTGGCGAACCAGTTGATGTGGAATCCGGACGCGGACCTGGACGCATTGCGCACGGATTTCTTTGAGCAGGCTTTCGGTCCCGCCGCGAAGCCGATGCGCAGTTATTACGACCGCTGTCCGCCCTCGGCCAGCAACACCGGCGCGGCGGCGCGGACCGGCACGAACGCAGCAACTAGCAGAACCGCGAGGGTGATGAAGGTCGGTTTCATCGGCCCGGCAGACAGCGGCTTTCGGAAATTGCCGCGAACGGCGCTCAAAACAGGAGGCATAGTTGAGAGCGAAGGGAACGGCCTTTGAGCAGTGCGGTCAAGTCCGCGCAGTGGGCAGGGCAGACAGCGTCTCCGCACACGAGGTCCACGTCACCTCCACCCCTGAACCCTGAAACCTTCACCCTGAAACCTCTACCCCGGTGACCATTGCTGGCTTGCACCGCAAACCGCGCTCATTACCATCGCGCCTCGGAATCCCGTGAGCACATTTTCACAACCACTTCCACCTGTAAACGCCGGTTGAAAAGTGAGACGGGGTCACGTGTGTGACAGGGCGGTCGAAAAGTGCAGCGCCTTCATTAACGATGAAGCATGTATCGCACTATGGAAGACTGGACCGACATACGGGAACGGGTGGCCTCGGGCAAGGTAAGCAAACGGGCGATTCTCCGGGAGACGGGGATGCACTGGAAGACGCTCAAGAAGGTGCTGGCGCACAGTGAGCCGCCGGGCTACCGGCAGCAGAAAGCGCGGCCCCAGCCCAAGCTGGGGCCGTACCGGGAGCGGCTGGAGCAGATCCTCAAGGAGGACCAACAGCTGCCGCGCAAGCAGCGGCACACGGCCAAACGGATTTGGGAACGGCTCCAGGCAGCCGGTTTCACCGGCGGCTACACCGTGGTGAAGGAGGCGGTGCGGGAACTGACGCAGCGCAACCAGGAAGTGTTCGTGCCGCTGCTCCACCCGCCGGGGGAGGCGCAGATGGATTTCGGCCACGCACTGGTGAAGCTGAACGGAGTGCTGCGCAAGGTGGCCTTTTTCGTGATGGCGCTGCCCTACAGCGACGCGGTGTTCGTGCAGGCCTTCGAGCGGGAGTGCACGGAGACGTTCTGGGAAGGCCACGTGCAGGCGTTTGGTTTCTTCGGCGGAGTGCCCCGGCGCATCACCTACGACAACACGAAGGTCGCGGTGGCGCAGATCCTGGGCGGGGGCAAGGAGCGGCGGCTGACGCACGGGTTCCTTCAGCTCAAGAGCCATTACCTGTTTGCGCACCACTTCTGCCGCATCCGGCGCGGCAACGAGAAAGGCGTGGTGGAAGGGCTGGTGAAGTTCACGCGGCTCAACTTCTTCGTACCGGTGCCGCAGGTGCGGGATTTTGACGAACTCAACGCGTTCCTGCGCCAACGCTGTGAGGCGGACCGGCAACGGCGGCTGCGTGGCCAGCCGGGCACCAAGGCGCAGTTGCTGGTCGAGGATCAGGCCGCGTTCCTGCCCCTGCCAGCGGTGCCCTTCGAGGCGTGCCGCAAGGTGTCCACCACGGCCAGTTCCCTGTCGCTGGTGCGCTTTGACCGCAATGACTACTCGGTGCCGGTGCGCTGGGCGCACCATCCCATCGTGGTGAAGGGCTACTGGCAGGAGGTAGTGCTCTGTGCGCAAGGCCAGGAAGTGGCGCGGCATCGGCGCAACTGGGCTGCCGAGCAGGTGAGCTTCGAGCCGCTGCATTATCTGGAGTTGCTGGAGCGCAAGCCCGGCGCGTTGGACCATGCCCGGCCCCTGGCCGGGTGGACCCTGCCGGAGTGCTTTCAGCTCCTGCGCCGCCGGTTGGAAGCCGAGCGTGAGGGCGACGGCACCCGTGAGTACATCCGCGTGTTGCGGCTGCTGGAGAAGCATCCGCTGGCGCAGTTACGCCCAGCGGTGGAGCAAGGGCTAAAGGCGGGCGCCCTGACACGGGACGCCATCGCGCAGTTCCTCTATCCCCAGCCCGACTGGCGGCTGACGCTCTTCTCGCTGGCGGGGCATCCGCATCTGCAACACGTCAAAGTCACCGCCCCGGACGTGAACCAGTATCAGACCCTGCTGGGAGGTGTTCAATGAGCCAGGACGCCTCAACGCTGCTGCTGGCGCATCATCTCAAGGCACTGAAGCTGCCGACGTTCCTGCGCGACTACACGAGCGTGGCGGCGACGTGCAGCCAGGAGCGCAGCAGTTACCCGCAATACCTGCTCCAGCTGGCCGAGCGGGAACTCATCGACCGGGAACGCCGGGCCACCGAGCGGCGCATCCGGGAGGCGGCCTTCCCGGTGCTCAAGACCATCGAGACCTTTGACTTCGGGGCGCAGCCCTCGATCAACGAACCGCTGGTGCGGGAGTTGTTGCGCGGCGAGTATATGGCCAAGCGGGAGAACGTGCTGCTGGTCGGCAATCCGGGGACGGGCAAGACCCACCTGGCGACCGCGCTGGGTTTTGCCGCCTGCACGCAGGGCAAGCGCGTACGCTGCCTGACCACGACGGGGTTGGTGACACAGCTGCTCGAAGCGCGGGATACCCGCACGCTGCAACGGCTGCACAAACAACTGGAGCGGCTGGACCTGCTGCTGCTGGATGAGCTGGGCTACGTGCCTTTCTCGAAGCCCGGGGCGGAGCTGCTCTTCGAGGTGGTGAGCCGGGCGTATGAGCGTACCAGCCTGCTGGTGACCACGAACCTGCCCTTCCAGCAATGGACGGAGGTGCTGGGCAGCGAGCGGTTGACCGGAGCGCTGCTGGACCGGCTGACGCACCGGGTGCACATCCTGGAAGCCAACGGTCAGAGCTACCGGCTCCAGGACGCCAAGGGGCGGCTGAAGCGGAAGTGAGTCCAACGAACCTTGGACCGCAGGAGGGCGCGAGCTGGGGGCTCGCAGCCCGCCCTCCTGCTGCTTTTACCTCGCTGCAAGCTTCCCGGACTTGACCGCCCGGCCCAAAAACCCTTCCCTACCCGCCGGAAGGTGTCTCACTTTTCGAGCGCCACCCGCCGCACTTTTCGACCGCCGCTTACAATCCCGTCCTCGAAATCAAAAAGGCCGGCGTCAGGGTGTTCACGCTTCAGGAAAGCAGCATCTTCCCAGGTAGCTACGGCTTCGGCGACCACGAGAAGTTCCCCATCGGCAAGAACCTAACCGGCAATGGCAGACCCAACTTGGTTGTCCGTACCTACTCTGGTGGGGCCAACTGCTGCACTGATGTTCATGTCTTCGAGCTGGCCGAAAATTTCCATCATGTCGCCCGGTTCGATGCCAGAAATGCCGAGGGAGTGAGTTTCGAGGATCTGGACCACAATGGAATCCTGACCGTCTCCATGGCAGACTGGCACTACCTCAACGTGATTGGCCCCATGATTGCCAGCCCTGCCCCCAGAATCATCTTCCGCTACCGGGATGGTCATTATCAACTGGCCCTGGATCTGATGAAGAAGCCTGCCCCACCCTGGGAGGAGCTGAAGATGTTCGCCCAAGAAATCCGTCAGTTGTTTGACCAGGCCCAGAAGAAACCCGAGGAAGCCGACCTGATCCTTACCCGGTGGAATCCAAACTACCCTGTCCCCCAACTCTGGTCGAAGATGCTGGACCTGATCTACACGGGAAACGAAATCGAGGCGATGATGCTGTTCAATCAAGCCTGGCCTGACACCTACCCCGGCAAGCAGAAGGCACTCAAGAGGTTCAATGCTCTGGTTGATAGTAGTAGCCCGTTTAACCCGAGGAAGCAGTAGGGGAAGGCTGGGAAGTAGGCTTGGCATTCGTTCCCACCCCACCCGTGCCCTTAGTTGGCTGCTCTCGGAGGTATAACCCAATGAAGATGCTCATTAGCCCGGTGGGTTGATGCTCTTCTTCATGGTTCAACCGCCAGGATTTGCGTGGTGTTGACCCTTCTCCTGCCCCGTAGCCCTTGTAACCCTCAACCCCAATCTCTCCATGCCCGTAAACCTCATCGACGAACTGCTCAAAGCACTCAAGCCAGCCATCAAGAGCCAGCGCCAGGTCCGACCGCTACTGGAACAGTTCTGGTCTGACAAAATCGTGTTGCTCTGGACCAGTGAACACATCCACCGGGCTGCCAATGAACAGAAAACCGTCCTAACCGAAGCGCAGGCCAGGCAGATTCTCCATGCTCTCCATGCCCATTACGACCGGCAATACGGGCTCAAGTGGGAGGATGTTGCCGAGAAGATCAAGGATTCTGGCCTTGGACGGGACATCATCAAGATCGAGCTGAAGCGTTTTATCAATCAGGATGTTGTTGTCGTTGATGGACCAAGGCGAAGTTGACCTGGCTGATACGCCTCCTTCCCGCTGACGACAACTACCCCGTCTCCACAAGGAGTCCGGCCCTCCCCCTCCTCCAGTTTCCGACAAATTCGTGGGATAATGAACTGAGGATCGAGTAGCAGCCAGTGTTGGTTGCCGACGAGGTTCTCATTGGCCCGGTCTGTTCAACGACAGCCGGGCTTTTTCATTCAACCCCCTCGTTGCCAAGGAGATGTTAAAATGTCACCAGAAACCGGAGAATTGTTGGTTCAGGAAGTCGCCCCCCGCATCAGGTCTGCCGTTCCCTACTGCGTCCGTACGGTCGGCTGCGAGGATCATGAAGAAATCGTCCAGGACACCATCTGCATCGCTGCCCGGCTCTACGACAACGCCGAGAAGGCTGGAAAGCAGGTGACCCCCGGCAACATCGCCTACTACGCCATCCAGCACGCCAAGTCAGGCAGGAGGGCGTACGGCCAGAGCAAGACCGACCCGCTGCACCCATCCACACAGCTCAACGGCCGGGCAAAGCTGAATCAGTTCGAGGATGCCGTGAAGAGCGAGGAGGGCAGTGATGACCCCTTGCTGCTAACGGAAGTTTTCAGCAATGAGCAGGAAGATCCATCCACCAAGGCAGCCAGAAACCTCGACTGGCAGGAATTTATCGGCAGCCTTAACGACAGGTGCCAGGCCATCCTTAATGTTCTGGCCGAAGGCGGACAACTGAAGGAGCTGGCGAAAACCCTCAAAGTCAGCACCAGCACCCTTAACACCAGCAAGAACCAGCTCAAACTGAAGCTCCTGGAGTTCTTTGGCAGCGACATCCTCAAGGAGATCAGTCAAATGCCGCAGTGGAGAACGAATCTGCTGGCCCATCGAGAAATGTTGGCGTGTAGGGAAGAGAGAATGCCGGCTTAATGGCTTTGTCTTCCACTACTGCTGCAATTGGTGACAGAACGCCCAGGCCCAATCCACTGTCTGTCTCCAACCCTAACCCCAAACCCAACCCCCCGTATCCAATGCCAGAGTGAGTCCCATCCTCTCCTGGCCGCTTACCCTTGATGTTCAAATTCTACTCGAAGCTGGTGCAGAATCTTTTCCTCGTCATCCTGGCTGTCCTGCTCCTGCCCAAACTCCTTTCTGTTTTCCCCTTTTTGCTGATGTTGATCGGTGTGCTCTGGTTGCTGGGTGACAAGAAACCTAGCCGTTGTCGTGATGGCCGTAGGCGTTGTCGTTAGCTTTCCTCTTGGTGTTTAACCCTTTCATTGGTGCTTAACCCTTTCATTGGTGCTTAATCCTGATCCTTGACCTGTTCCTTAGCCTGTTCCTGGACCATGGCGGTTTAGGGACAAGGTTGAGGAGCAGGTTGAGGGTGGGGTTGTTGATGATGCTGACGTTGACGCTTTTGCTTTAGCTGTTTGCCTCCGTAAGCACAAAACGACGTACTATTTCGTTAATTGTGGCAAGTGCCTCATCCTTTACAGGGCCACGCTCTCTAGCCTCGTTTTCCTACGTTCCCAGTCCGGCATGATTCGCTGCAATAGCTGGTAAAACTCGCGCCCATGATGTGGATAAACGAGGTGGCAGAGTTCGTGCGTGACCACGTAGTCAATGCACGTTCCGGCTGTCTTGACCAACTCAGGGTTCAGGTAGATCACGCCATCTTGGGTACAACTGCCCCACCGCTTCCTCATCCGACGCAACCGCAGCCGTGGTGCCGTTGCCACATGTCCGTTGAATTGTTTCAGGCATGACGAAAGGCTGCGCTCGAAAGCCACGCTCGCACGCTTGATGAACCAGCCCTCCACCAAGGCTCGCACCCTGGCGGTGTCACGCTTGCGTCGTGTCTCGACATGAAGGAAGCGGCCCTTGAGCTTCACCTCCTCCTCTGAGGATTCAACCACCTTGAGCCGGTATTGCCGGCCGAGGAAACGGTGCGTCTCGCCACTCACATAACGGCGTGGCGGCAGGATGGGCAGAAACTTTTGGAAATACCCCTGCTGTCGCCTAATCCACACCGCACGTCGCCGAACCTTCGCCACCACTGCATTCAATGCCGCCCGGCGCGGCGCTGTGACCGTTACCGACGCGTCTGACGCCACCGTGATCGCCAGCGTCTTCCGATCTGAACGACGGAGCTGGAACTCGATAAGCTCCTTTCCGAAAGCAACACGGTGCACCCCGCAGCCGGCCAGGATGCTCATCGCGGATAGCGGTTCTTGGCGATGTCGATGCTCCGTTCGACTATCGCATCCATGTCCTCGGTGGTGAGGTGAAGTTTTTCCTGCTCCTTCGCCTCGTAGAGCAGGTCATCAATTTCATTCCGCATCTGATTTTGCACGTCCGGGTTGGTGCGCCAGTCCACCACCAGCTTCCGTTGAATCGCGTCGTCAATTCGCACTGCCACCTCCGCCACCACGTAGGGGACCACATCTTCCTTCATCTCCAGCCGGTCGAACACCTCGTTGACGACACCGTAGAACGCCTTGGCTACCTCGCGGCCTTGCAGTGACGGTGGTAGCTTGTCACCCGTCCGGCTCAGGACCGATTCCTTCACCTCCGAGACCGTCTTCAAGTACTCCGCGTCGTTGATCCGCTTCTGCCGGTAGGCTTCGATTGCCTCTTGTAGAATCTTCGAGAACCGCCGGTAGAACACCGGATCATCGTCCATCTTCTCGTTGATCGTCTTCTGCGTGCGGTGCGCTATCGTGTCCGCTTTCGCCGCGACGGTTTGCAGCTTCTCCACCTCCGCCGTGAATTCCTCCCGGTCAAAGATGTTCACCGGCGACGTGATCTGCTCGATGCCCTCCGACCGGACGTGAGTGTCCACCAGCTTTTGCACCTTCGCTTCGTATTCCTTGAAATCAATCTCCTCCGCGTAACGCCGCTTCACCGCCACGCGCAGCTTGAGGAAGAACGCCAAGTCCTGCTTGTAACGTTCGAGCTTCTTCTCTGGCGTGTCGCGCTGAAACTCCATCGTCGCCAGTGCGATGCCCAGCGTGCGGGAATACGCTGACAGCTTTTCGTAGAAGCGGGGTCGCAGTGCCTCATCTGCCAGCAGTTGCTCGTATTCTTCCTCGTCCAGCCGGTTCTTCACCGTCTTGAACACATCCCACAATTCCGAGTGCTTCTGTGGCAGGCTGGCGACCTCCTGCGACACGTCCACGACCGTTCCCGCGAGGTCGTCCTTCTCAAAATCCGGCAGCGCCGCGTAAACGTCCATTGCCTCACCCAAATTCTCCAACACGCCGTAGTAGTCAATGACGTAGCCGAAGTCTTTCCCCTCGTGCAGCCGGTTCACGCGCGCGATGGCCTGCAACAGCGTGTGCTCCTTGAGCGAGCGGCACACGTAGAGCACCGTGTTGCGGGGCGCGTCGAAGCCCGTCAGCAGCTTGTCCACCACGATCATGATTTCCGGCTCCGGCCCGTGCTTGAACGCATTGATGAGCTGCTTGTTGTATTCGGCCTCGCTGCCGTATTTCACCATCGTCTTCTTCCAGAAGGCGCGCACCTCGCCCGTGTCCACCTCGCCCACTTCCTCGTTGTCCTCGCGGGTGTCCGGCCCGGAAATCAGCACCTCGGATTTCACCTTGCCGAACTCATCGAGAAAACTTTTGTACTTCAACGCTACGAGCTTCGAGGGCGCGGTCACCTGTGCTTTGAACCCGGTCCCCTGCCAGTTCTGGTTGTAGTGCTCGCTGATGTCGAAGGCCGCCTCGTAAATCTTCCGCTCCGCCTTGTTCAGCACTTCCGCCGTGGAGAACTTCTTCTTCAAGTCCGCGCGTTGCGCCTCGCTCAATGGCTTCGTCACGATCTCAAACCATTTGTCCACAGCCTTCTTGTCCACCTGTTGCAGCACCAGTCTTCCCTCGTAGAGTAACGGCACCACCGCCTTGTCCTTCACCGCCTGGTCAATCGTATAGGCGGGCTGGATGATGCCACCAAACTTGCTGGCCGTGTTCTTCTCCGCCTTCATCAACGGAGTCCCGGTGAACCCGATGAAGCACGCCTTTGGCAGCGCCTTCTCCACCTTTGCCCCCGTCTCGCCGTAAACACTGCGGTGGCTCTCGTCCACCAGCACGAAGATGTTCGGCGACGCGTTCCGAAAGTTGCCCGCCTCCAAGGCTGCAGCGAACTTGTCAATGACGGTCGTGATGACGGTTTCCTTCCCTTCGGTGATCAGCCGTGCGAGGTGCTTGCCGGTCTGCGCCTGCTCCGGCTCCATGCCGCACTGGTGGAACGTCCGCTTGATCTGTTCATCCAGGTCAACGCGGTCGGTCACGAGGATGATGTGCGGGTCTTCAGCCGCCAGGTCCAGCGCGAGGTTCTTGGCGAGCATCACCATCGTCAGCGATTTGCCCGAACCTTGCGTGTGCCAGACGACACCGCCCAAACGCTTTCCCTCCGGCCCAAGTTTGCGCACCCGTTCCACGATGCTCTTCACGGTGAAGTATTGCTGGTAGCGGGCGATTTTCTTCTCCGCCGCATCGAACACGATGAAGCGGAACGCCAGTTCAATCAGCCGCTCAGGCCGGCACAGGCAATAAAGTGCCTTGTCCTGCTCCGTCACCTGCCGCCCCTCGGCTTCCAGTTCATCGAAGTAGGTGCGAACGTAGCCGAAACGGTCGGCGAACAGGCGATCCTTCTGCTCCCTCGACAGCGGGCGGTTGATCAGCGCCGACACCTCGGGAGTGATGTTCTTCTCACGGCTGCCCTCCAACTCGCGCCAGTGTGCCCAGAACTTTGCCCCGGTTCCGGTTGTGCCGTAGGCTGCTTCGTTCTTTGTCACGCCCAGCAGCAGTTGTGCGAAGGTGAACAGCTTCGGTATGTAGTCCTCAGCCTGGTTGCGGATGTTCTGCGACACCGCTTGCTCCAAGGGTTCCTTGATGTCCGGCCGCTTGCACTCGACGACGGTAAGCGGGATGCCGTTTACGAACAGGACCACGTCAGGACGGCAAAGCTGGTTGCTCGCCGTCCGCTCAACTTCAAATTCCTCGGCGACGTGGAACACGTTGTTCGCCGGGTTGCGCCAGTCAATGTAGTGCAAGGTGAAACTCTTTGTGTCCTCCTCAATAGTCTGTTCGAGCGCCTTGCCCAGTGAGAGCAGGTCATAAATCTTCTCGCTCGTACGCACCAGGCCGTCGAAGGGTACGTCCTTCAGTGTCTGGATTGCGGTCTGGATGGCGGCTTCGGTGAAGGCGTATTGTTTCCCCCGGTAGTTGATCCGGTTCCGTTTGCGCAGTTGATCGGCGAGGATGCCCTCCAGCAGCACGCTCGAAAGCTTGCCTTTGCGTTGAAGGTGGACCTCCTGCGGGCGCAGATAAGTGAAACCGAGGTTTTGTAGCAGTTGCAGCGCAGGAAGTTGCGAGATGTGGTCCTCCTGAAATGATGGCAGGCTCGTGCTCATTCAGTCTTCTTGAACTCCTTCATGAGTTCCGTGGTGGCTTTGATGGTGTCGGGAGCAGAGCGCGATTGGAAGAGGCCCGGCGAAGGCGTTTTCTCCTGAAGCATGATCGGCAGCTTGTAGAGCATTTCAACGGTATCGCTGATAAGCCTTTCTCCGTTTTGCTCCGTGCCCTTCAAACGGTCAGCGAAGGAACTGAGCGTCATGGCAACGGCGGAACGGAACGCGTATTCCTCCTGATAGTGTCGCTCCTTGGAATACTGCTTCGCGACAAACCCAAGGACGAACACTGCGGGTAACAGCAATCCGAAGTTCGACACGATCACCAGCCAGATGTCGTCGCTCGTCACCCGCAGATATTTGTAGGCGATGAAAAGCCACACAGAGGAAGCGAGGAAGGCCGCTACGAAGCCGCCAAGCCACCACATCGATGTCCTTTTCAGCTCTTCCTTGCGGTCTTTGAACTGACCACCAAGAAGGCCGGCTCCAGACTTGCCGGCAATCTCGTTCACAAAAGCTTCCTTCTCCTGCATGAAGGCCAGCATCCCCTTGGATTGGGTCAAGTGGTCGGTGGCCTCCTTAATGGACTGCCCCAAGGCCGCGACTTGCTGCGCGAGGGCATGAAGCTCGGTCTTCGAATTTTCAAGGTTCGTCTCCTGATTACTGAGGATTTGCTGAAGCTTCCCCTCCGCCCCAGACGCTTGATTGAGCAGCTTCCCTGTCTGCTCCGTGTTTTCCTCGGCCTGGCTCGTCAAGTTGGCAACCGTCTGTGTTTCGGCCCGCCGGGCGTTTAACTCAGTGGCTAGAGCGCTGTGCGTGGCATTGGCCTGCTTGAGGATTTCGGTAAGCTGTGCGGACTTGATTTCCAAATCGGTAAAAATTTGCATCTGGCGAAGGCGAGGAACCGAATGAAGTCTTCGAGCCCCACGATTCCAAAATCCGCATCCCATTTCGTAGCCAACAAGGCACTCCAACCAGGCAAGAGCTTCATTCCAATTCTGCCCTTCCAAAAGATTAGCAAGATTTTCCAAGATGGTAGTTAACGGCCATTGCATCATTGCATCTCGGTGATTTGAGAACCACTGGACTCGATCTGGTAAGAAGCGAGCATTGGTGCTGTCGAGTTCGGCCTGCAATTGGATTACGGCACGCCCACAAGTCGAACAAAAATCGTTCACGGAAACTGATCCGATACTAACTGTACTGAGGTCTTGGTTGGAAAAGTGTGCCACTAGTCGTTCCGTCAGGTTGAGGTGCTCAATCTGCTTGAGAAAGACTTTGGCCTGTTCAATTTGCTGTGGATTCATGGCTATGCCTTGGATGCTGATGGTTTGTTGTCCCGCCGAGCGTCAATGAGGACGATACCCGCCTCCTTGGACACTTTCAATCTGCTCAACACGTTCTTGGTCTTCGCCTCCTCCTCGGCAGTGAAGAACAGAATCACCTTGAAGGACTGCGTGGTCTGGTTTGCCTTCTCGTAAATTGCGACCTGATTTAGGACGTTCCGCTCAAGCTGTGAGTTGCTCGCCAGCTTGAACTCCACCAGCGTCTTGTCTTCCGAACCGCGTGACACCTTGAAGTCAACCGGCCCACGTCCATTGTTGACCTCGGCATCCACGGAGCTTGGGGAGCCTTCCCACACGAGCTTGAACAGGAGGTGAAGGTCCGTCTCCCGTTCGATCGGCTTCCCTTGCTTGTCGTAGAAATACCTGTAGCCGTCCTGGTTCTCGATGACCTGCTTGAAGAACTCGATTTTCCTGCCTGTCTCCTCAAGCGTCGTGGTCGGTGCGGTGTAGAAGGCGGAGTGGTCGGCGATGCACTGAACGAGAAGACCGATGTTCTCGACAAATCGGTGGTCAACTTCCCGAACCTTCTCAGCACTGCGCCTCACGGCCTCGTCGCCATGCTCCTCCTTGTCGAGGATGAAGTAGTCAATTAGCTCCGGAAACTTTCGCAGTGTCTTTTCAGTGGCCGCTCGTTTCTCATTTTCCGTGGGTCGCTTCGGAAGGACACTCCGGAAATACTGGTCAATCTGGCCGCGAAGGGAGGCGTTGGGGATGGCCTCTCGGATGGTCGGGAAGTCTCGTCGCAGGTCTTCCTTGTTAATCCAGGTGTTGTCCTTCGTGAGGATGTCCTCCGGGGTGAGCAACACGTAGTCGCCAGCCAGCCACGGCAGCTCAAAGGTGCCGTCCTCCCAGACACCAACCGTGTAGTTGAACTTCGTCCCATGCACTTTGACCTTCTTCAACTTCGCCTGGTTGATGTGCTTCTTCGCAAAAGCCTGGGTGTATTCGAGCAGATACCCCTTGATGAGGTTGGTCGTGAAGTCGCTGATGTTGTCGCGGCCAACCCGCTCGCGGATGAGCACCAGTTTCTCCAAATGCGACCCCTTCGTGACGCGCTCGCTTCCGAAGTCTGCGAACAGGTGATTCAAGTTCTCGTTCAGCGCACGCGCGAACTTCATCCCCAGGCCGTGTCCGTTGCTGCCGGTCAAGCAGAAGCCCAGACGATTCTGCACCACCTCGGGGAAGCAGAACCAAGCTTCCAGCAGTCCATCCGTCATGCCGCCTTCGACCGACTTGTCCCGAAGGAACTGTAGGTAGCGGATGATTTCGAGGTGAAGGGCCTGGTATTCGGGCTTGCTGCTGGTGAAGAGCAGAAACGGGTCAATGAAGAGCGGCAGGTCCACGATGCACGCCACGTTGAACGCCCCGTAATCAGCCAGAACGTCAGGGGCCACCTCGAAGAAGTCGGTGAAGTAGATGCGCGCCGGACGCAGCGCTGGCACCTGCGATATGTGGTCTTCTTGGAAGGATGGCGTCGTGTTCATGGCTCAGGGCGCAAGTCTTCGAACAGTTTCTCGTGGGCTACCTGACCGTGGAAGCCAAAGCGGTCGAGGCGATTAAGCGATTGGGTGCAGTGCCTCATCCAGGCTTCCCAGTGCGCGGCCATTTTCTTGTCCGGGATGCCCTCCTTGCGCCAAATCTGCCGCACCGCTTCAGGAGTGCGGAGCAGTAGCCGATAGCCTTTGCGCCTGATGTCGGGCGCCAACAAGTGATTCGTAAGCGGCACGTCCGGCCTCAGCTCCGCCTTTTCGAGAATTGCCTCTCGGCCAGAAGCAATCAAATCAACCAGTTCTTGAGTGTTTAGTGCCAGATAGTAGGCGAACAGCGCCGCTTGGTAGTCCTCCGTGGTTTCGAAAGTCTCAAGCAACCAAGGCCACTTTCCCGACAGGTCTGCTAGGAACTTCCAGGCCACTTTTGAATGACCGGCCAAAGACTCTGGCCACCCGATTAGCTTGGAGTCTTGATACACAACGACGGACTCGCCTTGATGCCGTCGCTGAACCCGGCTGCGGGCAAGTTGCAAAGCCAGAGGAAGCTGGTCGCTCTCCATGCAGACCGCGCCGTGCAGCGCCTGGTAAATGAAGACGAGCGCGTCCGGCACTTCAACCACGGCGCTCAATCCGCTGCCGTTCCAATCCTTTGGACAAAGCAAGTCGTCGAGCAAGGCCACTTGGTTTGAGAACTTCGGTTGGCCAGACTCCACACCTGCAAGAGCAACGCTCATCAGCGGAGCGCAGATGGCCGCCGCTTCGAGCACCATTGCAGGAAGATCCTCGATCTTCATTTCGTGACGGTTGACGTAGCGCTTTTGCCAGTCGGAGAGCTGCGCTGGGATTGGCTGCTTGACCCGCTTGATTAAGTGCCGCCAACTGACAAAGTCACCACGACGGGCTAAGTCGAGCGCCACCGCATAGGCGTCAGTCGGATCGTTCGGCACCCGCACCCCTGTTGCCGGTGTCGGAGTGGTAGCCGTCACCGCTTCCATCGGTGAAGCGCTCGGAGCGGACTCGGCAAACGGGTTAGGTCCGATGGTGGGCTTCTTGAGCTTGGGCGCGTTCTGCAAATCGCGCGCCAGATGGTCAAATTGTTCCTCCTCGTTTTGCCCATCGCTGAGGTTCACCCAAAACCGCGTGCTCACACACTTGGGCAGGTTCGCCTCACCATTTTCCTGCCGGACGACCGGGATGAACTTCGCGGTGCCCAAATTCTTCACCAGCTCGCCGGTGACGATCATGGCCTCGTAACCCACGCCGCCTTTGCCGTCATCCGCTTTGCGCACGTAGGTTTCAGTGCAGATCATCAACACGCGGTCAGCCTCGCCCACGGACTTTTCCATGAACTTCGGCACGTCATCGCCCAAACCGAGGTCCCACTGGTCGAGGATCACATCAACACCGTGGGCCACGAGCTTGGAGGCGAACTCCCCCACCCACTTCTTGTGCTCTGGGGTGTCGTGCGAGTAGGAGATGAACACCTTCGGTGGATTCTTGTCGTTCGCTTCGCTCATACGCTTGCCTACGTCGTCTGAAACTCGTTGTAGCGCGCTCCCAGCACGGTGGCGGTGTAGATTTCCAGCAGCGCTTGCGTCACTGGATCGTCGGCCCTGACGTAGCGGATGGTCATGCGGGCGATCCGCTGCTTCTGGGCGAGCAAAACTTCGTAAAAAACGGGATCATTCAGCAGTTCCTTGCACCCTCCTTCAGGCCGATAAGTGGCCTTCCTTTTCGTGTGCTCGCGGGTCAACCGGAAGGCGAACGGGGCGTCCTTAACGCTGGGGCGGGAGTGCTGTAGAATGCGCTCCCGCACGTCTTTGCCACGGCCGGCGTAGAGGTGGTTCTCCCCTTCGCTGAACAGATACACGCCGGGATACTGGCAGTCGCCCAGGGCGTCACGCGTCACGGGCTGCATCTGCATCAACTCAGCGTGGAGCTGCTTTACGTGCGCCATCATCTCATCAAAGTCGCGCTTCATTTTCCTTCCTTCGGCACTTTCACGCGCACCTCCCCTGTGAGCAGTTTTTGCATCAAGCCGCGCTTCTGTTCCTTCAGGGCGTCGAGTTGCTTTTTCAGCAGCTCAATCTCGCGGTCGCAGGCTGACAGGACTGCGGCGATGCGGCGTTGCTCCTCCACGCCGGGAATCGTGACTTGGATTTGCGCGAAGTTCGGAAACTTGAGCGAGAGCGTGTCGTCCACCAAGCCTTGCGAGTGACGTCGGAACAAGTGGACCACTGGAAGGTGCTTGAACAGGAAGGCGGCGAACCGCCCGTCAATCTTCTCGGAGGGAATGCAGACTGTGTAGGCCGGACTAACGATGCCTTCGAGTGCCGACAGGCCAGCGACGCCCTGCCACATCCGCATCGTGTTGTAGCCGATGTCGCCGGGCGTGATGCGCAAATACTTGGACTTGTCCTCGCTGGAAGAGTCGCGCTTTGCCAGCGAATCACGCGGCACGACTCCATTTTGTCCGGTGATGGCCACGAGCGGCAAATCTGTCCGGCCTATTTCAACACGCTCAGTGAACAACTCGCCGAGCCGAAACGCGTGCCACCGCTCTCCTTTGAACTCCTTGAACCGCTTCCTTCCCGTCAGCAGTTGCTGCATCAGCCCCCGCTTGCCTTCGACTTTTTGCTCAAGCAGTTTTCTCAGGTCTTCATTGCACTGGTGCGCCGTCTCCAGAACCACAGCTATGCGTTTCTGCTCTACTAGGGGAGGAACGGGAACAAGAATCCCACCGCATATTTCCTTGTTAAGCTTTGGCTGTGCAGTCCCGCTGTTAAGTTTGTCGTAATACAGACTCTCCAGATACTCAGTTAAGAACCCGATGTCCATGAACCCACGAGGTCTCAGAACATGCGCATGGTTGTTAACCCACGTTTTCCCGCTGATGCGAAATGCGAGCGGCACATTCCTTGACACAATGTTCTCCCCATCTTCACCGAGCAGAATTAACTCCTCGTCGAAAATGAAGGCGTTGACGTAGTCGATTACTCCCGAAGCGCCATAATAAGGGTAAGGGCCGTGCATTCCTGCCCGGTCTGCCTCTTTGATCGGCTTACGCATGCCGTCAAGAAACGTCACGACTTCCAGAAGTTTTTGCCTTCCCCACTCTTTCGGCAAAGCTTTCATTCGCCCTTGTTCTCCGGCCTTTTCAGAAGCTTCTTTTCCGCCTCCTCCAACTCCTTCATGTCGTCACGGTCGGCCTCCAGCGCCTCGGCGGTGCGGCGTTGCCCGTCAAACAGTTCGTAGCGCCGTTCCGCCAGGTGCTTCATGTCGGCATGGCTCACGGCACCAGCATTCTTGAGCACCTTGCGCTCATGGAACGTCAGGAACCGGCCCACGTTCGCCCGCCAGTCTCCCAGCGTCAGTTGCTTCCGCCGCTCCGCATGGTCCTCGGCAAAGTCCAGGAACATCACCACGATGCGGTTCAGCTCGTCCACTTCCTCCGCCTTGAGGTAGTTCTTCGCCACGATCACGTCCTGCTTGCGCACCCGCGTTCCGCTCCACGATTGGAGGCCCATGTTCGGCTGCTTCGGGTCCGCGCGCTGCACCACCAGCTCGGCGGCGGTGTGGCGGGTCACGGCGTAGAGCATCTTGTTCTGCACCTCGGCAAAGAAGGTCTGCGCCGCTGTCTCGTCGTCCTTGTAGTCCGCGCTCAACGCAAACAGGTCGCGCACCTTCTGGTAGAACCGCTTCTCCGAGGCCCGGATCTCACGGATGCGCGCGAGCAGCTCGTCGAAGTAATCCCAGCCGCCGGGGTTCTTGAGCCGCTCGTCGTTCATCACGAAGCCCTTCACGAGGTATTCGCGGAGGTTGGTGGTGGCCCACTGGCGGAACTGGGTGCCGCGCACGCTCTTGACCCGGTAGCCCACGGCCAGGATCATTTCGAGGTTGTAGTGTAACGTCCGGTAATTCTTGCCATCAGCGGCAGTTGTAAAGGATTCCTTTACTACTGAACTCTTCGGGAACTCCTTCTCCTCCAGGACCTTCTTGATGTGCTGGCCGACGTTCTGCTTGGTCGTCTGGAACAGATCGGCAATCTCGATTTGCGTCAACCACACGCTGCCGTCCTGCGCGCGCAGGCGGATGGAGGTTTTTCCATCCGGGGCCGGGTAGATGATGATGGCTTGTTCGCTCATGGTTCAGGCGAGGTTCAGTTCCTTCAGATACGCGGCCATCTGCTTGCGCACGCCGGTCAACTGGCCTTCGAGGTCCTCGATCTCCTTTTGCACGGCTTTGAGGTCCACTTCCTTCTCCGGCTCGAAGGTGTCCACGTAGCGCGGGATGTTCAGGTTGAAATCGTTCTCCGCGATCTCCTGCGGCGTGGCGCGGTAGGCGTATTTGTCCACGGTCTGAAACGCCTTGTGGGTCCGCACAATCTTCGCGATTTGTTCCACGCCCAGCTTGTTCTGGTTCGTGCCCTCCTGGTATTCGCCGCTCGCGTCAATAAACAGCACGTCCTTCGTCGTCCGGCCTTTCTTGAACAGCAGGATCGCGGCAGGAATGCCCGTGCCAAAGAACAGCTTCTCCGGCAGGCCGATCACCGCGTCGAGCAGGTTCTCCTCGATGAGCGCCTTGCGGATACGCCCTTCTGCACCACCCCGGAACAAAACTCCATGCGGGGTAATGGCCCCCACCTTGCCGCCGTCCTCCACCGCTGTCTCGATCATGTGGGACAGGAAGGCGTAGTCGCCCTTGCTCTTAGGCGGCACGCCACGATGGAAGCGATGGAATTTGTCCGCGTCGGCCGTCTCCGCGCCCCACTTGTCCAGCGAAAAGGGCATGTTCGCCACGACTACGTCGAACTTCATCAGGGCGTCTTTCTCGATGAGCTTCGGGTTCGCCAGCGTGTCGCCCCACTCAATCCGCGCGCTGTCCTTGTGGTGCAGAAACATGTTCATGCGGCACAACGCCCAGGTGCTGCCGTTCATCTCCTGCCCGTAAAGCGAGAAGTCGCTGTCGCCGACCTGATCACCGACTTGGATGAGCAGTGAGCCGGACCCGGCCGTGGGGTCGCAGATGCGGTTGCCCTTCTTCGGCGCGAGCAACCGGGCGAGCAACTCTGAAACTTCACCCGGCGTGTAGAACTCGCCGCCCTTCTTGCCTGCATCGCTCGCAAACCGGCCGATGAGATACTGGTAGGTGTTCCCGATGATGTCCTGCTTGCCCACGCGCGAGGGACGCAGATCAAGTTCCTCGACGGCGAAGTCCTCGAGCAAATGTTTGAGCCGCTTGTTGCGTTCCTTGGTCTGGCCGAGATTGGCCTCCGAGTTGAAGTCAATGTTGCGGAACACGCCTTCGAGCTTGGCCTTGTTTGCATCCTCGATCTGCTCGAGCGCGATGTTGATCAGCTCGCCGATGTTCGCCTCGTTTCGCTTGGCGTGGAGCGTGTCGAAGTCGCAGCCGTCGGGCAGGATGAACCGTTCGCGGGCCAGACGCCGCGCCACGCGTTCCTTGTCGCCCTTGAACTCCTTCGCGTATTCCTCGCGCTTGTCCCGCCACACGTCGGACAGGTATTTCACGAACAGCATCACGAGGATGTAGTCCTTGTATTGCGCGGGGTCGATGGTGCCACGAAAGGTGTCGCACGCACGCCACGCCACTTGATTGATCTCGTCCTGGTTAATCGCTTTCATGGTCGTCTAAATCCTTCGCTGCTCTTGCGGCCGTTTCCACCAATTTGCCGAAAGGCGAGAGTGGTTTCACGGCCTTCATCAGCGCCCCCTGGACAAGCTGCTGCCGTCTCCCGCTGATTTGCCCCATCAATTCCTGCTCCTTGAGCCACAACTCGTGAATCGTCACAACCCGCCGCTGCTCTTCCAACGTCGGCACTGCCACCTGCAACTCGTCCAGAGCTTCCCGGGGAATGAAAGGCACGAAGGAGCCGGCGAGACTGGCCTCGATCTGACGCTGTGCTGGGGTCTGGTTCAGATACCACGCGAGGTATTCTGGCAACACCAGGTTCTTTGGCCGGATGATGTAGAACTGCGCTCCTGCGATGGCACCCTTGATTTCACCCGCAAACACCGCTGCCCGGTTGCGGTTCCCGCGCGCTACCAGCAGCACGTCGCCGCGATGCAGCAGGTGATCCTTACGCGCCTCCGGTGCTTCCACTCGCACGAGAGCATCGAGGTGCAGGAAGCCTTCCTTATCCACGTCCTTAATCTGCACAAGCACGTAGCGGCCCTGTTCCGTCATCTGCACCTTCTTCCTAAAAGGAACCCCGGCTCGGATTGTTGCGATGTCTGGCAGGAACTTCACAAAGAACTTGGGGCAAGCGCTAGTCGATTCCGGCACTGAATCGAACAATCGTTACAGCGGAAGCGGGACTTCCGGACACAACTTTGTTCAGTTGAATTCTTCACAGTAATCGCATAGCACGTAAAAATGTACCCACCTAAGCAAAAATGTACAGAGAATAGTTACGTGACTCGCATTCCTGCTTCAATTTGTGTCCCATTGAACGCAGAGCTGGTTAAATGACGAAGCTTCCATTAGGTAGCTATCGCATCAGGCTCAAGAATCAACGGCAACGTCACCAGGCAAACCCAAACCATGATGTTGTCGTTCAAGTGTCCACCAGGAGCAGGAAGGCAGAAGTGTTCACGTTCAGGCTCAGGAGTGGAGTGAAACGATCGAGTGCCCAATTCTTAGCTGTCAGAAGTGGATTGGGTTGATGGTAGCAGCGTTTTCACCACGTCAGCTTCAAGCATTGTCCATTGGCGGGTGAAGATGTGGCAGCTCGTTCTCGGGTCAGGATGATGACGTTGATGATGCCGGCGATGATGACGGGATGAAGAGCAGTTGAAACCAAGGAGTGGATAACGGCTAGGAGAATGCTGGCAATGGAACTCTGCTCAAAATCCACGGCCAATCGCTCCAGGATTCGATTTAAGCCCTCATCTGCCAGTATCCGTGCCGAATTCCAGCCGCCAACATTGAGCTGCTCCTGCCCTTTTACGACAGCCTTGAACATCAGTGACAGGGTTGAACGATGAACTGGCAGAAACGGGTAGAAATCGAGTGCTGGTTTGAGTGGGCAGGAGAGGAAAAATGGCCAGGATCGAGTTTTAGGACGTTCAGGGCTTTGGCTAGCGGTTTGAGGTTGTTGCCTTGGGCTTCATTGACGAGCAGAGGCAGGAACAGCCGCTGATTTTTTAGCTGTCAGGGGAGAATTGGGGATGGG
>RFVF01000086.1 GCA_009922615.1 Pseudomonadota bacterium
GACGCAGCCGGAGACGTTGCGCGCGTTGCCGGGGCCGTTTGATTGGGTGGTGAACGCGGTGTCGTCTTCCAAGGGCGGCGCGGAGGTGTATCGCGCCGTCTATCTGGAGGGCACGCGGAACTTGATCGCGTGGCTGGCAAGTGCGGGGGTGCGCAAGTATGTCTACCTCAGCAGCACGAGCGTGTATGGCCAGACGGATGGCGAGGTGGTGACGGAGTCGAGCCCGACGGAGCCGGCGACGGAGACGGGAAAAATCTTGGTGGAGACGGAACAGCTTTTACTGGCGGCGGCGCGGGACCAGGCGTTCCCCGCGGTGATCTTGCGGTTGGCGGGGATTTATGGGCCGGGGCGGGGGCACTTGTTCCAGCAGTTCCTCAAGGGCGAGGCGCGGATTTACGACAATGGGAGCCGGCTCATCAACATGATCCACCAAAGGGATGTGGTGGGGGTGACGATCGCGGCGCTGGAGCGCGGGGTGCCCGGGCAAATCTACAATGTGGTGGATGACTTCCCGGTGTCGCAGCGGCAATTCCTTGAGTTCTTCTCGGAGCTGTTGCGGCGGCCCATGCCGCTACATGCATCCTTGGAGGAGGAGGCGCAGCGCAAACGCGGGCTGACGCACAAACGGGTGAGCAACCGGCGGCTGCGCGGGGATCTGGGCTATATCTTGGTCTACCCTGACTTCATCGCGGGCTACGCTACCGAGATCGTGCGGCATGCCCGCTGAATCAGCCGACGCGGAAGGAGATTTTCTTCACCATCTCGCGGCCGAAGCTGTGCTGGAGGCGGTCGAGGATTTCCCGGCGACGGTAGCGGACGATTTCATCGAGCCAGACACTGCTGTCCACGGTGACGAAGAGGGTGCCCTTGTTCAGCCCGGCGGGCTGGGCGTGCGCGGCGACTTGGGGGTCCATCAGGTCGTTCCAGACCTTGACGATTTCGGCTTCGCCGCGCCGACGTTCCAAGCCCAGCCCGGACAGGACGCCCGGCAGGAGTGCGGCCAGCGGCTGGTGGTTGTTCTTCGCGGTGCTTTCCAAGGCGGTCAGATCCACGCCGCGCCAAGCGGCGAGCACGCGCTCGCGAGAGGTGAAGGCCGCATGCCGGGCCACGGGCCGGTCAGGCTTTGGCGGGCGGCTCATCGAGGATCAGGACATCCTTGGCCGGGATGTCGAACCCGCCCTCGATGATCTTGCCGGTGAGGCAGTCGCGCATCGGCTTGGGCAACTGGAAGTGGAGCGACTGATCGTGGTGGTTCAGGAGGAAGTAAATGCGGTAGTCACCGCGGGTGCGCATGCCGACCTCGATTTTGTCCGGGACGCGGAGGGTGGGAGTGAGGCCGCAGAGCTGCCGGAGCCAGTTGACGAGGTCCGTGTAGAAGGGCTGGGCGCTCATGGTGCCAATGTAGATGGCGCGCCCTTCACCGAAGGCGTTCATCGTGATGGCGGGTTTGCCGGCGTAGAAATCTTGCGCGAAGGTCGCGATGACTTCGGCTTCGGTCGGCTCGATGATGTCGCACCAAAGGCGGCCGCTGTGCATGCCCGTGGTGGGGAAGGTGCCTTTAATGGCGAGGTGGTTTTCTTCGCCGGGGGGCAGGGGATCGAACTCGACGACCTTGAGCCCGAACATGTCGCTCATCTCGTAAGGCGGGTCGGTGGCAGCGATGTTGTTTTCATCCACCAGGCCGGTGTTGAAGGTGCCGACGATGGTGCCGCCGTTGTGGGCGTAGAGGCGGAGGACGTCGGCCTCGCCGCCGGCGAGCATGTGCAGGGAGGGGACGATGACGAGCTTGTATTTGGAGAGATCGTCGGTCGGGCGAGCAAAGTCCACGAGGATATTGCGGTCGTGGAGCGCGGTGTAGAAGAGCTGCACGTGCTCGCGCTGGTTGAAGAATTTGTTCGGGCGCTGGGGCTGGTCGAGCGCCCAGTCGCTGGCGGGATTGATGATGATGGCCACCTCGGCCTGCACCTGGGTGCCGGCCAGCACCGGGGTGAGGGTTTGCAGCTCGGCCCCGAACTGCATCACTTCCTGGAACATCCGGTTTTTTGCGAGGCCGTCATGCGTGAGCACGCCGCCGTAGAACTTCTCCGGGCCGAAGCGTGGCATGCGCCAGTAAAAGTAGAGCAGGCCCGTGGCCCCGCGCGACAGGAGCTGGTAGCTGAAGAGCCGCACCACGCCGGGCCGGACGAGGGAGTTGGCGTCGGCCCACGCGACGTTGCCGGCCTTTTGCTCCATCACCCAGAAGCCTTCCGCTTCGCCGTTCTTCTTGAGCGAGCGGGTGATGGCGATGCTCATCGCGTTTTCGGCGGACTTGCTGCCCACGGCGGCGTCGCTGTCCATCGCGACGAAGTCGATCGTGTCGGCGAGGTCGAAGTTGTCCAGCTTGGTCGCGTAAGGGCGGATGGTCGTCGTGACCGGAATCTTCGGCGTCAACTCCCGGAGGATTTCCGCCTGCATCCGGACGAAGGCCACACAAGTATCGCTGGAAAACCGCCGCCAGTCCGTGAGCAATGCCGGGTTGTGCGAGGCGGGCGCACACATCGGCATGGGCACCTGGTTGAAGTCGGTGACCACCTGGCCCCAGAAGCGCAGCCCCATGCGCTCGTTGAGCAGATCCACGGTGTCGTATTTGGCCTTGAGCCAGGCGTGCCAGTCGCGCTTGGTCTCGGGATTGAAGGCGTATTCGGTGTGGTGCCGGCCCACGCCGTTGTCGATTTGCCATGCGACCAAGTCCGGGTGATCGCCGAGCGCTTCGACCATCGCGCGCACGATCTTCTGGCTGTATTCCCAATACACGTCGCTGTTCATGCAGTAGGCCCGGCGCGTGCCTTCGCGACGCGGGAGGCCGTTTTCGTCCAGCGGGAGAATCTCAGGATGGGCCTGTGACAGCCACAGCGGCGGCCCGGCGGTGGGCGTGCCGAGCACCACTTTCACGCCGTGCTTGCCGAAGGCATCCATGGCCCGGCGCAACCAGGCGAAGTCATATTTTCCCTCCTCGCGCTCGCACAAGCCCCAACTGAATTCGCCCATGCGCACGACGTTCATCCCGGCATGCGCCATGAGTTGCGCGTCCTGTTCCCAGCGGGACTCGGGTTCTTCCGCCGTTCCATCGAACGGGAAAACCCAGTGCTCAGGATAGTAGTCTGCGCCGAAATACATGAACCGAGATTGTTGCGGTAAAAGCATTTGCAGGGTAGGTCCACGATGGCCGGTAAGCAATCCCCAATTCCATCCCGCCCTGAAAAAAAGCAGGCAATCCCGCTAAAACTTCGCTCTGGTTGGTATGCGGCCCGCGCCCGCTCACTGGTTGGCGCGGCGGAAGGCGCTGGGCGGGATGCCGGTCTCGCGCTTGAAGACGACGCTGAGGTATTCCACGTGGGCAAAGCCGGCCCGCTCGGCGATTTCAGCGAGTGGTAGATCGGTTTCCACGAGCAGTTGTTTCACGCGGTCGAGTTGCACGCGGAGAATTTCCTCGTGCGGCGTGCGGCCCAGCAGCCGGCGGAAACGGCTTTCCAGCAACCGCCGCGCCTGGGGCACGGCCTTGAGCACGTCGGCCACGTTGATGCCGGAGCAGGCGTGCTCGCGGATGAACCGCACGGCCAGTGCGGTGCGCCGATCTTCGATGGCCAGCGCGCTGGTGCTTTGCCGCGCGGCCACCCCCACGGGTGGCACCAGGCGCGTCTCGGCCCGGAGCTCGCGGCCCGCCATCAACTCATCCAGCAACGCCGCCGCCTCGTAGCCGGTGCGGTGGGTGTTGGGAATCACGCTGCTCAACGGCGGATGCGAGAGCTCGCAGAGCACTTCATCGTTGTCCACGCTGATGACGGCGACTTCGTCTGGCACGGCGATGGCCGCGCGGCGGCACGCATCCAACAGAAGCCGCCCGTGCAAATCGTAGCACGCCATGATGCCGATGGGTTTGGGCAGCTTGCGCAGCCAGCGCACGAGGTCGTCGCTTTGCGCGGCGTCATCGGGCCGGAAGCGCCGCGCGGGTTGATAGACATGGCAATCCTCGCCTTCCGCCGCGACGGCACGTTGGAAATGTTCCCCACGCCAGTTAGACCAATTGAAGCGTGTGTCACCGCAGTAGGCGAAATGCCTGAACCCCTGGTCGCGCAAATGCTCGAAGGCCATCTGCGCGATGGCCGAGTCATCGGTCTCGAACCACGGCAACGCCGGGAGCAACCGCGCCGCGCTCACGTCCACAATCGGCACCTTGAGCCGTTTCAGCACCCGGGCCATCGCCGGCGTTTCGATGCGTGCGAGGATGCCGTCGCCGCGCCAAGTAGCGAGCCACGGCGGCGGGCGGTCGCCGCGCCCATGCTCGGCGAGGTGCAACGACCACGGCTCATGCTCGCGCAGGTAAGCCACCACGCCGCGCAGCAGGCCGCGCGCGTAGGCGTTCGACGTTTCGATGAGCAGGGCGACTTGTTTCATCGTGACGATGACGGGCCGCAGCGTGGCGAAATTCCCGGCGCGCGGCAATGATCCGTTGCCCACGCTGCTGGTGGCGGAAAAACCTCATGCCAAAGGCGCTAAAGCTCATGGTTTACTTGCCGGGTCACGCCTAGCTTGCCACCGACATTCAATGCACATGACCGCTTCACTTTCATTGTCCGGGTCACGCGGCTGGCGTCGCTCCGTTGCTTTCACGCTCATCGAACTGCTGGTTGTCATCGCCATCATCGCGATCCTCGCGGGGATGCTGCTGCCCGCCTTGGGCAAGGCAAAAGAAAAGGCCAAACGCACCGCCTGCCTGAACAACCTGAAGCAACTGGGCTTGGCCACGAGCATGTATGCGGAGGATTTCAGCGGTAAATACATCAACGTTTCTCAGGATCAGAATGGCAACACCCAGGGCAACTGGCCGTGGGACGTGACTCAATACGCCACCACGAACATAAGTCGTTACGGCCCGGGAGAATCCACCTACTACTGTCAATCCTACAACAATCTCAACGACAATCATCAGTCGTGGAATTTCAACCCCAACTTCCGCGTGCTTGGCTATGTCCCCTTGCTGGTCGGCGCCCGGCAGGTGCCCGTCAACCTGACCCAGGCGAACAATTTCAACTCGCCCAAGACGCCGACCGATACCGAGCTCTGGACCGATGCCGTGCTCTGCTCGCTGCCCGGCAGCAACTACGCCGTGATCGTTGGCGGCCTGATCAACCGCACCGCTCATCTGAACGGCGTCAATCCGGCGGGCGGTAACATCGCCTTCATGGATGGCCACGCGAACTGGCGGGTGTTCAATCAGATGACGAACATCTTTGGCAATCCGCAGTTCCAATTCTAATCTGCTTCCCGTTGTCGCCCGTGCTGTTCCCGTCTGCGGTTATTTACTTCAAACAGTCTGGTTCGTTACCCTCCACCTCAATGCTCATGAAGAAAATCCTATTCGTTCTCTTCGCCGTGTTTCCCGTCGCTGCTTCCGCCGCTACCGGGCCCGTCCGCGTGCTTTACTACGATGCCGCTGGCACCGAGCAGACCGCCGTCGGCCCGCTCCACGCGGCGATGCGCGACCTCGGCCGCGACGCCATCTGGTTCGATTATGCCACCGGCCCCACGCCGGGCCCGGACACGTTGACGCGTTACGATGCGTTCGCGCTGCGCCCCAAGGCCGACGGCCAGCCCGCGCTCCTCAGCCCGCTGAAACTTCCGTCCGGGCACGCCCTGCCAGTCGTCAAAATCCAGCCTGAATCCACTCCCGAGCAAATCCGCACGGCCGTGCTTGCCGGCCTCTCTGCGGCACGCAAGGCCGATTGGGAAAAATTTCTCGCCCAACGCGAGCCGGAGCAACGCGAGCCGCGCCCGACGGTCGCGAACTACGAGAAGCGTCCCGAGCCGATCACCTTCCAACATCCCCTCAGCGTGAAGGGCAGCATGGAGCGCACGCAGGTGCCAGCCGACATGCGCCTCCAGCTCTTCGCCGCCGAGCCCGACATTGCCAAGCCCATCTTCATGGCGTGGGACGAGCGCGGTCGTCTTTGGGTTGCCGAGACGCGCGATTATCCGCACGACGTGAAGCCCGACGGCATGGGCAACGACAGCATCAAGATTTGCGAGGACACCGACGGCGACGGGAAAGCGGACAAATTCACCGTGTTCGCTGACAAGTTGAACATCCCCACCGGCTTCGTCTTCGCCAACGGCGGCATCATCGTCGCGCAGCCGCCGCGCTTCCTCTTCCTCAAGTCCAGCAAGGGTGACGACAAGGCCGACATCCGCCAGGAAATCATGACCGGCTGGGGTGTGAACGACACACACGCGCAGGCGAACAACCTGCACTACGGCTATGACAACTGGCTCTACGGCTGCGTGGGCTACTCGGGCTTCAACGGCGAAATTAAGGGCGTGAAGAAGCAGTTCGGCATGGGCACGTATCGCTTCAAGGCCGACGGCTCGGCTCTTGAATTCCTCCACCAGTTCTCGAACAACTCCTGGGGCCACAGTGCGAATGAGTTTGGCGACCAGTTCGGCGGCACCGCAAATAACGCGCCCATCTTCTTCGGCGGTATTCCTGCGAGCGCTGTGCCGAAGGGGATGCGTGCGATGACCGCCAAGCGGATCAACGCCGTGGACAAGTGCCACACCATTACACCGAACTTCCGGCAGGTGGACGTTTTCGGTGGCTTCACCGCGGCCGCAGGCAGCGCGTTTATTCACTCCGGCAATTTGCCGCCGCGCCTCCAAGGCAAGGCGATGGTCTGCGAGCCGACGATGAAAAACATCGCGCTCATGGACGTGCAGCGCGACGGCGCGGGCTATGTGGCGAAAGACGGCTTCAACCTCGTGGCCAGCAGTGACGAATGGATGTCGCCCGTCTTCGCCGAGGTCGGCCCCGACGGCGCAGTGTGGTTCGCCGACTGGCAAAACTTCATCATCCAGCACAACCCCACGCCGAGCGTCGAGCGCGGTGGCTTCGCCGCGAAGACCGGCGTGGGCGGTGCGCACGAAAACCCGTTGCGCGACCATGTGCGCGGTCGCGTCTATCGCGTTGTATGGGACAAAGCTCAGCCGCCAGCAGTCACCTCGCTCAAAAACGCCACCACGCCGCAGCTCGTCGGCGCGCTCGGTAGTGATAACCAGTTCTGGCGGCTTACCGCGCAGCGGTTGCTCGTCGAAGGCAAGAAGCTGGATGCCGCCCCGGCGCTCAAGCAGCTCGCTACCAACAGTGCACCGCTCGCAGCGATTCACGCGCTCTGGTCCCTGCACGGCTTGGGCCAGCTCGATGACGCCACGCACCGCGCCGCGTTGCTCCACGCCGATGCCGCCGTTCGTCGCAACGCCACGCGCTCGCTCGGCACCGACGCCAAGGCCGTCGCCAATTTCTTCAGCGCCGGCGTGGTAAGCGATCCCGACCCGCTCACGAAGCTCGCGGCCTTCGTGAAGCTCGCCGAGTTCGCCGACTCGAAACAGATTCAGTCCGTCGCCGCAAACATCGTGCGCAACCCGGCCAACCATGCTGATGAATGGCTCAATGAGGCGACGCGCGTCCTCGCCAAGCTCCACGGCGCACAGCTCCACAAGGAAGGCCCGAACTTGTTACCCAACCCCGGCTTCGAGGTCGTTGGCAGCGACGGCTTGCCTGAGGGTTGGAAGCGCCGCGACTACGGCAACCGTGAGGCAAACAAGAGCGCGGAGTGGAAAGTCGTGAGCGACGCCGGCCACTTCCACGGCGGCAAACAAGCCGTGCGCTGCATCACGCGCGGTGACGCCGACACGAGCCTCTACGCCGACGTGGAGTTGAAACCCAATACGCAGTATCGCCTTGCGGGCTGGGTGAAATCCCACGCGCTTCAGGGCAAGCTCAGCTTCAACGATCATATCGGCCGCGCCGAGACCGAGACCGTGCGCCGACGCGAGAGCGACTGGACCGAAGTGGAAGTCGTCTTCAATAGCGGCTCGCGCACGAAGGCGAGCATCAACGTCCTGCACGTGGCCAAGGGGGACGGCTACTTCGACGACGTGCGCCTGTGCGAGCTCACCCCTGTAGAGAGCGAGACAAAACTGACGGCTGGTGATGCGAAGCGAGGCGAGAACCTGTTCTTCAAGCATCCCGCCGCTTGCATCCTCTGCCACAGCCTCAAGGGCACGGGCAGCACCGTCGGTCCGCCGCTCGATGGTATCGCCACGCGCGGCACGCCTGCCTACATCCGCGAGAGCTTGCTGGAGCCGAGCAAGGTGTTGGCGAAGGGCTACGAGCAATACAAGATATCGCCGATGCCGCCGATGGGCGACATCTTCAGCCCGCAGGAGCTTGAGGACATTCAGGCCTTCGTGCTGACGCTGAAGTGATTGATCTTTCGGCGGAGCCTACGGACGCACCACGCGGTAGTAGGTGCGGGCATTGTTCGTGGCTGCCGAGTCGAGGAATTGCAGCGTGCCGGCGGTGCTCGTGAAATTGGTGAGCATCAGCCAGTTCACCAAATTCGTGGAGGCCTCGATCCGGTAGGTCTGGCCAATTTCCAAGGCGATGTTGAGCGGGAAGCCGTTGGTAAACAGAAACGCTGCGCTCGGGAGCGGCTGGGGCGCGAGCAGGGCCGTGGTCACGATCAACTGCGCGGGTGCACTGGTGGCGCTGCCTGCGGCGTTGGTGGCGGTGGCGGAATAGCTGCCGCTTTGCGCAAGGGCAAGGTTGGTCAGGTTCAGCGCGGCGTTGGTCGCTCCCGTCAACGCATTCGTTCCGTTGAAAAACCACTGGTAGTTCAAGGGCGCTCCGCTGGCTCCCACGTTGAAGTTCACGCTGGTTCCGGCGATGGCGGTCACATTCGTGGGAGATGCGGTGATGGCTGGTGCGATGGCGGTGACGGTCAGGGTGCCGGGCACGTAGTTGATCGCGTAGTTCGCCGCAGCGGCTCCGCTGGCGGTGATCGGGTAGGTGCCCGGCGGGCTGGTGAGGTCCGCCAAGGTGCTGGCCACGGCAGGGCTGGTCAGCACGGAAGGCGTTTCCCCGTTGACGAAGCCACTATGGCTCACCGTCAGGGGCGGGTTGGCTTGGCCATAGAGGCGACTTTGATTGTTCGCGGTGATGGTTAGGGTGGCGGGATTGATGAGCCAATTCACTCCCGCGCTGTTCGGCACAAAGACGCTGTTGTCGGTCGGCGTGAACGTGACACTCAACGGTCGCATCCCCGCCCCGAGCAGTGTTCCGGCAGACGGATTGTAGGTGAACGTGCCCGACACGCCGCCCGCGCTGGCATTCAATTGGCCGATCCCGAGTGTCGTTCCATAGGTCGCGGCGGGCGGGGGCGTCCACGTGATGCCCGGGACCAGCCGGTTCACCGTGAGCGCGGCGATGCTGCTGGTGACGGCACCGGCTGCGTTCGTGATGACGACGCGGTAGTCGCCTGCGTGGTTGGTCGTCACCGAGGAAAGGGCCAGCGCTGAATTCGTCCCGCCTTGCAGGGCGTTGCCGTTGAATTGCCACTGGTAGGCGAGCGGCGCGGTGCCCGTTGCGGTCACGCTGAAGGTCACGTTTTGCAGTGCGTTGGTCGTCTGGCTCACGGGCTGAACGGTGATGGCCGGCGCGGTGCCCGCCCCACCGTTGATGACAAAAGTAAACCCGGCGGAGACCGAGGCCCCGCCCGCACCGAGGAATTCATACGCCGTCATCGTCACCAGATAAGTGCCTGCCAGCGTCGGCGTGCCGGTGATCCGGCCGGCGGAATTGATGGTCAGTCCCGACGCAAAGGGCGAGGGATTGCTGCGCCAATCCTGAGCTGCCTGACCGACCGTCACCAGCCGGGTGCTGGGAAACGGCTGGTTCACCGTTCCCGTATAGGAAAAAGGCCCTGCAATGGCCACAGATGCTCCCGACACGGCATCGTAACCGCCGAGCAAGGCGATCGCCGTTGCGCTCAAACGCGAAAAATAAACCCAGCCAGGTGCCCGGCCTGCCTGGTCAAGCGCGACCTGTCGCAGCAACGGCATCGCTTGCAGCAAGCCCGCCAGCAGCCACGGCAATGAGCATTTCGACATCATGATCAGACCTGCGACGAGCAGGTTCAGTGCTAGTTGCAACCGCACCCGCCACCGCCGACGCCGCGCCCGCCGGTCGCGGCCTCGCGTGAGAAGAAAACATGTTCGTGGATGGCGAGGCCGATCAAATCGCGATCGGCCCGCATCGTAGGATCGGCCAGTGTGCCGCGCTGCCACGGGCTGACGTGGCCGCAGCCGGTCAGGAGCAGGCCGATGACGAACAGACCGAGCGATTGAACGAGTTTGGTTTTCATGGAGTGGGTTCGAGCAGGGTGGTTAGTTCGCGTTCCAATTGTAGTTTGGTTTCCTTGCCTTGATAGCCGGCATGGATGAACCGCACGCGGCCCGTGCGATCCACGAGGATCGAGGTGGGCATTGTGGGCACACCGGCGCGTGCGACCAGCCGTTGTTTGGCGTCCCGCAGGATGGCGAAGGTGACGGGATTCTTCTTCAGGAACCGCTCCATTTCGCCGCGCACCTCATCCACGCTCACACCGATCACGACCACTCCTTTGGCGGAGAGCCGTCGGTGCAAATCTTCCAGGGCCGGAAACGATTCGCGGCACGGACCGCACCAAGACGCCCAAAAATCAATGAGCAACACCTTGCCTTTCACGCTTTCGGGCAGCTTGCCCTCCAGTTCGAAGCCAGCGAGATCAGGAAAGCTATCGCCCACTTTTAGGCCGGTGGCCGCGTGAGCGGCGATGCCCAGCATCAGGGCCACGACGAGGATGAAGCTGTTTTTAGGCAGTGGTGTAGGCATGAAATCCTCGTGTCTGTTGCCGGCCATTTTCAGTGATAATGCAAGCCTCTGCGCCGGGACAGAGACTGATCAAGTTGAGGCCGTCCTGCGCGCCGAGCACGAACGCGGCGGTGGACAGTATCCCCGCCTGCGTGCAGGTCGGCGCGATGACGGAAACGGATCGCAGCCCGTTGTTCACCGGCTGGCCGTCGCGCGGGTCCACGATGTGCCCGTAATGCCGCCCGTGCGCGGTGAAGTGGCGAAGGTAATCCCCGGAAGTGGCGACGGCGTGGCGGTTGACGGCCACGCCGGTCCAGCAACGGCCCGGTTGCTGCGGGTCTTCGAGGCCGACGTGCCAGGCGGGCTTGCCCGGCGGCTGGCCTTGCACGCGCACATCGTTGCCGAAATCCACCAACAGGTCGCGGTGTCCGCGCTGCAACCCCATCATCACCACGCGGTCCACGGCGTATTCCTTGCCAATGCCGCCGAGGTCTAGGCACATGCCGGCGCGGGGGAGATGGATTGCTCCGGGCCGCCGTTGCACGTGCCGCCAGCCGACCAGTTCGCGTGCGGCGGCAATGGTTCCCGCATCCGGCACCACGGGCGGATTTGCCTTCCAATTCCACAACCGGATCAACGGCAGCGCGGTGGCGTCAAACACGCCGCGTGTGAAGAAGGTCATCTCCCCGCACAAGTTGAGCAGCGCTTCGGTCTCCGGGTCCACCTCGACCCAGTGTTCACCCGCCGCCGCGTTGATGCGGCTGATGAGACTGTCGGGAATGAACCGTGAATAGTTCGCCTCAAATGCGGCGACCCAGGTGAGCACTTGCTGCTGGAAATCCCGCGCTGCCGCTGCGTTCGCCAGCGCGAAATCCACCCGACAGACGGTGCTCATGGCATTGAAGGTGAGCCGATGCAGCCCCGCGTTGACCGTGGTCTGCGCCGAGCGCCGCACGCGCTCCTCCACCATTCGCAACGAGTCTGGAGGGTTCAAAACCATAGCCGCATTCCCACGGTAAATATGTTCGCGTCTGGATATGCACTCTGGGACGTGCCCCCGTCCAGCCCGCGGATCACGTAGCGTTTGTAACCCGCATCGAACGAAAGCCAGGACGCCGCCTTGGCGGTCAAATCGACGCCGTAAGTCAGGGTTTCCATGTGCGACAGTCGGTAATCGGCCGAGTAGAACGACGGGATCGGCGTGGGGTTCGTCGGGTCCGATGGGTCCCCCGCGTAGCGCGAAGCGTAAAACGTCGCGGCGCTCTGCTGGTAGTAACGGAACTGTGGGGACACCATCAGCATCGAGCCAATTTTTTGATGCCACGCGAGCCCGATCGTGTGCGCGTTGATGCCGTAGGTGTCGTGATAAAACCGGTAGGTCGTCTCGGTGCTGCCGTTTAGCGGCGTGACGAAGTGCGTCAACGCAACGTAGCCGATGTAAGTGTTGCGATGACTCGGCCGGCGCTCGCCGAACAGCGCCAGATTGCTGGGGTCGGTTTGCGGATAGTCGTTAAACAGGACGCCGCGATACTGATCGTTGAGATAACCGTGCGAGCTGCCGCCGCTCAAATTCACGGTCAAAGTGGTGCGCGGGCCCAGCAACTGGTTCACCCCGATCAGGAATGTATCCGTGTCCTTCGTGCGGGCGCGGCGCAGAAATCCAGCAGGGCTGCCCAGCACCCGGTCCCAGGCGTGCGCCCAGCCGAGGTTCAAGGTCGTGTTCTTCTCGTTCAAATCCAGCGAGTAATTCAGCGCCGCGCCGGAACTGCGATAGTCGTGCTCCGAGCTGTAGGAAAACTGCGGCGTGATCCGGTGCGCCCCCAGACTGATCTCTGCGTCCAGCGAGCCGGCCCATCGCAAATCGTGCATCTGCTGGATCGGGACCGTCGTGCTGCCCGGTCCCGGCGGCGCTCCGAGGATTGAAACCTGTGCCGGCGGCGGCGCACCGGTGGGCGTAGCCCCGGAGATGGCGTCATACACCGCCTCGCCCTTGAGCGAGAGCCACGAGATGAGCTTCTGCTCGAACAGCCACGTGTGCGTCTCCACGCTGATGCGGCCTGCGTCCTCGCGATACGCTGCGAAACGATAATCCAAATGATCATCCGCGCCTGCCCGCAACAGCCGCGTCAAATAAACGACCGCTGCCAAGAAGAACCCGGACGTGCTCCGGCCCGGGCGGAAGGCGCGTTGAGGCTCCGATCGCTCCGTGAACACTCTGGCTGACGAACTGGTCGGCATTCTGAACGAGAGTTAAGCGCATCTTCCTGTTGGTTCGCCACACAAAGATTGCTTTGGCCTCGGTCATTGTTGGTAACTCAAGCCTTGGAGGATCGCACGGGGTCTCATCAAGGTCTAAGCCGCCACGCAACCGCGCACCCTATATGCAAATTTGCACTCTGAACACCGTGCGGTGCAAAAAGGATTGGGATTGGGATTGCGAGCAAGCTTAGGATTTCCCGCGTGAGCAAACCAACCGACATTCGCTGCACGTCCGCCACGTTGTATTTCCTCCCCGTTCACACGCGCATGCCGCTCAAGTTCGGCGGCGAGACGGTCAGCTACGTCACCTGCGCACGCGTGCGCGTGACGGTGCGCGATGCGTCGGGTCGCGAAACCGAGGGCTGGGGCGAGACGCCGCTCTCGGTGACATGGGTGTGGCCGAGCGCGTTGAGCTACGAGGCGCGGCACGAGGCAATGAAGGAGTTCTGCCGCCGGCTCGCCGTGGCGTGGGCGAAGTTCCCGGCCAGCGGGCATCCGATGGAAGTGGGCTACGACTTTCAGGAGCATGAACTGCCCAAGCTGCTGGACGAGTTCAACGCCAGTCGCGGTGGTGCGGAGCCGATGCCATGGCTCGGCGCGTTGGTGTGCTGTTCGCTCTTCGACATCGCGGTCCACGACGCCTACGGCAACTTGCACAGCGTCCCCATCTATTCGACTTACGCCGCGCCGTGGATGAGCCGCACGCTGGCGGACTTCCTCACGCCGGCGGCGGGCGCGGCCGTTTCGTTTGTGGGCAAGTATCCGGCGGACTTCCTTACAGCGAAGCGGCCGGATCGGATGCGCGCGTGGCATCTGGTCGGCGGCGTGGACCCGATCGATGCCAGCGAGCTGAAGGGCAGCGAGCCGAATGATGGTTATCCCGTGCTGCTGCGCGACTGGATTCGCCGCGATGGGTTGAAGTGCTTGAAGATCAAGCTGCGCGGCAACGACGCGGCGTGGGATTATGCGCGCACCGTGAAGATCGGGCAGATGGCGATCGAGGAAGGCGTCGAGTGGCTCACGGCGGACTTCAACTGCACGGTGCATGACCCGGCCTACGTAAACGAGATTTTGGACCGACTGCGCGACGAGCAGCCGCGCATTTACGGCATGTTGCTCTATGTGGAGCAGCCGTTTCCATATGAGCTGGAGAAGCATCGTATCGCTGTCCACAGCGTCAGCGCGCGCAAGCCGCTATTCCTCGACGAATCGGCGCACGACTGGAAGCACGTCGTGTTGGGCCGCGAGCTGGGCTGGACCGGCGTGGCTCTCAAGACCTGCAAGACGCAGACCGGCGCGTTGCTCTCGCTCTGCTGGGCCAAGGCACACGGCATGACGCTCATGGTGCAGGACCTGACGAACCCGATGCTCGCACACATCCCGCACGTCCTGCTCGCCGCGCACGCGGGCACGATCATGGGCGTGGAGACCAATGCGATGCAGTTCTACCCGGAAGCCTCGCGGCTCGAAGCCACCGTGCATCCCGGCCTTTATCAACGGCGCGGCGGCGAAGTGGACTTGAGCACGCTGGGCGGCAGCGGCTTCGGGTATCGGCTGAATGAGATTCCTGCGCGGCCGGACATGCCGGCAGCGTGAGCGCCCATGTTTGGTGTCCCGGCTTCAGCCGGTTCGCCGCCTGCGCCGCCTGAAGGCGGGACTTCAAAGGGCTTTTTTCCGAACGCGCAGGCTTCCGCTGCTGTCTCTTGCCGCGTAAACTCAACCCGACATGAACACCGGCATCTCTGCCATCAACGAAGAAGTCCAAAAGGCCGCCGCCTTCGTCCCCACGCTCTTCGCCGAGCTGAACAAGGTCGTCGTCGGCCAGAAATACCTCGTCGAGCGCCTCACCATTGGCCTGCTGGCGAACGGCCACGTCCTGCTCGAAGGCGTCCCCGGCCTCGCCAAGACACTCTCCGTCAAATCCCTCGCGTCGTGCCTGAACGTGAAGTTCTCCCGCCTTCAGTTCACGCCGGACATGCTGCCCGCCGACGTCATCGGCACGCAGATTTACAACCCGCAGTCCGGCGGCTTCACCACGCGCAAAGGCCCCATCTTCGCCAACCTCGTCCTCGCCGACGAAATCAACCGCGCGCCCGCCAAGGTGCAGAGCGCGTTACTCGAAGCGATGCAGGAAAAGCAGGTCACCATCGGCGACAACAGCTACCGGCTGGAGGAGCCGTTCCTCGTGCTCGCCACGCAAAACCCCATCGAGCAGGAAGGCACGTATCCGCTGCCCGAGGCGCAGGTGGACCGCTTCATGTTGAAGCTCAAGATCGGCTACCCGACGCGCGAAGAGGAGCGCCAAATCCTCGACCTCATGGCCCGCACCAGCGGCCTGCCGAGCGCGCAGCCCGTCGTCGAGGCTAAGACCATTCTCGCCGCGCGCCAGGTCATCAACGACATCTACGTGGACGACAAGGTGAAGGATTACATCGTGGACCTCGTGTGCGCCACGCGCGACCCGGCCAAATACAAGATCAACGTCAAGGACTTCATCCAGCTCGGCGCCTCGCCGCGCGCGACCATCTCGCTCACGCTCGCCGCGAAGGCCTACGCGTTCCTCAAGGGCCGCGGCTACGTGACACCGCAGGACGTGAAGAGCATCGGCATGGACGTGCTGCGCCACCGCGTCGCCATCACCTACGAGGCCGAGGCCGAGGACAAGACCAGCGAAACGGTGATCCAGAAAATTTTTGATGAACTGCCGGTGCCGTGACGTAGCTTAGTAGATTCACCAATATGAAATCGAAAACCATCGATCCAAACGCAGTTGCGAGTGAAATCGACTTAGATTGGGAAGGAAACAACCTGGCCGTGAAATGTGTTTGCGGAAAGGTGTTCCTAGTCAGCGAGCAGATTCACGGTGGGGAGCGGACGTGTCCGTTCTGCGGCAAGACGAAGGCTATGGTTCAAGGAGGACGAAAAAGCGGTGGTAAGGCGATGATCCAATTTGAGTGCTGATGATCCCCCGCGAGCTGCTCAAGAAGATCCGTCAGATCGAGATCCGCACGAACCGGCTCGTGTCCGAGTCCGTGTCTGGCGCGTATCACAGCGTCTTCAAGGGGCAGGGCATGAACTTCGACGAGGTGCGCGAGTATCAGCCCGGCGACGACGTGCGCGCGATTGACTGGAACGTCACCGCGCGCATGAACCACCCGTTCATCAAGAAGTTCGTCGAGGAGCGCGAGCTGACGGTGATGCTCGTGGTGGACCTCAGCGGCTCCGGCCTGTTCGGCTCCGGCGAGCAGTCCAAGCGCGAACTGGCCGCCGAGATCGCTTCCGTGCTTGCCTTTTCCGCCATCCGCAACAACGACAAGGTCGGCCTCGTGCTCTTCAGCGACGAGGTGGAGAAGTTCATCCCCCCGCGCAAGGGCCGCCGCCACGTCTTGCGCGTCATCCGCGAAATCCTCTTCTTCGAACCAAAACGCCACGGCACCGACCTGCCCGGCGCGCTGCACTTCGTCAGCCGCATGCTTCCCCACAAGTCCGTGGTCGTGGTGCTCTCGGATTTCCTCGAAGCCCGCGCGCCGGTGCGGTTTGGCAGCCGGACCAGCCACATCGCGCCGCTGCCGGCCGCCGAGCCGCTTGCGCCCGCCACGCAGGTCGCGCTGCGGCAGGCACACCGGCGTCACGATCTCGTCGCCGTTCAAATCACGGATCGCTACGAACTCGAAATGCCCGCGCTGGGCCGGCTGGTGCTCAAGGACGCAGAGACGGGCGAAGTGGTCGAGATCAACACTGGCAACGCCCGTCAACGCGCGGCGTTTTTCGAGCAGCAAACACTTTTCCAAAACTCGCTGCGCCGCGCCTTCCGCACGATGGGCATCGACTCGATTCAACTGCGCACCGACCAGCCTTACTCAGCTGCGCTGGGCAAGTTTTTCGACACGCGGGAGAAACGGAGACGGCGCGGATGAGCCTCCCCCCGCTCATCCTTGCCTCCGCCTCGCCGCGTCGCGCGGAGCTGCTGCGCGAGCTGGGCGTGGAGTTCACGGTCATCACCAGCGCGGCCGAGGAAGCGCATCAGGAGGATTTCACGGCGCGCGAGTTGTGCCTGGTGAATGCCTACCGCAAGGCCCGCGTGGTGGCGAAGCAGCATCCGCAAGCGCTCGTGCTAGGCGCAGACACGCTCGTGTATCTGGGCACGACGCTCTACGGCAAGCCGTCGGATCACGTGGACGCGCACCGGATGCTCCGCGAGCTAGCTGGTCATACGCACCAAGTCGTCACGGCCGTCTGCCTGCTACAACTGGCGAGGCATCGCTGCCGGTTGTTTGCCGAGACGACGAACGTGACCTTCAAGCCGTTGACTGAAGCGCAAATCACCCCCTACCTCGCCGCGATCCAACCACTCGACAAGGCTGGGGCTTACGCGATTCAGGACCGGGGCGATGAAATCGTGGAGCGCATCTCCGGCTCGTTCAGCAACGTCGTCGGGCTGCCGCAGGAGCACGTGAAACACGAGCTGGCCCGGTGGCACCGGTAACGGATCAAGGCTTCGCGCCGGGGACGACGGGCTGGAGCCAGGCGCACTCGAAGTCGCCGCGCTGCGAGGGATTGGGATGCGGCTTGGAGGAAATCACTTTTGCGCGGACGTAGATTTCATCGCCCTTGAGTTGGTAGCTGGCTGTGGGCCCTTTGACTTCCGCCAGCACCGCGCCGATGTCCTTGCTGTAAGTGTGGGCAACGCGGGAAACCTCGCCGGCGGTGTTGCGCTGCGGTTCGTGGCGCGCATCGTAGCCGCGCCGCGTGCCGATGAATTGCGTGGTGTAGGTGACGCCGGGTTCAGGCTCGATTTCCAGTGCGATGGACTTTGCGTCCTGCCGGAGCTCACGGAGCTTCACACCGGAGCTGGCGTAGAAATCGCCCGCCTCGAGCGCGGCGATGAGGCTCTCCGTCGTGAGTTGTGCAGCGCGCACCCAGACCCAGCCGCGCAACGGGTTGCTCTTGCCGATGGCATTGGTGTGATAGTGGTGGCCGTCGTCGGTGCCCAGGCCATACATGACGTCGAGCTTCAGTTCAGCGAGGCGACGCGTGAGCACGATGTCCCAGAGACTATCGGTGCTGGGGGTGCGGTTGGTGCCGTTGTTGTAGGTGGTCGGGTGGCCGTTGAAGACCTCGAAGAATTTCTCGCCCCGCAACTGCATGAGCTCCTCGGGCGTGATGGCGAGGGTGAAGTTCGGGTGGTTGATGTGCGGGATCATCGGCTGGCCGGTGCGCTGGCGCTGTTCGAACACGGCGTTGATGTTGGCCTGGAGGATTTCCACCACGTTGCTGCCCCCGCGTGGCTTGATCACTTCACGCAAGTTGTGCGCGTTCATGTGCAGCGCGGCGGTCTTCCAGCGGTCGGTGATTTCCTCGCTTTGGATCAGGAGGAAGCGGCCGGGCTGCTCGAATTTGCTCCGGTATTCCGCCAGCGGCTTGAGCCGCGCCTCGGTGCGATTGTCCTGCGTGCGGCGGGTCTCCACCCAGGACACGCCGGTGCGGGCCAGGTATTTTTCGAACGCGGGCGTCGCACCCTTCTGCGGCGTCACCACGGTGATCCACTTGTTTGTGTCCTGCAGGGTGTTGTGCTCGGTGAAGGCAAGGAAGTGATAGCCGTTGGTAACATAGCGTTCGGCGATCATCTCCGGGAAATCATCGCCGTCGCTCCACAGCGAGTGGGTGTGAAGATTGCCGCGCCACCAGCGGGCGGCATCAGCGGCGGTGGCGACAGAAAACGCGCTGGTCAATCCCAGCGCCAAGAGCAGCAAACGTAGTCGGTGCATGGCTAGTGCCGATACTCTTGCTGAGGCTCGGCGCGTGGAAAAGGCGAAATTGTGCGGAGCCCCCTCACTGTGGCTCGGTGAATGCCATCGGGTGAAATCTGTTTGCGCCGGATGCGCCCTCGGCGGAAAGTCCCCACTGCTACGCTGCATGAAAGCCACGGATCTTGTCACCGCCGCCTGTTGGGTGCTCTTGGGCATCGCCCTCGGCATCGGTCTCGACCGCGCTTTACTCGCACCCGC
>RFVF01000087.1 GCA_009922615.1 Pseudomonadota bacterium
TCTTCACGCTGCTCGAGCGGCAGCCGGCCACGCTCGCCGGCCTCTGCGGCACGCTCGGCATCCACGCCCGGCCCACCGACGTGATGCTCACGCTCTTCACCGCGAACGGTTTCATCCGGGCCGAGCATGGAGTCTTCCACGTCACCGAAGTCGCGCGCGAACATCTCGTCGCCGGTTCGCCGTGGTTTCTCGGTCCTTACTTCGGTTCGCTCAAAGACCGGCCCGTGGCGCTCGACCTAGTGAAAGTCCTGCGCACCGGCAAGCCCGCCAACTGGGGCAGCTCCAAGTCCGAGAAAGAATGGTCCAAGGCAATGGAGGAACCGGACTTCGCCCAACGCTTCACCGCCGCGATGGACTGCCGCGGCATTTACCTCGGTCGCGCCGTGGCCAAGGCGCTTGATCTGCGCGGACGCGCCCGCTTGCTCGACATCGCGGGCGGCTCGGGCATCTACGCGTGCGCCATCACGGCAGCGCACCCGCACCTGCGCGCGACGGTGTTTGAAAAATCTCCCGTGGACCAGGTCGCCGCGAAGCTCATCGCCGAGCGCGGGCACGCGGAAAAAGTTTCTGTGCTCGCGGGCGACATGTTCAGCGAGCCGCTGCCAGCGGGCTTCGACGTGCACCTGTTCTCCAACGTCCTGCACGACTGGGACACGCCCATCGTCGCGCAGCTCCTCGCGAAATCCTACGCCTCCCTCCCGCCCGGCGGCCTGCTCGTCATCCACGACATGCACGTCAACGCGGACAAGACCGGCCCGCTGCCAGTCGCTGAGTATTCGGTCATCCTCATGCACTCGACCGAAGGCAAGTGCTACTCACTCGGCGAACTCGACGAGCTGTTTCAGACCATCGGCTTCCGCGACTGGAAGCACACGCCCACCGCCGCCGACCGCAGCATCGTCACGGCCATAAAACCTGGGTAAGGATGCATTTCACCAGTCTGTCACCGCGCCGTCGCGATTGAACTCCCGCAGCACGATCTCCTGCTGGAACGGGTGCTTCTTCACGGCCTTCTCGTTGATGGTGATGCCAAGGCCAAGCTTGGTGTTCGGGCGCACGATGCGGCCCTTCTTCTCCACGGTGAACCCCTCTTGCACCACGTCCGCGCGCCACGGCACGTCGTTGTGCACGGTTTCGCAGATGATGTAGCTTGGCTGCGAGAAGCCGAACTCCAGCGAGGCCGCCGTGCTCACCGGCCCCTGCGGGTTGTGCGGCGCGAGCGCGATGCGATGCGCCTCCGCCAGCGCCGCAATGCGTCGCGCCGCCGTGAAGCCGCCGCAATGCGTCAGGTCTAGCTGGCAAATTTCCACGGCACGCTTGTCGAACATTTCCTTGAACGCCTCCAAGTTCGTCACCCGCTCGCCGCTCGCGACTGGCGTAGTCAGCGCCGCGTTGATCTTCGCCAAGCCATCCACGCACTCGGGCCAGCACGGTTCCTCGAAGAAATAGAGGCCATACGGGTCCAGTGCCTTGCCGAACTTCAGGCCCATCGCCGGCGACGGGCGCGCGTGGCAGTCCACCATGATGTCAATGTCCGGCCCCACCGCATCGCGCATCGCGGCCACGGCGGCCTCGGCGGCGCGCACGGGCTTCTGCCCCTCGATGGGCATCGTGCTCGGCACGGCCATGCTCTTGAACGCGGTGAAGCCGTCCGCCACCGCCGCGCGCGCGAGGTCGGCGAAGCGCTTGGCGTTGTCCACCGGCGTCTCGTAAAAATCCTCCATGCGCCCGCCGCCGAGATGGCAGTAGGTCCGCACGTAATCGCGCACCGGCCCGCCGAAGACCTTCGCCAGCGGCAGCCCCGCGACCTTCCCGACGATGTCCCACAACGCGAGGTCAATGCCCGCGATGGCCGTCGCGCGCACGATGCCGTGCCCGTGCCAGAAGTGCTGCCGATACATCATCTGCCACAAATGCTCCGGCCGCGTCGGGTCCTCGCCCACGAGCAGCTCGGCGATGTCCTCGATGGCGCCGACCACACTGCGCGTGTGCCATTCCAACGTCGCCTCGCCCCAGCCGATGAGCCCCGGCTGGTCGGTGACGACCTTCACAAATATCCAGTTCCGCATCCGCGCGTGGCAGACCAACGTTTCAATCTTTTTAATTTTCATGTGCTTTGTTTCGCCACGGGTTGAACACGGATGAAACACGGAATTGGTCTCAACTCAAGCGAGCCTTCTGTGTTCAATCCGTGTTTCATCCGTGGCTAGAAATCCTTCATCCGCTGCGCTACCGCCTCCATCACCTGCTCCAGACTCCCCGGCGCGACCACGGCGATGGTCTCCTGGTAAATGCCCGTCCCGTAAAGCTCGCGCGGCGGCAGATAGGATGCACCCCAGTCCGCCGCGATGGTCGCGACGATGATGGCTTTGCCGGGGAAGCGCCGGCGCAGTTCCGTCTGAAGCACGCTGTAGAACTCGCCTTGCACGCCGAGCCACCACGCATCGCCCATGCGCCAGAGCGTGACTTGCAGCGGGAACTTCTCGCCGGGCGGAAGCTGCGAGAGCCGGTGCAGGAGGCGGCGTTTGCGCTCGGCCATCGCACGGCAATCGGCGGCCTTGGCCGGGTCGCTGGCGGCGCGCGCGGTTTCTTCGTCGGCTTGGAATTGCTTCAGCTCCGCCTCGACCTGCACCGCCGTCGGCTGGCCGGGGCGATAGGTGAGCGACTCATTCCACCGCGCGACTTGCCACGCCGCCTTCGCCGCGACTTCCTCCGCCGACAGCGGCTCGTGCGCCCACGCGCCGAGCGTCGCGCCGGACACGACGGGGCCGGTGTAGCGGAAGCGCGTGCCCGCCGCCGGTAGCGCGGTGAGCGCCGAGAGCGCGGCATAGGCGAGCTGCCGGCCGTTGCGGTCCGCGACCGCCGGGTCGCCCACGAAGCCCTCGACCGGTCCCAACTCGCCGCTCGCGCCTTGCAGGAAGAGGCACGGCGCACCCGTCTCTCGCTCGACCGTCTCACGCAGCGCGCCGATGTAGTCGGGGCTGATGAGCGTGTTGTCCCACGCGAGCGTGGTCGGGTGGCAGGCATAGTTCACGACGCTGGCGAGCAGCTTGCCGTCGGTGTCAGTCACGCGCGCGACCAGCACGGTGTCGTCGGCAGGTCCGGCGGGGTTGTAGCCGCACGCCCAGAGCCGGCGTTCGGCGTCCCAAAAATCGCGATGCGCGGCGAGATTGCAGCGACCGTGGCCGTAGGTGATGTCGGCGGGCGCGAGCTTGGCCAAGGCGTCTTTCACCAAGCCCGCAGCGCATTCCGCCACGCTGCGGAGATAGCCGGGAATCAAATCTCCGCCCGGCAACGACGCGCGTTCCAGTCCCATCAAGCCCGCGCCATGCGTGTGCGAGAAGACGACGAGGATGCTTTCGGCTGCCTGCCCGGTGGCTTGCGCGATGTGCGCGACGAGCTGCCCGTGCTCAACCGCGCCAAGGATGCAGTGGTCGAGCGCGAGGAGGATTTGGCGCTGTGTCGTGCCGGCGGCTTCCGCTGCCTCGAAGATAGCCACCGTCGCGCGCAGGGGACGGTGGACGCCGGTGGCGCGCTCGTGTTTGGCCGCCCCCCACATACGATGGTAGATGTTCGCGGGCGGCGTGATGTCGCCCCACGCGAGCGCGAAGCGGCAGCGGCTTTGAGGAGTTTCGATTTGGTTCATTTGAGTGAGTTCCAACTAACCTTGGCAAAGATCCAAGTTCCAAGCGGAAACGGACGGCTGCCGCCATTGGTTGGGATTTGTTCATTGAAGCTTCTCTGGAACTTGAAGCTTGGGATTTGGAGCTTCGTTTCCAAGCAGCGATTGTTCGAGCACCGTTCCCTCCGGCTTGAGCAGCAGCCAGAACACGGCGGACGCGAGGAATAGACAGCCGAACCCCAGCAGCACCGTGTCCCAACTGCCGCCGGACCAGCGCAGCAGCAGCGGCACCGCGATGGGGAACGCCCACGCGCCGAGGTTGCCGGTCATGTTCATCGTCGCGTGGATGATGCCGACCTGGTCGCCGCCCATGTCAATCGGGATGGTGTAGGAGCACGGCGACGCGAGCGCGAAGCAGAACGTGCCGGTGCTGATGACGAGCACCTCCGCGAGCGCGTCCTCGATGGCGAGCGCGGCGAAGATAAGCCCGGCGCACCCGGAGAGGCACACGATGCTCATCCAGCGGCGCGCGAGATTGCGGCTCCCGGTGCGCGCGAGCAGCCAGTCGGAGAGCGCGCCGCCCGCGAAGCTGCCGAGCACAACGGCGAGCAGCGGCACCATGTTGAGGAAGCCGCTCTTGGCGATGCCCACGCCGCGGGTCTCCTGCAAGTAGGTCGCGAACCAGCTCGTGAAGAACATGTAGCCCGCTGCGCGGCAGGCTTGCTGCGCGCAAATCCACCACAGCGCCGGACTGGCGAAGAGCGCGAGCCAGGGCGTAGGAAGCGCACGTGTCTCGCGTGCAACAGGCGGCGTCGCGCCGCCGTTCGTTTCAACTGACTTGGCATCCTTGCCCTCAGAAGGGGAGCGGGATGAGCTCTCGGCGGGACGCCTTGAACTGCACGCGGGACGCGTGCGCTCCCCGTCACTTGGGCTTTCAATCAGTTCCAGCTCTGCCGCGTTGACGGCGCGGTGCTCGCGCGGTTCGTCGCGGAACCATTTCCACCACCACACCGCCCAGAGCAGTCCCGGCACGCCGAACAGCAGGAAGGTGAGCCGCCAGTTCCAGCCCGGCGCGACGCGTGGAGCGAGCACTTCGAGCAACACGCCCGTGAGCCACGCGCACAACGCGCCGCCCACGGACATGAAACTGCCGAGCGCGCCCGTCGCGAACGCGCGGCCGGTCTGAGGAAACCACTTCGCCACTGTGACGGTGCAGACCGGAAACAAACCAGCCTGCGCGACGCCTTGCACGATGCGCGCGGCAACGAAGCTCGCGAGCCCGCCCGCGAAGGCCGAGACGGCCGTCGCGACCGACCACACAGCGGCGAAAAGCGGCAGCGCGCGGCGCGAGCCGAGTCGTTTGCCGACCTGCGCGCCGGGAATCTGACAGAGCGCGTAGCTGAAGAAGAACGCGCTCATCAGCCAGCCGGATTGTTCCTTGGTCAGCTCGAGGTCCGCGCGCACGGTGCTCTCGGCGACGGAGATGGCGTTGCGTGCCACGTAGGAGAGCGCGGCGGCGACGCACAGGCCGGCGAGGACGAGGAAGCGCGTGTGGGACGGGGCGGCGTTAACGGGAGACGGATTCATTTCGCCAGTCCCAGCAGCTTCAGGCTGTCCCGCTGAATCATCGCCTCGATCTGGTTCACGTCGAGGAGCGGGAGTTTGGTGCCTTCGAGCATGTCGTTGAGCTTGCGGAGACCTTCAATCGAAGCGTTGACCGTCGTGAACGGATAGTCGGTGCCGAAAAGGAGCTTGGGCCAGACGCCGTATTCCTGCGCGAGCATCAGGCTGTGGTAGAGCTGGAAGGGCCGGTAGTGCAGCGCGCTCACGTCGGCGAAGACGTTGTCGTGCTTGCGGATGGTCACGAGGCACTCGGCCTCGTAGGGATGGCCGAGGTGCGCGAGGATGATTTTGAGGCCGGGGAATTTCAGCGCGACCGGCTCGATGAGGCGCGGCAGCGTGAAGGCCAGCGGCGCCTGCGCGATGAAGGTCGTGCCCGCGTGCAGCAGGACCGGCAAACCGCGTTGCTCGGCGTAGCGCCAGAGCGGGTCGAGGCGCGGGTCGTCCATGCTGAAGCCCGCATACATCGGAAGGAGCTTGATGCCGCGCAGGCCAAGTTCCTCGTGGCCTACGCGCAACTCGCGCTCCCAGCCGTCCTGCGTCGGGTCCACGGAGAGGAAGCCGATGAGCCGGTCCGGGTGCGCAGCGATGTAGTCCGCGACGTGCCGGTCGTCCACCCACACGCCACTCAGACGCGCCTTGCCGCCGAAGACGATGGTGCGCGTGTCCGGCGGCGCGCTGGCCGCGTAGTCCTCGAAGCGCACGCGCAAGTCCACCGGCTGCCCGCCCCGCGCCCGCTGCGCCTGCCGGATGAAGTCGGCGGAGAAGTCATCGGGAAACCGCCAGCAGTGCGAGTGGACGTCGATGGTCATGGCCAAAGGAACCATGAGTGGACACGAAAGCGCACGCGAGAATTCGCCTTGGGAAGCGCTGAACAAAGCAACGTTTTTCTTTTTTCAGGGTTAGCCGGGGGGAGATGGCCGACGACGGCGGTGACTAATCACGCCGGATAGCTCCGCTTCGCACGCGTGCGGTTTCTAGCCGCCAGTTAGTCGTCCGCAGGCTGCCCGCGTCCCAATCTTCACCCCGGCCGCCCGCACCCGGGCCCCAATCACCTCGTTGGCCAGACCAAAGAGCGTGTAAAGCTGATGCCCGCCGTGGCCAGTCCTGATACCGCACTTTGCGATGCCGAAAGCGGTTCTTCACGATGTGAAAGGGATGCTCCACGCACGCACGCACGGAGGCCTTGGCCTTCTCCGACGCCTTAAGCGCCTCCTTCTCAACGCCTTCGGCCAGCGCCTTGATCTGCCCGCGCTTGCGCGCGATCTGCCAGTCAATCGTCCGTGCCAGCGCCACGATCTCCGCACGCCACGCCGCCGCCGTGCCACCAGACCCGGAGCTGAAGGCGAAGGGCCAGACGCTGGCGCAGATGCAGACCCTGATGGCTGATCTCACCACGGCGTTGCAGACCGTGGAGAACAAAGTGATCGAAGAGCGCAAGGCAGCGGGTGCGCTCAAGCGGGCCAGCGACAAGGTCGATCAGGAAAACAAGAAGTGGTTCGTGGCATGGCAGGGCGAGTTCGCCGTGGGCACGCCCGAACGCGATGCGTTGGATCAGATCGACACGGGCAACGCCCCGGCCCCAGTCGCCGTGCAGATCGACACCGTCACGCCCGCGGCGGTCGGGTCTTTTGCGGTCGTTTACACCGCCGGTGGCGGCGCGCACGCCAGCGCCCTGCTGCTGCAATGGCAGGTGATGGGCGTGGACGCCGACTACACGCACACGGTGGCGTTGAATCAGGCGGGGCAAACGGTAGCCACGAGCGCAGCGGCCGGGGCCACGGTGAAGTTCCGCACCAAGGCGATGAACAGCACCGGCACCACCTACGGGACGGTAAAAACCGGGACGGCACAGTAGGCGGCTCGGGGTCACGGCGGTCCGACCCCGCTGTGACCCGGGCAGGCGCGGCGAGACTTTGCCCATTGGCGGCGGGGATGAATTGCGCCACACTGCGCGCATCAAATGCCTGCCACTATGAACACCCACGTCCTTCGTCTGCTTCGTTTCGCTCTGGTTTTTCTGCTCACGCCCACGTTGCCCGCCGCCAGTGTCGCGCTGTTCGACGGCAAGACGTTGGAGGGGTGGACTTACAATGAGAAGATTTGGCGATTGGAGAACGGGATGATCACGGGCGGTTCACTGGAGGAGCGTGTGCCCCGGAATGAATTCATCGCCACGAAGAAGTCGTTCCACAATTTCGAGCTGCGCGTGACGATCAAGCTGACGGGGACCGATGGATTTGTGAATTCCGGCATCCAAATCCGCAGCGTGCGCGTGCCGAACAATTCCGAGATGAGCGGGTATCAGGTGGATTACGGCAAAGGTTGGTATGGGAAGCTCTACGATGAATCGCGCCGCAACAAGGTGATTGCCGACTCCACGGACCCGAAGGCCGCCGTCGCCGCCATCAAGGAGGGCGACTGGAACGAGCTGCGCATCGTCGCCGAAGGGCCGCGCATTCGCTCGTGGATCAATGGGGTGGCTTCGCTGGATTTCACGGAAACCGAGCCGAACATCGCGCAGGACGGGCTCATCGCGATCCAAGTCCACGGCGGGGGCAAGGCGATCGTGCAGGTGAAGGCCGTGACCATCGAAGAACTGCCCGCCACGCCCAACGCGCCGACGTGGGAGAAAGTCGGTCCTTACAAAGCGCCGGCCAAACCGGCGGCAAAGAAGCCGGATCAACCGGCCGTCAAGCAGGACAAGTAGCCGCAGCCAACTGTGAAACTGCTCTTGCACGTGCAATCGGCTACGGTGCCCATGGCTAGTGTGGACCGGAGCGCCGAGCATCGCTCGGCTGGAAAGGCTTGCGGGTCTTGCCGAGCGATGCTCGGCGCTCCGACTCGCGGTGGCGTTTGCAACGGCCGGCAGTCGGGTTTCTCCCGCCCTGCCCTGCTCGGCTTGGTGGTCGCCGTGGGCGCAGCGGGGGCGATGTGGTTTTACATGCAGAAGGAGCTGGCCACGACGCGGGCAGAACTGGCGGCCGCGCGGGAGCAGATGAAACAGTTGCAGGCCGACGCGCCCGACACGAAGGAGGTCACGAAACTCCGCGCGCAAGTGCGCGAGGCGGAGTCGCTGCGGAAGGAAGCCGAAGAATTGCCCAAGCTGCGCGGCGAGGTCACGCTGTTGCGCAAGGACAAGGCGGTGTTTGAGCAGGCGAAAGCCGAGAATGCGCAGCTCCGCGAATGGGCCATCCGGTTGCAGGCGGAGAACGCCGCCGTGCGTGGGCAGAACCAATCGCTGGCCCAGGCGGCGGCGAGCCCGGCGGCCACGGCCCAAACAGAGCAGACCCGGAAAGCAATTTGCATCGCCAATCTCAAGCAGATCGATGGCGCGATTCAGCAGTGGGCACTGGAAAACAAGAAGCAGGCAACTGACTCAGTGGAGTTGAAAGGCGTATTATCGTATCTGAGAGGAAGCCTGTTGCCGCTATGTCCCGCGAGCGGAAACTATAGTCCCGGCTCAACGGTGTCCGCAGTGCCCACTTGCACCGTGCCCGGTCACACGCTTTGATCGCACGCCACCCATTTCCCCTTTGCCCTGAGCCCGTCATTTACCATGCAAACCACCAACGCTTCCCATCCCACGTCACGCCGTCAGTTTCTTGCCGCCAGTTCGGTCGGCGGCGCGACGCTGGCCTTTCCCACCTTGTCGCCGGCCGCCGCCGGTCGGAGTGACAAGCTCCGGCTCGGCCTGATCGGCTGCGGCGGTCGGGGCACGGGCGCTGCCGCGCAGGCGCTCACGGCGGACAGCAACGTGGAGCTTTACGCGATGGGGGATGTGTTCAAGACGCAGATGGAAAACAGCCAGGAGTCGCTGAAGAAACAGTTCGAGAAAGACCCGACGCGGGTGAACGTGACGGAGTCCCGGCAGTTCACGGGCTTGGATGCGTATCAGAAAGTGCTGCAGAGCGGCGTGGATGTGGTGCTGCTCACCACGCCCGGGGGGTTCCGGCCGTTCCATCTACGCGCGGCCATCGAGGCCGGCAAGCACGTCTTCTGCGAAAAGCCGATGGGCGTGGACCCGGCGGGGATTCGTTCCGTCCTGGAGTCAACGCGGCTGGCGAAGGAGAAGAATCTTGCGATCCGTGCGGGGTTCAACTTCCGGTTTGAGTCGCCGTATCGCGCCGCCATGCAGCGCGTGCATGACGGTGCGATTGGGGATCTCGTCGCCATCTATTCCACGCGCATGAGCAACCGGCTCGCGCGCTTCGATGGCGTGCGCAAGCCCGAACAGACGGATCTCGAATGGCAGTTGCGCAACTGGCACCACTTCGTGTGGCTGTCCGGCGACTTCATTCTGGAAGTGACGGCGCACAGCATCGACAAGATCGCGTGGGCGATGCGCGATGTGCCGCCCGCGCGGTGTCACGCCAGCGGCGCGCGGCATCAGGGCACGGTCGGCGACGCGTGGGACCAGTGGGACGTGACCTACGAGTGGGACAACGGAGTCATGGCCTTTCTCAAGACACGTTACCAGAACGGCTGCCACAACGAGCACCGCGATGTGCTGATCGGCACCAAAGGAAAGTGCGAATTGGGCTGGGGCACGGCGAAAATCACGGGCGCGACGAACTGGCGTTACACCGGTGAGAAGCCCGTCTCGCATCAGGTGGAGCACGACGAACTCTTCGCGGAGCTGCGCGCGGGCCGCACGCCGAACGACGGCCAGCGCATGGCGCAGAGCACGATGATGGGGATTATGGGCCGCATGAGTGCCTACACCGGCAAGGAAGTGACGTGGGATTTCGCGATGCAGTCCAAGCTGGCCACGATGCCGGAGAAGCTAACCTGGGACATGAAGTTGCCGGAGCCGAAGCCTGCGGAGCCGGGCAAGACGCCGCTGGTTTGAGACGCTTATGAAACCTTCTTCCCGCTGGGTATTGGGATGGGTGCTGACTTGGGCCGCGCTGAATCTGGCGCTTCCGCTGGCAGCACAGACGGCAGCGAAGATGCCGCCTGTTCCCAAGGGAGGTTTGCGCCTCACGCTTCCGCCGACGGTGTATGCCGTGCCGGGCGTGCCCATGAATTTGCATTATTCCAACACCGTGCTGGCGGCGTCGGAGGCAGCGCCTGCGTTTACAGTCGAGTGCAGTGTGGGGGAAACGCTTTCCAATCGCTGGACGTTGACCGCCACGAAGGCGCAAGCGGGCCGGCATCCGCTCACGATGCGGGCAAGTCTGGGCGCGGGCGGAGCGGCGGAGCGCGCCACCACGGAAGTGCGCGTCGTCGCAGCCGACGCTGGCAAGGCGCAAGATATTGCGTTGCTGATCGTCGGCGACAGCCTCACGCACGCGTCGGCTTATCCGAACGAGATGGCGCGTCTGCTGTCGCTGCCGGGCAATCCAAAGTGGCGGATGCTCGGCACGCATCGCCCGGCCAGCGCTGCGACGAATGTCGCGCACGAAGGTTACGGGGGATGGACGTGGAGCCGGTTCAACACGTTGTTCAACCCGGACCGGCCCATGCCTGGCTACACGAACAGCAGCCCGTTCGTCGCCGCCACCGGACCGCAGGGGAAACCGCAGCTGGACGTAGGCAACTACATCAAAAAGCACTGCGGTGGGCGCGCCCCGGATTTCGTAACGTTCCTGCTCGGTATCAATGACTGCTTCCGCCTCAAGGCCGATGATCCCGCCGCGCTCGACGCGGGCATCACCCAGATGTTGCAACAGGCGGATCTGCTGCTCGCGGCGTTTCACGAGGCTGCGCCGAAGGCGGAACTGGGAGTCGGCTTGACGACACCCGGCAACATCCGCGAGGCCGCGTTTGTGGCGAACTACAAGAACCAGTATTCCCGCGCCAACTGGCACGCCGTGCAGCATCGGCTCGTCGAACGGCAGCTCGCGCATTTCGCCGGTCGCGAAGCGGAAGGCATCTTCATCGTCCCGACAGAGCTGAACCTCGACATCGTCGGCGGCTATCCCGACAACAACGCGGTGCATCCAAACACCACCGGCTACCAGCAAATCGGCGCGAGCTTTTACTCGTGGCTGAAGTGGCGGCTGGCCGAACGCGACCGGTTGGCGGCGGGCAAATAGCGCGGTGGCGCGTTGACCACGCGAGCCATTCGCTTCAAGCTGGAATCCATGAAAGCCACTCCATCGACTGCTGCATCCCTCTCGCGCCGACAGTTCACGAAAGCCACCGTCGCCTCCGCCGGCGCGGTGCTTGGATTTCCCGCGCTGCTCAGCGCGCGCAATCCCAACGACAAACTCGCCGTCGCCATCATCGGCGCGGGCGGCCGTGGCGGATCGAACATGGGCGGCGTGGCGCAGACCGAATACATCGCCGCGCTTTGCGATGTGAACCAGCGCAACCTTGACGCCGCCAAGACCAAGCATCCACAAGCCGCGAGCTTCACGGACTTCCGCAAGCTCTTCGACCACGCGAAGGATTATGACGCCGTGGTGGTGAGCACATGCGAGCACACGCATGCGTTCGCGACGATGATGGCGCTCCAAGCCAACAAACACGTGTATTGCGAAAAGCCGCTCACCTACAACATCTACGAGGCGCGCAAGGTCCGTGAAGCCGCCGCCGCGCGCCCAAAGCTCGCCACGCAGATGGGCATTCAAATCCACTCGTCCGAGAACTACCGGCGTGTGGTCGAACTAATTCAGGGCGGAGCCATCGGCGCAGTGCGCGAGGCGCACGTGTGGGTGTCGCGCGCGTGGGGCTTGCAAAGCAAGGAAGCCGCAGAGCGGAACAAGGACATCGTCTTCGCCACCGACCGGCCGAAGGAGGCGTCGCCAATCCCCGCCGGGCTGGACTGGGATCTGTGGCTCGGGCCCGCGCCGGAGCGACCGTTCAACGAAGTCTATTTCCCCGGGCCCAAGTGGTATCGCTGGTGGGACTTCGGCAACGGCACGATAAGCGACCTTGGCTCTCATTGGAACGACCTGCCGTTCTGGGCGCTCAAGCTCAAGGCTCCCTTGACCATCGAGGCTTTCGGCCCGCCCGCGCACAAGGAGATCGCGCCCGCCTCGATGCACGCGACCTACGAATACGCCGCGCGCGACGGCATGCCGCCGGTGAAACTCACATGGTATCAGGGCGAGGACAAACCGAAGCTCTGGACCGAGAAGGCGATTCCGCAGTGGGGCAACGGCCATCTCTTCGTCGGCGACAAAGGCATGTTGCTCTCCGACTACGGCAAGTATCTGCTGCTGCCAGAAAAAGACTTCGCGGAATTCAAGCGCCCCGAGCCGACCATCCCGCGCGTGAAGAGCCACTACGACGATTGGTTGAGCGCGATCAAGAACGGCACGCAGTCGCACGCGAACTTCGAGTATTCCGGCTGGCTCACCGAAGCGAACCACCTCGGCAACGTGGCCTACCGCGTCGGCAAGAAACTCGAATGGGACCCAGTGAGCTTGCGCGCCAAGAATGCGCCCGAGGCCACGCCGTTCATCCAGCGCGAGTATCGCAAGGGCTGGTCGCTGGCGTGACCCCGGCTGGCGTCACACGTCCGCCGAATGGGCGAAACCCGGCCCGCCGCCGGCGACGTAACCACGACTGACCCCGCTCGGTTCCAGGCTGACCCAGAACGCGAAAAGCTTCCCCTGTCGCAAAGTGAAGCGGAATTTCACGGGCTTTCCTGTAATGGGTTTCAAGTCGGGACTGCCCTGCCAGCGGACGGCAAGTTTGGTGGCATCGCCTTTGAGCGGCGCGCAGTTTGCGGCCGTGTAGGGCGCGAGGACGGTGCCGTGTTCGTCGAGGATTTCCACGCGTAGTTCACCCGTGGGCGCGGCGAGATTGACGAAGAGGTGCTGGCCGGTGAAGCGCACAGGGCGCGTGGTGAGCGCGCCTTCGGTCTCGGTGCCGAACGAAGCGAAGCCATCGCGGCGGAGCGTCGCCAGGCCGGTGCAACCGTCACCGTCGGGGAACTCCGCCGGGCCGCCGCGTCGTCCGCTGGCGTAGAAGTAGAGTTGGTCGCCGACGATGAGGCAGCCCGCGCCGGCGGACTGGACGTTGCCCCAGTTCCAGTCGCCCTTGCGTTCGGACATCGCGAGGAAGGGCCGGCGATCGGGACGCGTGAAGTGAAAGCCGTCGCGACTGTAGCCGAGGCAGACGTCGTTGAGCTCGGGGCGACCGGTCGTGGGATCCGCCTTGCCGCGCCAGAGCGTGTATTGGCCAAGGATGAGGCTCTCGTAGGCGGCACAGTCGAGGTTGGTGAGCTGCGGCGGGAGCTTCGTGTCAGCGCGCGCAGGATCGAGCGAGTCGGCACCGACCCACCAACTACGTTCCTCGGGATTCTTCGCCGCGTCAGCCACGCCGTCCTTGCACTCGTAGTAGCGGCGGCAGCGGCCGATCACCGTGGAGGAATCCTTGCGCAGGCCGAAGGCCCAGACGCGGCGGAAGGGGTTGTAGAAAACCGTGCTGCGCGGATAAATCCCGTTGCTGCGGCCGGCAACCGGACCCCAGTGAACGCCGTCGGCAGAGAGATGAATTTCAAACGACCACTCGCCGCGACCATCGATCTCCTCGCGGTGAGCGCGGAAGAGTTTGTAACGACGTTTCGGATCAGGGTCATCGAGATCGAGCCAGACGCTCGCCGAATCACGGTCGCCGGTGTGGACGATGCTCGTGCCGGGGACGACGCCCCAGTCGCGCTTCTGCCACTTCACGCCGTCCTCGGAGACAGCCAGCGCGGTCGCGCGCCGGTAGCCGGCCATATACCAAAGCTTGAAGAGGCGGTCGCGCGGGTCCCACCAAACGCCATCGCTGAAGGCCGAAGCCATCGGTGTGGAGCCGAGTTTTTCCCACGGCTGGTCGGGCTGGAGAATGGGATTCGCAGGATGCCAGACGGGCTGGTGGAACGTGCGCGTCAACGTGGTTTGCTCGACGAGAAAGTCATCCACGAACAACTGCCGACCCACATCAATCGGAATCACTGCGGGCGGTGTGGCGAGGTGCAGTGGGAGCGCCGCAGGCTTCGGCGTGGGCGTGGAGGGCTGCGGCGGCCAGGGCGTCGGGAGTTGAATGCCGTTGTAGAGCAAATCGCCTTTGGCACCGGCCGAAGCGGCTGGGAGCCGGGGCGAAAAATTGGCGACCACTCCCAAGCCGGCGAGCGAGAGGTGAGCGAAACGGCGGCGGTTCAGCCGGGTGGAAAAGTTGTGTGGCACGGGCTGGGAATAGCACGCCTTCTCGCGCCGGTCGAATCGTTTGACGATGCGAAGTGGAGCGCCTAGTTTCACTGCCGTGAACGCCTGTCGCCTGTCCGTCGGTCTTCTTTTCGCCGTCCTCACCTCCAGTGTGCTTGCGCAAGGAAACTTTGACTGGCCGCAATGGCGCGGCCCCAAGCGCAACGGCATTTCCGAGGAAAAGGATTTCCGCATCCAATGGCCGAAAGAAGGACCGCACCGACTCTGGACCGCCAAGGTAGGCATCGGCTTTTCCTCTGTGTCCGTCGTGGGCGGCAAGCTCTACACGATGGGCAACGTCACTGACGTGGACCACGTGATGTGCCTCGAGGTGGCGACCAGCAAGCTGCTCTGGGATTACAAATATCCCTGCGCCGCTGTGGATCCGAACGGTTATCACGGGCCGCGCTGCACCCCCACGGTGGACGGCGAACGAGTCTTCACCGTGAGCCGGCGCGGTCATGTGCTCTGCCTGAATGCCGCAACCGGGGCGTTGGTGTGGACCAAAAACCTCGTCACCGATTTTGGCGGCGGCATCCCGGCGTGGGGCTTCGCTGGCTCGCCGCTCGTGGAAGGCGAGCTGCTCATTCTCGAAACCAGCGCGGCGGCCCGATCCGTCGCCGCGCTCGACAAGAAAACCGGACGCGTGGTGTGGGCGAACGGGAATTTCGCAGCCGGCTACAGCTCGCCCGTGGCCTTCCCCCTCGCGCGCGACCGTGCCGTGGCGGTCTTCAGCGCCGGTGGCCTGACCGGGCGCGCCGCCAGCAATGGGCGCATTCTCTGGCATTACAACTGGCGCACCACCTACGAAGTCAACGCCGCCACCCCGATCGTCTTCGAGGACAAGATTTTCATCTCCTCCGGCTACAACAGCGGCTGCGCACTCCTCCAGATGACGGCCGACACCATCAAGCCCGTGTGGTCGAACAAGAACATGAAAAATCACATGAACTCCTGTGTGCTCTGGCAAGGGCATCTCTACGGCTTCGACGAGGGCCAGCTCTGCTGCCTCGATGTCATCACTGGAGCCGTGAAGTGGACCAACCCCAGCTACGGCAAAGGCTCGCTCATGCTCGCGGACGCCATCCTCATCCTCTACGGCGAACGCGGCCGGCTCGGATTGGCGGAAGCTTCCCCCGCCGGCTTCCGCGAACTGGCCAGTGCTCAGGTGCTCGGCGGCAACAACACATGGGCCGCCCCCGTGCTGGCCAACGGTCGCATCTACTGCCGCAGCCAGGCCGACTTGGTCTGCTTGGACGTGACAGGTCGGTAGCTTGCACGCGCGGACGGAGGACAATCTGTTTGCGGCTGCGCAGCCCCTGTGGTGTCATCTCACGCAACCGAACAACGCGCATGAACACTTGGAGATACGTTCAGAACGGGCAGCCTTCCGCGCCCGTGGACACCGCCACCCTACAAGCGTTACTTTCCAACGGAACGCTCTCGCCCGAGACCTACGTCTGGCAGGAAGGCATGGTGAACTGGCAGGCCGCCCAATCGCTGCGGGAATTTGCCAATTGCCGCCCGGCCCCGCTCGTGACCGTTCCGCCGGTTCCGCCCAGCCCGGTCAGTTCGCCCGCCGATGACATCGACAAGCACCGCGCGTTCGCCATCCTTTCCTATCTGTGGATTTTGTTCATCGTCGGCCTCATCGCCGCACCGAACTCAAAGTTCGCGAAATATCACGCCAACCAAGGCTTGGTGTTGTTCCTCGCTTCGGTGATCGCCTCGGTCAGCTGCATGGTCATCGGCTTCATTCCCCTGCTGAACCTCGCGCTGGTCCTCGCCGTGCCGTTGTTGTGGGCGGGCTGGCTAGTGCTGGCGATCCTCGGCATCGTGAATGCCGCCGGCGGACATTCCAAGCCGCTGCCGCTCATCGGCCACTACGAACTCATCAAGTAACTCATGCGCACGAAGGTGAAAATCTGCGGCCTCACCCGGCTGCCCGACGCGCTGGCGGCCGTCGAAGCGGGCGCGGATGCGCTGGGCTTCATGTTCTTCGCGGGCAGCAAGCGCAACATCGCTCCCGCCGCTGCCGCGCAGATCATCCGCGCCTTGCCGCCGTTCGTCGCCAAGGTCGGCGTCTTCGTCAATGCGAGCGCCGATACCGTGCGCGCAACTGTCGCCGAATGCGGGCTGGACACGTTGCAGTTCCACGGCGAGGAGACGCCGGAGTTCTGTCGGCAGTTTGCGCCGCTCAAGGTGGTGAAAGCCTTCCGTATCCAAAACGCTGACTCACTCAAGCCGCTACCCGAATACGCCGTGGACGCGTGGCTGCTCGATAGCTACGTCGCCGGCCAGCGCGGCGGCACGGGCGAAAAATTCAACTGGGACCTCGCCGCCCAGGCGAAGGAGCTAGGCCGGCCCGTCATCCTTGCCGGCGGCCTGACGCCGGAGAACGTCGCCGACGCCGTGCAGCAAGTCTGGCCCTACGGCGTGGATGTTTCGAGCGGCGTGGAGTCGGCGCCCGGCCAGAAGGATGCGGGAATGGTGCGGCGGTTCGTGGAGATTGTCCGCGAGATGGAGCAGGAGTTGGGATGACAAGCCCCAACGCGCTTCGGGTGCGGAGCTTGGGATTTGGAACTTCTTTGGAGCTTGGAGCTTCGGATTTGGAGCTTTAGTTTCCCGCCATGAGCAGTGCCACCATCGCAACTGTCCCCGACGCCCACGGTCACTTCGGCCCCTTCGGCGGACGCTACGTCCCCGAAACGCTCGTGCATCCGTTGCAGGCGCTGGAGGACGAGTATTTCCGCGCGCAACACGACCCGGAGTTTCAACTCGAACTGAGTTACTACCTCCGCGAGTTCATCGGCCGCCCCTCGCCGCTTTACTTCGCTGAACGCCTCACGCGCGAGCTGGGCGGCGCGAAGATTTATCTCAAGCGCGAGGACCTCAACCACACCGGCGCGCACAAGATCAACAACGCGATGGGCCAAATCCTCCTCGCGAAACGCATGGGCAAGACCCGCATCATCGCCGAGACCGGCGCGGGCCAGCACGGCGTCGCCACGGCCACGGTGGCCGCGATGTTTGGGATGAAATGCGTCATTTACATGGGCGCAGTGGATTGCGAGCGCCAGAAGCTGAACGTCTTCCGCATGAAGATGCTCGGCGCGGACGTGGTGCCGGTTCACGCCGGCCAGAAGACACTCAAGGAAGCCGTCAACGAAGCGATGCGCGACTGGGTGACGAACATCCGCAGCACGCACTACATCCTCGGCACCGCTTATGGCGCGCACCCGTATCCCGTGATGGTCCGCAACTTCCAGCGCATTATCGGCGACGAGGCGCGACGGCAGATTCTCGAACAGGAAGAGCGTTTGCCCGACCTGCTCATCGCGTGCGTCGGCGGCGGCTCGAACGCCATCGGACTGTTCTATCCGTTCCTCGAAGACAAGTCCGTGAAGATGCTTGGCGTCGAGGCGGGCGGGCGCGGGATTCTGCCCGAGCAACACGCCGCGCGTTTCCAAGGCGGCTCGCTTGGCGTGCTGCAAGGCACGCGCAGCTACATTCTCCAGGACGAGTTCGGCCAGATTCAATCCACTCACAGTGTCAGCGCCGGACTCGACTATGCCGCCGTCGGCCCGGAGCACGCGTGGCTGCGCGACGAGGGCCGCGTGGAATACAGCTACGCCACGGATGACCAGGCGCTCGACGCGTTCATGAAACTCGCGCGCCTCGAAGGCATCATCCCCGCGCTGGAAAGCGCTCACGCCGTCGCCGCCTGCATGGAACGCGCGCCGAAGCTGGGCAAGGACGCGCTCATCATCGTGAACCTATCCGGCCGCGGTGACAAAGACGTGGCGCAGGTGGCGGAGAAGGTGAAGCTGGAAATGCCAAAGTAAAAATACAGATAAGCCACAAACCACATGGCGAATCCAAAACATCTTCAAACTCTCCGAAAGGGAGTTGAGGCTTGGAATAATTGGAGATTACTGAATGACAAAGTCCAGCCGGACCTAAGCCGGAACGATGCAGTTGAAAGGAGGCCACCGATTGGGAACTGATTGGTGGTAGATGAAAACAACGCAATCGTCGGGCACACGCCCGGTTCACCAAAC